>NZ_JBNRJF010000001.1:0-499755 GCF_050589305.1 Gilliamella sp. G0441 | reverse complement strand
TAAACCTATTTTTGATAAACAAAAAGAGTTGGACCGACAACAAATTGTAAACAGTTTAAAAGAGTTAGGTAGTCAGGTTAAAGAGTTAGAGCAAAGCATTCATAAAGATGCAGGTAAAGAGTCTTCTGACGGCAAAATGGGCAATGATTTTAGTAAAGGTGTCGACTCAGCGGTCTCAATTATTACCGGCATTATCACCGGTGACATCACGGGCGGACTGGCTGGCGCTAGTGCTCCGTGGATAGCGGAGCAAATCAAACTACACACCGGTCATCCTGATGAGAAAGGAAACTGGCACACCGATGATGTCGCCGGTAATCTTATTGCCCATGCGATTTTGGGTGCGGTGGTAGCTGAACTACAAGGCAACTCAGGACTTGCCGGCGGTGCCGGTGCCGTAACCGGTGAACTGGCTGCGAAAATCATTCGCGAGCAGCTCTATGATAAAGAGGTTAAGGACTTAACCGAAGCAGAAAAAGAAAACATCAGTGCCTTAGCCCAACTCGCCACCGGACTGGCTGTAGCCAGTGTAGGCGGTGATGTAGGCGATGTCAGCACGGGTATAGCAGCAGGCAAGAATGCGGTTGAGAATAATTCTTCTGGAATGATAGCATGGGAACATGAGATACAGCTGAATGAACAGTTACAACTTTTGGAATTGTTTAATGGAGATAGTAAAAAAGTCTTGTCATATATCAAAGGAGAAGGGCGTGGAAAACTCGATGGTTTTGCAGATGGAGTTTCTAATACACTATCGAGTATAGGGGATACTATTTTACATCCTGAAGATACAGTTATAAATATGTATGAAGTGGTTACAAATTTAGATAAAGTTTATGATAAAATAAAGATTTCAGCAACTGAATGGCAAGAACTTTATGAATTTTCTTTAGAAAATGATCCAGAATCAGCAGGGTATATGATAGGATATCTCAATGGAAGAGTGGTGAGTGAAATCTCAAGTGGATTCATATTGGGGCAAGGAGCATCAAAAGTAATTCAGAAAGTTGCTGCATTAAAGAATATTAAAAATATAGCAAAAGGTGACAAACCTTTATCTAATGCCGGAAAGGGGACGGCGCTCCCTAACGGTTATACTCCACAAGGAAATAATGTCGTAGGACCAAAAGGTGGGATTTACACTAATACGGGTAAAGTTGATGCAGCGGGTAACCCAATATATACTAATAACGGCGCTTATTATACTTTTGAAAATGGTGCAAAAACAAAAGTATCATCGCCGAATACAAATATTAGTTCCCAAGTTCAACAAAATAATCAACAAGGAAAGAAGTTCGAGAAAAGCTATTATGATGAGTATAAAAGGGATAAAGTAGAATCAGCTAGGGAAGTTACAATTAAAACTGAGAATGGCACCAAAGTTAGATTAGATATGATTGGTAAAGATAAAAATGGTAATATTACATGTATAGAATGTAAAAGCTCTGATAAAGCCCCATTAACACCTAATCAAAAAGTTGGTTTCCCAGACTTGGAAAAAAATGGGGGTACAATTATTGGTGATGGTAAGCCTGGATTTGAAGGGGGAACCAAAATACCTCCAACAAAAGTAGAAGTAGTTAGACCTGATAACTAGAAGGTAATTATTAATATGTCTATAGAAGATTTAAATAAAGTTGATATGATAGGAATCCCCGAAGGAAATAAATCAATAGTAAATTTGGGTTTTACTGATCATTTATCTTGGCATAAGGAAGTGGAAAAACATTTATTATTGATACAAGAAAAAATAAATAGTTATATCAGATTTATAGAAAGTGGTGAAGTATATGAAAGTTTTCCTGCTGCTAAAGGAAGAGACAAATTTTTGATAGAAATATGTTTTAAGTATAAAGTACCAAAAGAATGTCTAGATTTTTTGATAAAAGTAAATGAGTTTCTTTTTACTACCGAGCTTAATATCCAAATTACGTATAAAGAATGGGATAATAACTAATATTTTTGTTTTGTAATATAAAAATATAAATATATGATTCGTGTCATTAATATTAATGATAATTTTATGAATTTTAATTACCAATATTTAATTTATGGTAAGTCCGAAGTCTTACCATCTTTCTTTAAAATCTATTTGATTAAATTATACTTTAAATTCGTAAATCAATCTCTACCACTAACTTGCCCTGTTCAATCTTAATGATAACAGGGCGACCTACATAAAAGCCGAATTGCTCCAGCCACCTGCCTTTAATGGTCAGTTTTGATCTGGGGTTGGGCTTTGTGCCTTGTGGTACGTAACCGACGGTATAAAATCGCTCGTTGAGTTGTGGTTAGCAGTTCGTCGTTAATCTATGCCGTTATTCATTATATTTTCTTAAACCTTCCCGCTCAAACTTAAGTTAATTCTAAGCTTTTCATTTATCCTTTATCTAATATCCACTAAACAAAAGTAAGACAAGTCTCGATCAGTATCGTTACCGGGGGCATGGCACCGACAACGGCTTATCAAAACAGTGATAGTGACTCAAGCACGACAAAATCGGCGGTTGAAAAAGGTGAGTTAATCATCCGCAATAAAGAGCAGCAAAAACAGGATATCAATGAATTAAGTCGGGATACGGAGAGTGCGAATAATCCGCTGAAACAGATATTTGATAAGCAAAAAGAGTTAGACAAAATAGAAACGGTCGAGCTTATCAAGGACATTGCACAGCAGGCAAAAAGTGTAATGAATAAGTATGACCGAATTCAGGCGCAAAATGACGTAGATAAAAATAAGGATGCGTTATCAAAGCAGGAAGCGGAAAAGGCCTATAATAAGCTGAGTGATGCAGAAAAAGCCAAATATAAAACTGTTGATGATTATTATAATCAGAATAAAGAATACTTCTATTACGTTGCGGTTGATGAGCAGTTAAAAACGAATAGAGAAAATAATAAAAACCTGGGTGGAATGGGGGAGTGATGTTAGCAAAGGGATAGACAGTGCGATATCGATAGTGACCGGCATTATCACCGGTGATATTACAGGCGGACTAGCTGGCGCCAGTGCACCTTGGGTCGCGGAGCAAATCAAAAAGCATACCGGTCATAAGGAAGAAAACGGAAACTGGCAGACCGATGATGTAGCCGGTAATCTTATTGCCCATGCGATTTTGGGTGCGGTGGTAGCTGAACTACAAGGCAACTCAGGACTAGCCGGCGGTGCTGGTGCCGTAACCGGAGAACTTGCTGCGGATATCATACGCAAGCATCTCTATGGAAAAGACGTTAAGGACTTAACCGAAGCTGAAAAAGAAAATATCAGTGCCCTAGCCCAACTTGCCACCGGACTGGCTGTAGCCAGTGTAGTCGGTGATGTAGGCGATGTCAGCACGGGTATAGCAGCAGGCAAGAATTCGGTTGAGAATAACTATTTACATAGTCCGGAAGCTGAAGAAAAAAGAAAACTTGTAAATAAATCAAGAACAGTAGAATTAACAGAAGCCGAATTCGAACGGTATATGGAACTGGTTCAGATTGATTATAAGAGAGATAAAGATATAATTGATAATTGTTTTAATGGTAGTCTTGGTAATGAAGCATGCATGAATGTTATAGTGCCAGCGTTAAAAACTAAGTATTCATATGAGGGCTTGCATGGTCAATCTGGGGTTTACTATAGTGACGCGCTTTTATATCCCCAAGAATATCAAAAAATTAAAAACCTATTAGGAGATATCGATTATGACGTCCTCAATTATGAAAAAAGAATAACAGAATATCTACGTCATAACCCCAATAAAACAAGAGCTGATGCAGAAGCGCATATGGATAGAGCTTTCAATAATTATTGGGGTAATTTATCTTTTGCTTTCGCTGAGATGGCTGGTGCTTTATCGGCAGCAAAAATACATAATGTCAAGACACCAACAGCTGGAAAGGGTACGGGTGCTAACAAACCATTAGATAAAACAGCCTTAGAAACGCAACACGGCAAATGAAATGTAGAGCAAGGTGGTGTAAATTATAAAGAGACTAAGGATAAAATACTGGATAATCAGGCTACCAATCCGAAAGCCAACAAAAGTAGCAAATTTGGTGAACATGTAGCAAAAGAGCAAGAGATTAATGCTGGAAAGGGGACTACAACAGTCAAAACTCCAGATGGTATTAGTTTTAATATTGAGCAACCAAAGCATTTAGCAACTGTGGATAAATTTAGTCAAAATGGTATTTCAGGTGGGCATAATGCTAATGCTTTTTATGATGCAGCTAAGCAAAATAATGTTAAAATTTTGAATGAGACACCGACAGGAACTCCAGGCATTACTAAGATTGAGTATCAAATACTTGCGAAAGATAGAGCAGGAAACTTCACTGGGGATTATAAAGGTAATGGTTCGAAACCATTTACAAAGACAATTTATGACCCAAAGATATTTACAGATCAACAAATGCTAGAACTTGGTCAACAAGCAGCATCTAGTGGTTATAAGCAAGCAATCGCTCGAGGGGAAAGAGCATATAATGCGACTGCCGGAGGAGTAACATTTAGGGTTTATATAGACCCTAAAACCGGTACCGTTACTAATTTTCACCCGAAATAGTATATTATAAATATTTGAGGAGTATATTTTGGAAGATTCTATAAATACTGAAACAGATGGGTTTTCACAGCTAAATAAGCATCTGTTTGGGAGACCTCTTAGTATTTCAAAACCTAGTAGTATTATAAAAAATTACTTTGATCTTATGTATAATGATGGCTATTTTCTAAATGCTATCGAAAATATTATTCAAAAAGAATCTTTTATACAGGATGGTGTGTATTGCAATTTCCCTGATATGAATAGTTATTATGAAGAAGAACATTTTGAGGGGGTTCAGTTTGCAATTGGTTATCCGCCAACAGAAGAAGATACGGTAACTGTTAGTGAAAAAACTTGTTATCATTATGTTAGATTAGCCTGTGAAAAGTATCTACAGCTTCATCCAGAGGATACAGATAAGGTTAATGAGTTATTAGCTAAAATACCAGTGTAGATATGGTGATGATATCTATTCTAAATATATTTCTCGTGTTGTTCTGGATACTGAACATTCAAATATTATCCCCAGTATTGAGCAGGGGTCATATTTTACTCTTGGCTTTAGTATCAATTATAAGCAGAACAATTATAATGATTAAGGATAATAACCTATTGATAAAAAATAGGATATTTAGCTATATAAAAAATTTATGGCGAGGCTCTGTGACATTTTTAGATTTAGCGATGATGGACATAATGCAGGTAGTAAGGTAGTTATTGCGAACAGCAACATAAAATATCAAAAGACTAACAATCATATTACTGGTTATAGTGTTAATCAATTCCAATTTATCAACCATCAAAAGTAAGCAGAATATCTCCGCATAGCTTGGCTTAACCTTTTTTCAGTAAATAGAATGCTGGAAAGGGGACGGGTGCCAGCAAACCATTAAACAAAACATCTTTAGAAAAGCAACACGGCAAAGGAAATGTCGAGCAAGGTGGTGGAAATTATAAAGAGACTAAGGATAAAATACTAGATAATCAGGCTACCAATCAGAAAGCCAACAAAAGTAGTAAATTTGGTGAGCATGTAAAAAAAGAACAAGAGATTAATGCTGGTAAGGTGAATGGTGCTACAAATACAGAAAAACTAACAGGTGGTGCTGCTAGGGCTGAACAATATTCAAATAATTGGCCTACAGGAAATCTTGATAAAGCTATTAATGATTTTGCAGGTACAAATCCAATAATAACTACAACTGAAAAAGGGAAAAGAATTTATACTAATCCAACGACAGGTATACAGGTTGTTGAGGATATATCTGGAAACTACTTACGAATTTATAACCCTAATATTTCGGGAAAAAGGGCTTATTTGGATTTGAATGGAAATATTCCTAACAACAAATTATTAGAGAATGGAAAAGAAGCTGGCCGAAATCAAGGTGAATATAATGCGGTAACTCATTTGAATATAGAAAGGAATAAATAATATGAAATGTATATCCGTTCCAGTAAATACAAGTGCAATGGAGCGCATAGATTTTGATAAATGTATCGATGGTGATCTTATTGAGTTAACTCTTGATGAGGATAATTATGCCAACCTTCTAAAGAGTAATGTTATTCAGCAACTTAATAATGAATTAGGACTAAATATTGATGATTATGAAGATGAAAAGATAACCGATATTGATAAACTTATAATTGCTAGAAATATTATTCAAAATACAATAATGTCAAATAATAGCGAAGTGTTAATTAAATTATTAACTCAAGTTGAGAATGCAATAAAATATAAAACAGGGTTATTTTTTTATTTTTAAATATAAATGTGATAGTAAGCTCCTTACCTTAAACAGTGAGGATTTTACTTTGACATCTATACCAATATCTCAAGCCTGATAATCAACAGCCCCCGATCGAGCATCAGTTGGCCGATGATAAGCTGGAAAGGAGACGGGTGCAAAAATATCGCCTGAAAATCAGAAGTACGTCGATATTCTATCACCTGAAGCTAAGCAGCATATATTATATGGAGATGGACCAACAAGTGGGGGGACACATGTACCCAGGAAATCCTGGTAAAACCACATTTCCTAAGGATTGGTCTGCAGACAAAATTGTCCATGAAATAGGGGATATTGCGACATCGCCTAATACACAATGGTATGCACAAACAGGTACTGGCGGTATTTACACGGGAAAAGGTAAACCTGCAAAGTGGGTTTCTTATGAGGTTCGCGATGGGGTAAGAATAAGAGTTGTCTATCAGCCAGCGAATGGAAAAATAATAACGGCATTTCCTGACAAAGCTCCTGTCCCAAATACTTATAAACCAATAAAATAAAGGTAAAAAATGCAATATTTAGATAATAAAATTAAAGAATTTGGTGAATTATTTAAAAATCGCTTAGATAACGATCTTTTACAAGATGCTATTTATTATGTTGATTGCAATGAAAGAGGGTTAGCTTTTGATACAATTTGTGATCATATTAGTGAATACGAAGTGCCGATTACAAAGAAAGAATATGATATTGCAATTAGTATTTGTAATGAATTAAAAATGGATACTAATGATATTAGCATTAAACATATGTCTGATTTAATTTCTGAGTAAAATTATAGCTGGAAAGGGGACTGCAGGAAATATTTCGGGTTTAAGTGAAGCAGAAATAAATAAAATTCTTGCTAAAGAAAAAGGATTTCGTCCAGATCCAAGTACTTATATGTCAAAAGCTGAAATTGGAGCACATTTAGCTAAATTTGATGATGGTGCAGTTAGATTTACGTCAAAAAGTGGAATAAGTAAGCATGGAACATATGGTCCAGATGGTGGTTTTGTTATACCTAAGTCTGAATTTGAAAGAGTAATGTTCGAATCAAAAGGTGATTTAAGAATAGTTGAACAAAAATTAGGGCTAGATAAAGGTTATTTAAGTAATTCTGATACAGTAGTAGTTGTTATAGAAAAAAATAATATTTCTGGATTAAGGATGCCTTCAGGTAATGAAAGTGGAGCTAATAAATTTTGGAAACCAGGTGGTTATACCTCTGGAGGTGTTGTTGAAGCTGTGATGGATTTTTCACATAAACCTCAAGGAACCATACTAAATCTTAATAAAATTAACGAACAATTACTAAGGAAATCAAAATGACGAAAGTAACATTTAATTTTGGAGGAGTTCCCGTTGAAATTGAAGGAGAACCTTTAGAGTATAAAGAACCAATAGTTGAAGAAAATGAATATCCCAAAGGAGCTAGTTGGTGGAGAATAAAACCGGTTGGAGATAAATATTTATTTTCATGTATATCTGGCTCATTAGCAGGTGGTGAATGTAAAACTGAAATTACTAAAGAAGAATTTGATAAACTTCATACTGGAGAAGTAACCGCAAAAGATATTTGTTATAAATATAATATTGGTTGATTTATTTAAAGATTTGTGCATTTATTGCCGGAAGCTGATGGTAGCTATTATTGTTTACTTCCAAATGGTAAAGTACATTATTGGACACCAGATGGCTATAGCAATGATTCTTGGAAAGATCTTGCAGATTGGGTAGAACAAGTATGGATTAATGGAGATTAAATAGTTTATTAGTCAAAATCTAGAATTAAGATCATTATTAAATAAATTATGAAAATAGCCAATTAAAATGAATAGAGTTCTTTTATATCGTTTTAAAGTTTCAAATCAATCTCTATCATCAACTTGCCCTGTTCAATCTTAACGATAACAGGGCAGCCACATAAAAACCAAATTGCTCCAGCCATCTGCCCTTAATGGTCAGTTCTGGTCTGCGGTTGGGTTTTGTGCCTTGTGGCACGTAACCCACGGTATAGAATCGCTCATTGGGTTGTAGTGCCGGTGTTTTGTCTGTGGTTGATTTTAGTTTAGAATGTGTTTTAACCATAATAACTAGCCTCATTAGTTGTTGTGGTTAGCAGTTTGTTGTTAATCTATGCCGTTATTCACTATATTTTCTTAAACCTTCCCTCCAAACTTAAGTTAATACTTAGCTTTTCATTTATCCTTAATCTAATATCAACTAAACAAAAGTAAGACAAGTTTCGGTGAGTGGGTGTACCAACGGCTTATCAAAATAGTGATAGTGACTCAAGCACGACAAAATCGGCGGTTGAAAAAGGTGAGTTAATCATCCGTAATCAAGACGAGCAAAAACAGGATATCAATGAATTAAGTCGGGATACGGAGAGTGCGAATAATCCGCTGAAACAGATATTTGATAAGCAAAAAGAGTTAGACAAAATAGAAACGGTCGAGCTTATCAAAGACATAGCACAGCAAGCAAAAAGTGTAATGAATAAGTATGACCGAATTCAGGCGCAAAATGACGTAGATAAAAATAAAGATGCGTTATCAAAGCTGGAAGCGGAAAAGGCCTATAATAAGCTGAGTGATGAAGAAAAAGCCAAATATAAAACTGTTGAGGATTATTATAATCAGAATAAAGACTACTTCTATTACGTTGCGGTTGATGAGCAGTTAAAAACGAATAGAGAAAATAATAAAAATCTGGGCGGAATGGGGAGTGATGTTAGCAAAGGGATAGACAGTGCGATATCGATAGTGACCGGCATTATCACCGGCAACATCACGGGCGGACTGGCTGGTGCCAGTGCACCTTGGGTAGCGGAGCAGATAAAAATCCAGACAGGAGATAATGAAACTGCCCGTTTAATTTCTCATGCGATTTTGGGTGCCGTGGTAGCTGAACTACAAGGCAACTCAGGACTAGCCGGCGGTGCCGGTGCCGTAACCGGAGAACTGGCTGCGAAAATCATTCGCGAGCAGCTCTATGGTAAAGAGGTTAAGAACTTAACCGAATCTGAAAAAATATAATACCTGTGCCCTAGTGCAACAATATTTTAATGGTAATATCTGATCACCACCAACGATAAAAGTGGTGTGTTGGTCCAATTCCTTTACCAATGTTTAAATCATCAGCATGACGAATGGCGCCATGAAGATATTCTTTCGCTTGTTTAACTGCTTGTTCTAAGCTGTTTTTAGGCAGTAGAGCTGCAATAGCTGCTGATAATGTACAACCTGTACCGTGCGTATTTTTCGTTTGAATTCTTTGCGATGTCATTCGGATTGTTTGGTCTGAGGTGATTAAATAATCTGGACTTTCTTGACTGGCTAAGTGCCCGCCCTTCATTAGAACCGCTTTACAACCTAGTTTAAGTAAATCTTGCCCTTGTTTTAGCATCTCATCTTCATTTTTCGCTTCATCACAATCTAAAAGCGCTGCGGCTTCGGGTAAGTTAGGTGTAATAATTGTTGCCAGTGGCAATAATTGCTCTCGTATGGCGGTAATGGCATCGGGTTTTAAAAGTGCATGTCCCCCTTTAGCGATCATAACTGTATCAAGTACAATCGATGGTATAGGATGATTTTTTAATAACTGATAGACAGTTGTGACAATTTCTTTATTCATTAGCATACCAATCTTCACACTATCAATGTGAATATCTTGATATAGGGTATTAAATTCTGCTTCGATAAATTCGGGCGGAATTCCAAATACCGCATTAACACCTTGGGTGCTTTGTGCTGTTAATGCGGTAATGACAGACATGCCATACGCACCAAGTGCCGAAAACGTTTTGAGATCGGCTTGGATGCCAGCTCCCCCACTGGGATCTGAACCAGCAATAGTTAGGGCTGTAATTGTCATGATGTTGCTTCCTATCTAGCTTGATGTATTTTATTAATTAGTAAGGTGGTTGCTTGTTCAATATTGGTTTGACCACAAATAGCAGATACGACTGCAACGCCTTCAATTCCTGTTTGTATTATTTCTGTAACTTTTGTTACGTCGATACCACCAATGGCAACAGCAGGACAATGTTTGGTTTTGACTAATTGAGTTAACCGCTCTATACCTATTGCCGGTGATGCATCTTTTTTGGTTGAAGTCGGATAGATAGGACCAATTCCAATATAATCGACGTTTTGCCAAGGCACGGTTTCAAGTTCTTGTTGATTTGAAACAGATAGTCCTAACCATTTATTTTTACCGATCAATCGGCGAGCTACATCAACGGGCAAATCATTTTGACCAACATGCACACCATCTGCATCGACAGCTAAAGCAATATCCACATGATCATTAATCAATAGGGGTACTGATGTTTGACTGAGTGCTTCTTTTAAGGCTAAAGCAGCTTTATACCAATCTTTGCCTGTCAATTCTTGTTCTGATCGTAATTGTACGGCGGTTACACCGTTAGCAACGGCTTTTTTGGTGGTGTCGACCATGCCACTGATTCCCCCACATAGTGTCGGATCGAGCACTAAATAGAGAGTAAGATCCAATTTTTTCTGCATGCTACGTCCCTATTAGTATGATGAATAAAATTGTGATAATTGATCTAATAACGATACGGCAAAACTGCCTAATCCAAGCTGTTTATTTGCCTTTTCTCCAGCTTTTTTCATCATATAGCAAGCGGCTGCTGTGGCTAAAAGTGGATCGGTTGAATTTACAATAAACGCTGCAACCATAGCAGATAAGGAACAGCCTGTTCCGGTAATTTTGGTTAAAGCAATATCACCGCCTGCTATAGCGTAAGTCGTATGACCATCAGTAATATAATCAATGTCACCAGTCATGGCGATGATAGTCTGGTAATCTTGTGCCAATTGTTTTGCATATTGTAAAGCGGATTTTGTCGAGTCTTGACTGTCCGGGCCTTTTGATGATGCAAGTTGACCGCTAAGCGCTAAGATTTCCGAAGCATTGCCACGAATAACGGTGGGTTTAAATGATAATAATTGATGCGCAATTTCGGTACGATAAGCAAGTGCCGAACCAACGGCAACAGGATCAAGTACCCATGGAGTTTGGCTCTGTTGAGCTTGGCTTGCTGCAAGTAGCATACTTTTGGCGGTATTGGGATTAATTGTACCGATGTTAATCAGTAAACTATTAGCAATTTTAACAAATTCAGTCACTTCTTGTTCAGCAATAATCATTGCTGGTGAAGCACCAATAGCAAGTAGAACATTAGCTGTAAAATTTTGTACAACATCATTTGTTATACAATGAACTAATGGTCGTTGCGTTTTGACAAGATTAATAAAAGGTGTAACTTGAGTGATTTGAAGCGATGTGGTTACTGACATGTTCATTCCTTATTTGATTTATCGGGAAGAATTTGCCTATTGTAAAGTTGAATGGCTAGACTTCCCTACGCTGGTGTTATCCAGATCAGGTTCAACGGGTAAACTCTCAGTTTTTTAATGAATAAAAAACACCCCGAGTCAAAATTATGCTTATATTATGAACTGTCTATTGGCTTTTAACAAGTTTGTATAATAGAAAATTTCGATTTAGATGTTATTGTAACAATTTTTCGATATCGGTAATCGCTCTTCTATCCGGCAAGAAAATAATCAGGTGATCATTCTCTTCAATCGTTAAATCCGTGTTGATAATAATAACATCTTCATCACGTACAACTGCGCCGATTGTTGCCCCAGACGGTAGCTTTAATCCATTGATGTTTTTCCCGACCAGTTTTGAATTTTCTTTATCACCATGCGCAACGATTTCCACAATTTCAGATTCGCCTTGTCGTAGTGATACAACTTTGACGATGCCTGTTTGTCTGACATGACTTAAAAGTTCAGAAATAGTAGCGTGTTGGGGTGAAATAGCAATATCAATCACACTATCATTAATGAGTTCTAGGTAAGCTTGTTTTTGGATTAAAACGATGACTTTTTTCGCGCCCATTCTTTTCGCTAGCATCGATGACATAATATTTGACTCATCATCACCCGTTACCGCAATAAAAAGATCGGTAAGTTCAATCTGTTCTTGGGATAGCAATTCTTGGTCTGATGATTCGCCATGTAATACCGTGGTATTAAGTAACTGTTCAGCAATGAGTTCTGCCCGTTCGGCATTGCGTTCAATTAGTTTGACTTGATAATCATTTTCTAAACGCTTAGCCAGTGCAAGCGCAATGCCGCCACCACCACTAATGATAATTCGTTTATAGGGTTTTTCTAAACGTTGTAGCTCACTGGTCACGGCTTTGATATTGGTTGGCGGAGTAATAAAATACACCATATCGCCAGCTTCAATTAAGGTAGAACCCAGTGGACGAATAAAGCGATTTTTACGGTAGATAGCAACGACTCTGGCTTCAACATGCGGAAGATGTTCTTTAAGCTCTGATAGTTCACTGCCAACTAGCGCGCCACCATAATACGCCATAACGGCGACTAAACACACACGGGTATCGTTGAATGAGGCAAATTGTAATGCGCCTGGATATTGAACAAGATGACTAATGTGGTTAGTAATAAGGTTTTCTGGTGCAATGATATGGTCGATATTGATACACTCTTTATTAAAAAAAGGATATCTTTTATCATTGTATTCCGGTGCGCGGATACGCGCCACTTTTTGCGGAATATTAAACATGACATGCCCAATTTGACACGCCATCATGTTGATTTCATCAGAATTGGTAACAGCAACAAGCATATCAGCAGATTCAGCACCGGCACTTTCAAGAACTTGTGGATAAGATGATTTTCCACAAATGACTTGTAAATCAAAGCGCTCTTGCAAAGATTGCAATTTATCATGATCTTCATCGACAACAGTGACATCGTTCTGTTTTTCAGTAACGAGATATTCTGCAAGCGCACTGCCTGTTTGTCCTGCCCCAAGAATGATAATCTTCATAACTAACCTATTTTAATTAAATGGCTCTTCTATCTTTTATTATTATGGTGATAATAAATGCCTATATTAAGCCAATTAATACTGTTTAGTGTTAATAATAATTATGTTATTTGATTTTAGACTATACAAAACCGATAGCGTCATAGACCTTTTTCAATGTGATATCCGCTTTAGCTCGAGCTTTTTCAGCGCCTTCTTTCATGATTGAAAAGAGATAATCTTCATCATCACGATATTGGTGATATTGTGTTTGTAATTGACTTATCATATCAATCACTTGCGTCGCCACTTCCGTTTTAAGATGTCCATACATTTTACCCTCAAACTCTTTTTCAAGTTCGGTGACGGGTTTTCCTGTTACGCCAGTTAATATATCTAGTAAATTTGATACACCTGCTTTATTTTTTAAATCATAACGTACAACAGGTGGTTCATCAGAATCGGTCATTGCACGTTTGATTTTTTTCTCAATATCTTTAGGATTTTCAAGTAATCCAATTACATTGTTTCGATTTTCATCGGATTTGGACATTTTTTTCGTTGGATCTTGTAATGACATTACTCTTGCACCAACTTTAGGGATAAAGGGTTCCGGAACAGTAAAAATATCACCATACAGGGCATTAAAGCGCATTGCAATATCACGGGATAATTCGAGATGTTGTTTTTGATCGTCACCAACAGGGACTAAATTAGCTTGATATAATAAAATATCGGCTGCCATCAAAACAGGATAATCAAAAAGCCCTGCATTAATGTTTTCAGCATGTCGTGATGATTTATCCTTAAATTGTGTCATGCGACTGAGTTCACCAAAATAAGTATAACAGTTCAATGCCCAACCTAATTCAGCATGAGCTGGTACATGAGATTGTACAAATATAGTGCTTTTTTTCGGATCAATACCGCATGCTAAGTAAAGCGCCATGGTATCAAGGGTCGCTTTACGCAGTTTTTGAGGATCTTGTCGTACCGTAATGGCATGTTGGTTAACAATACAATAAACGCAATCATATTCCGCTTGTAAAGCAACCCAATTTTTTAAAGCACCCAAGTAGTTGCCAAGTGTTAGTTCTCCTGATGGCTGAGCGCCACTAAATACAATCGGTTTACTCATAATTTATTCCTAATCTATTCATTCTGTTACTTTACTTGTTATTTTTTTGCCTCAGCTTTGGGCAGTGGTAACAAGGTTAATATATCTTTGAAATCGTCAAATAAAAAATCCGGATCACTAGTCGCTATTGATACACCGTAGTTGTAACCATAAGTTAACGCAACAGTAGGGCAGTTAGCATTCTTTGCTGCTGTAATATCATTTTTAGAGTCACCGACAAAGAGTAATTGATCGTTAAAAAGCCCAAACGTTGCCATAACTTGATAAAGTGGAGCTGGATGAGGTTTTAACTTGATAACATCACCTCCACCTAGCACCAGTTTGAAATATTCTTTAATGCCTAATGATGCTAATAAAGCAGGTAAAAATTGTGCAGGTTTATTGGTAACAAGTGCTAATGGATAATGGTTATCATAAAGTGTTTTTAAGGTCTCTTTAACATGTGGAAAGAGTTTTGTTTCTGCATCGATAACTTTATCGTAGTGCTGATTAAAGCAATTTTTAGCATGGCTAAACAATTCTGCTGTTGGGGTAATATCGATTGCTTTAAATGTACGTTCTAACATAACATCGATACCATTACCTACCCAATTTTTTACTTGATCTTTGCTAACTGTGGGTAATTGTAAATCAGCAAGCATTTGCTGAATAGCTAATGCAAGTCCGGGTACACTATCAACGAGTGTGCCGTCCAGATCAAATGCTATCGCTTGAATGTCATCCAGTTTAGGCATGTTTAACTCCTGCTAATTCTTTTCGCATAGCATCAATAACTGTTTTATAATCAGGTTGTCCAAAAATAGCAGATCCTGCAACAAACATATCAGCACCAGCTTTGGCTATTTCTGCAATATTTTCAACTTTGACACCGCCATCAATTTCAAGCCTGATTTTTTGCCCTGATTCAATAATGCGTTGTTTAACTTGTTGTAATTTTTTTAAAGTTGATGGGATAAATGATTGCCCACCAAAACCGGGGTTAACCCCCATTAATAAAACAATATCAATTTTATCCATTACATAATCTAAATGATCTAACGGAGTCGCCGGATTAAAAACTAAACCAGCGGTACAACCATGATCTTTGATAAGTTGCAACGTTCGGTCAAGATGAATCGTTGCTTCGGGATGAATAGAGATATTGCTAGCACCAGCTTTTGCAAAAGAGACAATAAGTTCTTCGACAGGTGATGCCATTAAATGGACATCGATTGGGGCGTTTATGCCGTAGTCACGTAGCGCTTGGCAAAACATTGCTCCCATTGTCAGATTAGGTACAAAATGATTATCCATGACATCAAAATGGATTACATCAGCTCCTGCATCAATCACTTTTTGTGTTTCTTCACCTAAACAAGCAAAATTTGCTGAAAGTATTGATGGTGCAATAATAAACTCTTTCATAACATACCTCTAATCATAGAAGCTTATACTTAAATTTTTTAATATTTTTTGTATAACGCTAATATTTCGTCAATTTTTTTTCGACCTTCACCATCACAGCTAATTGAGCGTCGCATTTCAGCTCGATAAAGGTGGCGAGCTTTACTGTATAACGTTCTTGTATAATCCGTGTCATGATTGGATACCAGTACTGGAATATTATTTTTATAAGCTATTTTTTCGGCTAATTTAGAGAGTTTTTTATGTTCTTCATAGCCAAAATTATTTGAATAATAAGCCGTAAATCCGGCCGATTCATTTGGTGATAAATAGGGTGGATCACAGTATATCACAGAATTTTGCTTTGCTTTTTTCATAACCTGTTGATAGGGTGCACATATAAATTCCGCATTTTGTGCTTTTTGTGCAAAAAAGTTAAGTTCTTTTTCTGGAAAATAGATTGTTTTATAGCGACCAAATGGTACATTAAAATACCCACTATTGTTATAACGGCATAAACCGTTATAACAGTGGCGATTCAAATAAATAAATAATAAAGATCGTAAATATTGATCTTTACTATAATTAAATACCTCTCTTAATTGATAAAATGCCTCAGGCTGATTATTCTGAGGTTTGAACAATGTTTTTAAATCATTAATAAACTCATTCGGTTTCGTTTTTAATAAATTGAATAATTGAATTAAATCATTATTAATATCAGCTAAAAGGTAGCTTTTATAATTGGTATTTAAGAAGACGGAACCTGCACCAACAAAAGGTTCAATCAGTTGATCTCCCTCTGGTAGATACTGCCTAATGGTGTCCACAAGTTCATATTTTCCTCCAGCCCATTTTAAAAAGGCTCGTTGTTTTTTCAACGGAAACTCCTATGTTGTTTTTGATAGGATAAATGAACCATATCCTTTACTTTCCAATTTTCTCTTTATTTATTGCTGCGCCAGATTTGACCCATGGATTAGCTTTTTGTAGTGCACTCGGTAAAGACTTGATAACTTTTTGTGCTTCATCATATGATGAATATTTACCTTTTACTAAAACAAACCAACTATTATTATCGCGTTTAGTTTCATAAATTTGGTAATCAGTAATGTTATATCTTTCAGCTAATTTTTTTAAATTTTCAATTGATGATGATGCACTAAGTTGAATGGTATAGTCATCATTGTTGAAAATTGAATTAATATTTTTTGAGTTACTTGTATTTCCAACAGTCCTTTTTGTTTGAGTATTTACTTTCTGTTTGACCGTTTGAGTTTCATTAGAATAATTTGGTTCATTTTTTGAATTATATTTACTTGTGTGTGTTTGTTGCTCAATTGAATTTCCACTTAATACAGATGTAGCTTGATTATTGGTTAAAGAATCGGAATTAGTTGCATGCGTGTTACCTATAGAAAGGTTTGAAGCACTACCTATTGATTCATTAATATTGTTATCAGTATTCGATAATAAAGATCCATTGACGTCAGGAGGCGTCAATGGCGTTGGCTCATTTTTATTTGAAGAACTAAATAGCACAAAATAGAGTGATATCAAAAAAATGACGACGGCACAACCAAGAATTATTAATTTTGGTTTAGAAAAATTTTCAACTAAATTTAGTAATTTTAATGAAGTTTTAGAGTCTTTATTTGCTTTTTCTGATATGTAACGGTCATCTCTATCTACACGCATATTTACTCCTTAACTTACTGAGTTGCTATGTTATTAGTTCAGTATCAACTTTAATAATAAAAATTAATAGTCTAAATTTGCTCTATTTTATCGATAATATAACCAGCAACACCTTTAGCACTCTGTTCATCTGTCTTGATAGTAATATCTGCAATTTCTTGATAAAGTGGTTCACGTTCATCTGCAAGTTCTTCGTATAGCTCTCGAGGAGTATTGCCACCTTGTAATAATGGACGACGTTTATCCTTTTGAGTTCTTGCCATTTGTTTTTCAATCGTTGTTTCTAGATAGATCACAATCCCACGAGCTGATAATCGGTTACGTGTTTCTTTAGATAACACTGAACCTCCACCAGTTGCTAGGACTACACCTTGTTTCTCAGTCAATTCATTAATGACTTTCTCTTCTCTGGCGCGGAATCCGTCTTCACCCTCTAAGTCAAAAATCCAGGCAATATCAGCACCCGTACGTTTTTCGATCTCTTGATCTGAGTCAAAAAACTCCATGCCTAATTGTTGCGCAATTTGTCGACCTATTGTGCTTTTTCCTGCCCCCATAGGGCCAATTAGAAAAATATTTCGCTTTTCTGCCATTGTAGTTTCATCATCTATTAATTTTGGTTAAAATTTACCACACAATAAAAACTTTGATGATTTTAACAATCATATGATGCCTATTGTGTAACATTTCTTGTATCTCCGTCTAATACGACAAAAATTTAGGGTGGTAATTATCTCAATAGAAAGCCCCTTTTTGCAATAGGTATTTTAGCAATAGTTTTAGCTGATACCTGCCTGGTGCAGATCATGTATATTTAAAGCGCCAACTAATTCACCTTCAGTATTCACTACAGGTGCAGCAGTAATATTGTGATAATTAAATGATTTTAAAGCTTCAGTCGCTTTCCAACTTGCGGGTATTCTATATCCGGGACTCGTCATAACAGTTTTTATACTGTCATGTAGTGTACCATTTTTTAACAACAATCGTCTTAAATCTCCATCTGTAAATACCCCTATAATTTTATTATCATCCTGACAGATTGCCACTAATCCAACGCCAGTCCTACTAAGTTCCAGCATTGCGTCAAAAACTGTTGCAGTGTGTGAAACTTTTGGAATTGATTCACCTGTTCTCATTACATCTTTAACTTGATTAAGTAATTTTGCACCTAGACTACCAGCTGGATGTGAACGAGCAAAATCTTCTTCTTTAAAACCTCTAGCTCGCATCACAGCAATAACGAGTGCATCCCCCATCAATAAGGTGTTAGTTGAACTTGATGTTGGTGCTAATCCCATAGGGCATGCTTCTTTTTCAATTGAAATATCAATCACAGCATCTGCCGCTTTTGCTAATGGTGAGTCTAATGTCCCAGTTATTGCAATAACAGGAACATTCATTGAAGCCAGTATTGGAAGTATAAAGTTAAACTCTTTTGCACGACCAGAATATGAGATTAGAATAGCAACATCGTTTTCACTTACCATACCTAGATCTCCGTGTAGCGCTTCTGTTGGATGCATAAAAAAAGAAGGAGAGCCAGTACTTGCTAAAGAAGCTGAAATTTTTTTTCCAATATGTCCCGATTTTCCAATACCTGATACAACAATTTTCCCCTTTGCCATCAAAATGAGTTTGCAAGCTTTAATAAAATCTTCGCCTAGGCGTTGAGGTAATTTTTGAGCTTCGCTTAATTCTAACTCAAGAAGTTCTCGACCATATTTTAATAATTTATCCATTTCAATTAGCCTATGGAATGTCTTTAAACGGTAACCATATGATTTGTATCATTTTATAATTAAAAATGTAAATAATGATTTATTATGTTAGCTCACAGTGTATCAAGTAACAGCCAAATATTCAAAAATAAAGCGAGTTATTTTTTTTGAATTAGCAATACTGACGTTCAATAGAGACTTACATAAGTGTTAATTTAAGTTAGTATTGTTGGTTTAACTTCCTAAAGCAACTTTCAAACCTAGTATCACAATCATAATCCCTAAGATTTTATCAATGATAAACTGTACTTTATAATAGCGTCTTTGGATGGTCTGGGTTTGGAAAATAAAGACGACAAAAGGCCACCACAAAATGGCTTCCGTCCAAATAATCAGAGCAACTAATAATTTATCATACAGTGTAGAATTTTCATTTAGTACTTGAGTAAATATGGCTAGAAAAAATAAAGTCGCTTTAGGATTAAGCAAGTTACATAAAAAACCTTGAATAAAAGCTGTTTTGGTGGTGATTATTCTACTATTTGATACGGAACCTATATAATTAGAACCCCTATTTTTGGCAAGTAACGCTTTAATTCCTATCCAAATTAAGTATGTAGCACCAACATAACGTAATGCATTATAGAGTATAGGTGTTGTAGAAATTAGTAATGCGATACCTGCAACACAATAGCTCATATGGATTAATATGGCGATGATGATACCCAAACACGTGAATAAAGCTATTTTTCGGCTATAGCTTAAACTATTTTTTAAAACTAAAAAAAGTCGGGCCCGGGCGAAATCATTCCCAAAAAACTAACGGTAGTAACTATGAGCATGGTATCGACAGTCATTTTAACCCTATTTTTATTGTTCTGCAGAATGATTTAAGGTTGCGATTTTGGATTTATTTTGTTCAATAAATTGTTTTTTATCCCTGTCGGTTTCGGTTAGATAATCGGTTAAAAATTTAGCATTACTTTTAATTTGTGCACCATTTAAAATCAATCTAGGCAAATCAATTTGATAGATTGTTTGATCGGGAGATTTGTTCAAATTTTCAGATTTTGCATTCGTTAATAAATAAAGTTTACGCTCTTTTTGAGATAGGCGATTAATGGTAGGGGTACCTGAACCCATCATTAAGTGATCTGGAAAAATATAAAAGATCGTATCTTCAAGCAATCCGTTATGCTCTAAATACTGGATAAATTGTCCGACATTATAATCCAGTGAGGCAGCAACAAATGACATATTGTCATCTTTAGGTGTAATAACCGATGCCATTCGTTCATCGTAAAATCCATTAGGGGCATGGGTTGAAACGGTTGAAATAAATAAAGCAAAAGGTTGATTTGCCTCATTCATATCATTAATTTGTTTTTTAGCGATATCAAAAATATCTTTGTCATATAATCCAAATGGTGCTTTAGGGTATTGGGATGGATAATTTTTTTCCGAAACAACTTGCATTCCCAATAGTTCAGCTGTGTGACCGATACCAGCAAAGTCAGGGCCAGCCATAACATAGCGAGTTTGATATCCCGCTTTTTTAAGGACATCACCTAAGTTAATTAATTGAGTTTGATTACTTTTCATCAATGGAGAAGTTGAGTATCCACCAATTAAAAAAGGCACGCCCGTCATGTAAGTATACATTGATGCAGTTGTCCAGCTACTACCAACACTCATTGGCATATTCGGGAAGAAAGTATATGTTTGACGTAATTGTCTTAAATTCGGTGTGATATCCGCAAAATCTAAAAAACCTTGCTCAAACGATTCTAACGAAATGACGACAATATTTTTTCCTTTATGACTAATTAACTGATTTTTATTAGTATAGTCAGTCATATTGAGCATTTGTAGAGCTTGTTCAAATGATTCCCGCGGTGCGTTTGTCACTTGATAAATTTCGTATAAACGGCTTAAAGGGCCATTGTGATAACTGATGCTGATAATGGCAATGATAGCAAATACCAAACGCAGTAATGGATGACATTTGCGTTTAAATAAACCCGCTAACTTGAACAGTAAAAATACAAAACCCAAAAAGACAGCAGTAACCAAGAGTGCTTGTACTTTAAAAATAAATAATCCTTGTACAATGTCATTGATGTTTAAATTGACGTAAAACTGATAATCTATAAAGCCGCCACTAAAATAGATTGAAGTTAACTCCATGACAATAAAAACTGTCAACAGGCTGATCACCAGCAGTTGCCACTTTTTGCGTTTAAAAAAAGAGGCAACCACGACGGTAATAATTAAAAGAGGTAAAACAATTAATGTCGAAAGTGGCATAGAACAAAATACTCAATAATTAACTTTTGCATAAGTATATACTTAATATTATGAAAAATAAAAAGCAGCGAGTATTTTTATTTCAATAGCTAGATAGAATGCTGTTAACTGACAATTTTGAGTGTAATTAATCTATTATTTATCAAAAAATAAATTAAAAATTAACATTTTTTTGTTAAGGTTAAATCATAACCATTTGATAAGTTAATCGGATATTTAGCATATCGATATTTTTATAATCTTATTTCTATAAATATTATTTATAACTCATAAAAAAGATTGAAATAAAATGTTGAATAGGTAAGGATAATTCATCGTGATTTTTAAGCATAAAGTTAACCAACAGCCTAAAAGCCAATGTAATTGAAAATAAGGAGTCAAAATGTTTAGTAAAGAAATGACTATTGCCGATTATGACAAGGAGTTGTGGGATGCCATTAAGGGTGAAGAACAACGTCAAGAAGATCATCTTGAATTAATTGCATCTGAAAATTATGCCAGCCCAAGAGTCATGCAAGCACAAGGTTCTCAATTAACCAATAAATATGCAGAAGGGTATCCAGATAAACGTTACTACGGTGGTTGTGAATATGTTGATATCGTTGAAAAACTGGCTATTGAACGAGCTAAAACGTTATTTGGTGCTGATTATGCTAACGTACAACCCCATTCCGGTTCGCAAGCTAATTTTGCCGTATATACTGCGTTATTAAATCCTGGCGATACAGTACTGGGTATGAATTTATCTGAAGGTGGTCATTTAACCCATGGTGCACCAGTTAGTTTTTCAGGCAAGCTTTATCATGTGGTTGCCTATGGTGTTGATGAGGCAGGTCGTATCGATTATGAACAGTTAGCGACCATTGCTAAGGAGTCGAAACCTAAAATGATTATTGGTGGTTTTTCTGCTTATTCTGGTATTGTTGACTGGAAGCGTATGCGTGAAATTGCTGATAGTGTGGGTGCTTATTTATTTGTGGATATGGCGCATGTTGCAGGTTTAGTGGCAGCAGGTGTTTATCCAAATCCTGTTCCTTATGCGCATGTGGTCACCACAACAACCCATAAAACCCTTGGTGGACCAAGGGGGGGATTAATTTTGGCAAAAGGTGGTAGTGAAGATCTTTATAAAAAATTAAATTCATCGGTATTTCCGGGTGCCCAAGGTGGGCCTTTAATGCATGTCATTGCAGCAAAAGCGGTGGCATTAAAAGAGGCAATGGAACCAGCTTATCAACAATACCAACAGCAAGTCGTTAAAAATGCACAAGCAATGGTTGATGTGATTTTAAAGCGGGGTTATAAAGTTGTTTCAGGTGAAACACACAATCATCTATTTTTGATTGATTTAGTCGATAAAAAAATTACAGGTAAAGAAGCCGATGCAGCATTAGGTAGTGCAAATATTACCGTGAATAAAAATAGTGTACCAAAAGATCCACAAAGTCCATTTGTGACATCAGGTATTCGTATTGGTTCACCAGCGATTACAAGGCGAGGATTTAAAGAGCCAGAGTCTCGTGAATTGGCTAATTGGATTTGTGATGTTTTAGATAATATTGATGATGAACAAGCTATTCAAGCTGTTAAAGAAAAAGTATTAGCAATATGTCGGCGTTTACCTGTTTATCAACATTAAGATATAATGATTATCGCCAATCATCGGCGATAATCATTGATTTGTTTTTATTGTTTTTCTGTGTCACTAGTTTTTTGTATGAGTTCTTGCTTATGTTGCTCTATAAAGTGTTTTATATGACCTTTATGCCATAACCATCCACCTGTTATACCTATACCTAATACTAAAGCTATCCAAAATACAATAGCAAATTTATTACGACGTTTTCTCATTGGATCTCGTAAATTACGTTTAGCATTTTTTGGTAATTCCGCTTTACTAGTGAGTAATCCGCCTAATAATAAGTTTATCTTAACTTGCCCATTAATTGCCCAACCGGATGCTTCAAGAAGTGGTCCAAGTGTTCGGTGCCTTAATTTTAGCCAAGCCAAAATGACAGAAGGTCCCGATATGACTAAGAATAATCCAATAATAACCAAAGGAAGTTGCCACCAGCTTAATGAAAATAGCGCTTGGAAAATAGTTGCTAAAGCGGTACCGATTGCGCCAATAGCTAAACCAATTGCGGCAAATATACCGACACTTTTGCCAATATCAAATTTAGTCTCTGGATTTTGTAAGACTTGTGTACCGGTTTTTTCGATATCAGCGTCCTTACTGGTTGCCCATTTGTTAATTTGTTCAGTAATAAGGCGACCAATACGTTGATAAGGTGCCCATATGGCTTGCTGGATACTGATTGGTTTTGTGATAATTTTAACCACATTAGCATCCCAATCATTACCATCGTTGTCAATAAATACACCATTTCGACCTTCAATCAATAAATCACCTTGTCCAGCGGTAATGGCTGCGGCGATCAGCTTTTTTTCACCTTTTCGTGTACATTCACAATAAAGTAGGCATAACTCTGAGTAACCAGACATCGTTGAATGTTTGGCAATGTTATCAACTGAAACACAAAGTGTTGCACAGCGACCATCAATATAGAGTTTACCAAGTTGAAATGCTGCTCTTTTTTCAAGTGAAAAGAAATCTGAAAAAGAGGTAAAATTAACCAATAAACGATAAAGATGTTTATGAAAGAGAACTAGTTTTTCTAAAATTAGCACATCGGAAGCAGAAATTGGGGTTTTATTATCTTGCTCAACCATCTCTTGGAATTGAGAAAATAAATCTTTTTTTATTATATTATTAATTGTACTGGTCGATAACTCTTCAATACTAGCAGTAGGTTGAATTGTAACCTCTAACTTTTCCATTTTTGGTGACGAATTAATCAAAGAAGAATAAGCATCCAGACTTGATTGAATGTGTTGCCATTCCTCTTCTGTTAATTGATTAGGATTTGTTAAGAGTGGAGAAACAAGACTCTTAAATCGTGTAATTTTAGTTTTCCATAAAGGATTGAGACCATTTACTAGATCAAGGAAGTTGTGGGTATCAATTTTAGATAAAGGTAATTCTGCTAACGCTTCATCTGATAGTAAACCATTCTCAGTTGGAACGATATATTTTTCATCAACATTTAATGCTGTTTGTGCTTGTGGGGCATATTGAGCAAGTTCGACTCGCAAAAAATAATCATCAATTTTGGGTTTTAATGTTTGAACTAAATTCCATATTTCTGAACTATTTTCACCAAATGGTGTTTGGGTGTTTCTGATATCGGTTTGCCATTGTTTCCATGTTTGTAGATTTTTGACGAATGTCATGGCAATGGCTAAGTTAATACCTTCTTCACCGCTCATATCTTTTTCAGCACCAACGGTTTTTATTGCAGATTTAATAAAAGTTTGCATGTCAGATGAAAGTTCATTTGAAGGTGGGAATATTAAATCACCGTTGTATAATTTGCCTGAATTAATCTTAATCGATTTTTGGACATCTTCTTGGGTTAAATAATCATAACCACTTTTATTTAAACTGGTAAGAATACTGTTCGCTGTGACTAGTAACTTTTGTCCATCTTCGGTTGTGGTATCAATTTGTGACAAAGGTAACACATCGGAAGCATTCAAAATTGTTTCGAAAGAGAGTATTTTACTTCTTGTCCAGCTTATCGCATCTAAAATATCAGGTATTCTAATGCGCCCATCTTGGTCTTCATCTAATAATGTTAACGTTCTTTTGTCAAAATCTAGTCCAGTTGTAGGACAACTCAGTGCAACCCATAATTTTGGATCAAGATTGGGTAAATTGATAATGTCTTGCGCATTTTTAAATACAACTTGATCTAAGCCACCAACACGTTGAAATGTCCACATATGACTCATAATAACCTCCATACTGAAATTCATTTATATTTCCTTTAATTAAATAAATATAACAGTATTAGTTGTTTAAGGAAAGAGAACAGTAATTTCACTTTAGCGAAGTTTTTAGTAAAATTTTGGCGAATTGATTTTAGTTGCTTAAGGCAACTTTATGATAGAATAACGTTATATCAGTTAATTGCCAAATAAAAATACAGAATATGTCATTAATCAACCTCACAAATGCTTACCTTTCCTTTAGCGATGCGCCTCTACTTGATCATATTGATATGTCAATTGAAGCTAATGAGCGAGTCTGTCTTGTCGGACGTAATGGAGCCGGTAAATCAACACTGCTTAAAGTCCTTAATAAAGAAGTACCGTTAGATGAAGGTCAAATTATTTATGAGAATAATGTTGTTGTGTCACGTTTACAACAAGATCCTCCAAGGGATATTCAAGGAAATGTTTTTGATTTCGTTGCAGAAGGCTTAAAAGAACAAGCTCAAATATTGAGGGATTATTATGATTTATCTCATCGTATTGAACTCGATCCTAGTGAAAGTAATTTGGCTAAATTAGCGAAATTACAAGAGCAATTAGATCAACAAAATGGTTGGCAACTTGATAATCGCATTCGTAATGTTATCTCTTCACTTTCATTAGATGGTGATGCGCTACTGTCATCCTTATCAGGTGGGTGGTTACGTAAAGCTGCATTGGCTAAAGCATTAGTGTGTCAACCGTCAGTGTTATTACTGGATGAGCCAACTAACCATTTAGATATTGAAACGATTAAATGGCTTGAGGAGTTTTTAAAAAGCTTTAATGGCAGTATTGTATTTATTTCACATGATCGTTCTTTTATTCGACAAATGGCAACACGTATTATTGATCTCGATAGGGGAAAAGTGGCTTCATGGGGTGGGGACTATGATAGCTACCTTATTGGTAAAGAAGAGGCCTTGCGTGTAGAAGAGTTGCAAAATGCAGAATTTGATAAAAAGTTAGCTCAAGAGGAAGTCTGGATACGTCAAGGGATTAAAGCTCGTCGAACACGTAACGAAGGTAGAGTACGTGCTTTAAAAGCAATGAGACAAGAGTATGCGCAGCGTCGCCAAGTCATGGGCAGTGCGAAAATGCAAATTGAAGAAGCGTTGCGCTCTGGCAAGATTGTTTTTGAGTTAGATAATGTGAGCTATCAAGTCGCAGATAAATTATTGGTTAATGATTTTACGGTACAAGTATTACGTGGTGATAAAATTGCGCTGATTGGTCCTAATGGTATAGGTAAAACAACACTTTTAAAGCTGATGTTAGGTAACTTACAGCCGACATCGGGTAGCGTCCATTGTGGTACCAAATTGGAAGTCGCTTATTTTGATCAGTATCGACTTGAATTGGATCCTGAAAAGACAGTGATGGATAATTTGGCTGAAGGTAAACAAGAGGTGATGGTTAATGGTCGATCTCGTCACGTGCTTGGCTATTTGCAGGACTTTTTGTTTCCACCTAAACGCGCCAGAACTCCTGTTCGTGCATTATCAGGGGGGGAGCGAAATCGTTTATTGTTAGCTAAATTATTTTTAAAACCAAGTAATTTATTAGTACTCGATGAGCCCACCAATGATCTGGATATTGAAACATTAGAGTTATTAGAAGAGCTAGTCAATGATTATCAAGGCACCGTTTTATTGGTTAGCCATGATCGACAGTTTGTTGATAATGTGGTTACTCAATGTTGGTTTTTTGAAGAAAAAGGTCATATCGGTATTTATGCAGGCGGATATACTGATGCTTTACAGCAACAGCAGCAAGCAAAACCCGTGTCGGTGAATAAAAATAGTGCACCGGTTAAAAAAGATGAAAAAGCGGTAACTGCTCAAGCTAACGTGCCTGAAGCGAAAAAGAAAGTAAAGTTAAGTTATCATGAACAACGTGAATTAGCACAGTTACCAAGCCAAATAGAGCAATTGGAATTAGCAATAGCTGATTTACAAGCGCAAATAGGGCACAGTGACTTTTTCAATCAACCCCACGAGGTGACGAGCCCGATTTTAACTGACTTAGCCAATAAAGAAGCTGAACTAGAAGCCATCTTTGCACGTTGGGAAGCGCTTGAGTCGTTAAGTCAACAATAGTCGTGTTAAGAGCTTGCTTGGCAAGCTCTTGTTAGCATTTACCATGTTCTTTTTGTTAATACAAAAAAGAGTGCTAATGCGAAAATGACAAATATTGCACCAATAAACCCGATATACTCGGTTGATAGTCTGACTAATACTTGGCTACCTACAAACGCACCTGCTCCAATGCCGATATTATAAATACCTGAATAAACAGATGTTGCAATATCAGCTGCATCTGGAGCAACATCAATGACTTTACTTTGCATAACCATGCCGATGATGGTGATCGCAAGTCCCCATAACATGCCTTGTAAGATTGCAGTGATTAAATTGAACGAGCAAACATAGAGTGAAAGTAAACAAATCATCAATAATAACAAAGGGATGATTAGAATTGCTGTTGGATGTCTATCCGAATATTTAGCAAAGACAACACTACCGATCATACCTGAAAAACCAATAGCTAATAGTATGCTAACCACCACTTTTTCGTTAAAGCCACCGACATTTATCATAAATGGGGTGATATAGGTATAAGCACAAAAATGCCCAGTAATAATAATTGCTGTTAACAGATAGATATTAAGTAATACTGGTCGTTTAAGTACTTTCGGAATATCACGGATAGATAAGGTGTCTGTGCTTGGCACAGGCGGTAATAAATAGAGTAATGAAACCATGACACAAAAAGCAATAAAACCGATACATAAAAAAGTAATCCGCCAACCAACAACTTGTCCAATTATCGTGCCAATTGGAATACCTAAAATTGTTGCCATTGAAACGCCAACAACAATAAAGCCCATTGCTTTAGCTTTTTTGCCATTGGGTGCAAGTCGAACAGCTAAAGGCGTAGTAATAGCCCAAAATACAGCGTGCGCACAGGCGATCCCAATTCTGGCTACCATTAAACTATAAAAATCCCAAGCAAAACCCGCTAAGATATGGCTACCAATAAATAAACAGAATAAGAAAACAAGGAGTTTTCGGCGATCCATTTTTGAGGTTAATACCGTTAAGGGTAACGATAATAATGAAACAGACCAAGCATAGATAGTTAATAATAATCCAGCATGCGCTTCATCCATTGAAAAACTTTTAGCGATGTTGGGTAATAACCCTACAGGAACAAATTCGGTGGTATTAAAAATAAATGCTGCAAATGCCAAACATAATATTGACGACCAAATTCGAGACCGTTTATTAGCATTATTTATCATGTTGTTTTTCAAAGAAGGGATAAATAGATTGATAGTCATTATAACTGAATAATGTTCTTTATTAAACAGACAGCAAAGATAATTCTATCATCTTTGATGACAACTAATCGGCATTCTTTATCGATTTTGTACCTTCATTCGCAACAGGTATATAATATCCATACCTTTCTACTTACAATGATGATAATCATGAATCAACTTCTTATTACAATATGTTTATTAATTTTTAGTAATATGTTTATGACGTTTGCTTGGTATGGTCATTTACGTTTTTTGCATAATCAAGTCTGGATTGTTGCCGTTTTTATTAGTTGGGGTATTGCGCTATTTGAGTATTTATTGCAGGTTCCTGCTAATCGTATAGGCTTTCAAGTTGCCACCGCTGGTCAATTAAAAATTATTCAAGAAGTCATAAGCTTATCTGTCTTTATACCTTTTTCAATTTTTATCTTAAAAGAACCTTTTAAAACTGATTATATTTGGGCTGGTTTCTGTTTGCTTGGCGCAGTATTTTTTATGTTTAGAGATAAGATTTTTTCTTAACTCTAAATGAGTCTTTATTCAACAAGTATGATTAAATCAAAAAAGATTATTTAATCTTAGTATCACTATTTGAAAGGGATCTATATGGGAATGTGATAGTTATCACATAATATAAATGTTGCCATTTATTAATTCAATAATCCATTTTAACATTGATAAATACTAAATAAATCAAAGTTATTAAACTAAATGATTTAGACGACTTCATTATATGAAAAGTGTAATAAGACATTTAATCATTTGTATACAAACCATATTGGAATATTGATATCGAGAAAGATAAAGGGGATGGCTATGCAAAAAATGTTAGTTAAAAGTATTGTGTTGTATGTTTTATTTTGTCTCCAAGCATTTGCTCTAGAAATAAAAGATGTGACAACACATCCCAATGACTATTTTCTTACCGAAAATGAAGCTCCCGATAGTTTCCAATTGTTACCCCCTCCTCCTGCATTTACCAGTGTCGAATTTTTAAGAGATAAAGCTATGTATGATTGGGGTAAATCGATGCGTCATACCGAACGAGGAAAGCAAGCTTATGTTGATGCGGATTCGAGTAAAGAAAATGTTACTGAGCAATTTTCAAAGTCTTTTGGATTAGACATATCGGCAACCAAAACGCCCGAAATTTATAAATTAATTACTACAATGAAAGAAGATGCTGGTGATCTGGCTACTCGTTCTGCTAAAAATTATTACAACCGTATTCGACCATTTTCATTTTTCAATGAGCCGACTTGCCGACCAGAAGACGAAAAAACGCTGTCTACCAATGGATCTTATCCATCAGGACATACAACAATTGGTTTTGCTATATCGCTGGTGTTAGCTGAAATCAACCCACAACGTCAAAATGAAATTTTAAAACGTGGTCTTGAAGTGGGTGAAAGTCGTGTTATTTGTGGATACCATTGGCAAAGTGATATTGATGCAGCTAGAGTGATGGCGGCGAGTGTCGTTGCTCAATTGCACGCTAATTCGCAGTTTAATCAACAATTAGCAAAAGCCAAAATGGAGTTTAACCACTTAAAAACCAATCAACAAAGCAAAAAGTAATAAAAGTTAACAACGGCTATGACTGGATTGTAAATCCAATGTTTATCAATTTAAGGCTGATATTGGCTGTTTCGTTAAACAACCAATATCAAGTTAAACTACTATAACGCTTTAAATGAGATATCCGGTAAAATCGCTTCGCCTTGCCAATATAATTCACTGGCAAGTTGCCCAGCAATTCGACAATAATTTTGAGTAAATTCACTGTCTGGATGACTAATAACTGTTGGCGTTCCGGAATCAAGGTCTTGTCGCAACATTTTATGTAGCGGTATTTGCCCAAGTAATTGAGTTTGATATTTTTCGGCAAGCTGTGCAGCGCCACCTTCACCAAAAATTGCCTCATGATGCCCACAATTTTCACAGATATGGTAACTCATGTTTTCGACAATGCCTAACGTCGGAACATTAACCTTATTAAACATTGTGATTCCTTTTTTAGCGTCGATTAAGGCAATATCTTGTGGCGTGGTAACAATCACCGCGGCAGTAACAGGAATGCTTTGCGCGAGTGTTAATTGGATATCTCCTGTACCTGGTGGCATATCAATTACTAAATAATCAAGTTCAGGCCAAAGCGTGTCTTGTAAAATTTGCAATAATGCTTTACTTGCCATTGGTCCTCGCCATACCATAGCTCCATCTGAATCGACTAAATAGCCAATCGAGTTACTGGCTAATTCATAGGCCATAATTGGAGTCATATGTTTATTGTCTGGAGTAAGTGGCTGTTGTTTTTCGGTTCCTAACATGGTAGGTATAGAAGGGCCATAAATATCTGCGTCTAAAATACCAACTTTGGCGCCTTGTTTTTGCAGTGCAAGCGCAAGGTTAATCGCGGTTGATGATTTACCGACTCCACCTTTACCAGAGCTAATAGCGATGATGTTTTTAATGTTTTTTATCGCTTGTTGATGGTTTGCTCGTTTAAGGGTGGCAATGTTGAAATCAATTTGCCAATTGACTTGTTTTAGACCGTCAAGTTCGAGTAATTGAGGTGTAACAGTTTTTTTCAACTCTTCAAAAGTGATTTGCCATGCAAAGGGCATCGTTAAATGAATATGCAAAGTTTGATTTTCCATTTCACACTTTTTAACTGCACCTAATTCGATTAAATTTTTTCGCAAAGTAGGGTGAGCAAAATTTTCAAGAATCTTTTTGGGTTCCATGGTGATTAGCCTTCATTTTTATCTGTTTTTATGCTGGTTTGTATAGTGACCATTCTTATTTAAGTAAAATATTGAGAACAGGCAAATTATTTTGTTCTTTCCAAAATATCGTGAGTGATTAGTTTGCTAATTTTTCTGAATCTGGAAAGAAATTTTATTAAATTATGGCATAAATCTAGCGATAATCCCATGTTTGATGTACTATTCCCGACATTATGTAATAAAAGGTATTAAATTGACATGACAACAAAACGCAAAATATTAGTGACTTGTGCACTTCCTTATGCAAATGGTTCAATTCACTTAGGACATATGCTAGAACATATTCAGGCTGATGTATGGGTACGCTATCAACGAATGCGTGGCAATGAGATTTACTTTATTTGTGCAGATGATGCGCATGGTACGCCAATCATGCTTAAAGCCCAACAATTAGGGATGACGCCTGAACAGATGATTGCAGAAGTTAAAACTGAGCATCAACGTGATTTTGCTGGATTTAACATCAGTTATGACAATTACCATTCAACGCATAGCCCAGAAAATCGAGAGATATCTGAACAGATTTATAAAAAGCTAAAAGCCAATGGTTATATCAAAACAAAAGTAATATCACAATTATTTGATCCAGAAAAACAGATGTTTTTACCTGATCGATTTGTGAAAGGCACGTGTCCACGTTGTAAAGCACCAGATCAATATGGGGATAATTGTGAAGTTTGTGGTGCAACTTATAATCCAATTGATCTCATTAATCCTCAATCGGTTATTTCTGGTGCAACCCCAATAATGAAAGACTCAGAGCATTTCTTTTTTGATTTGCCTGCTTTTTCAGAAATGTTACAAGCATGGATCCGATCGGGCACATTGCAAGATCAAGTTGCGAATAAAATGCAAGAGTGGTTTGAAGCAGGATTACAACCTTGGGATATTAGTCGTGATGCTCCTTATTTTGGGTTTGAAATTCCGGATGCACCCGGTAAATATTTTTATGTTTGGTTAGATGCGCCAATAGGTTATATGGGATCTTTCCTTAACTACTGTAATAAAAATAATAAAGCAATATTTGATGAGTTTTGGAATAAAAACTCAACGACTGAACTTTATCATTTTATCGGTAAAGATATTGTCTACTTCCATAGTCTATTTTGGCCGGCAATGTTAGACGGTAGTGAACATCGTAAACCTTCCAATATTTTTGTCCATGGTTATGTCACGGTTGATGGTGCAAAAATGTCAAAATCACGTGGAACTTTTATTCAGGCAAGTACTTACTTAAAACATTTAGATCCAGACTGCTTGCGTTACTATTATGCAGCGAAATTGTCGCCACATATTGATGATATCGATTTAAATTTGGAAGATTTTGTCCAACGTGTTAATAGTGATTTAGTTAATAAAGTTGTTAATATTGCATCCCGTTCGGCAGGCTTTATTAGTAAACGTTTTGACGGTAAATTGTCTGATAATCTTGCTGAGCCAGAACTTTATGCTTTGTTTATTGAAAAATCAAAAGTAATTGCCGATTATTTTGAACAACGTGAATCAGGTAAAGCAATACGTGAAATTATGGCACTGGCTGACGAAGCAAATCGTTATATAGATGAAAAAGCGCCATGGGTTGTGGCAAAACAAGAAGGGCAAGATCAAGCATTACAAGATATTTGTTCAATGGGGATTCATCTATTCCGTATTTTAATGACCTATTTAAAACCTATTGTGCCAGCATTAGCAGAACGCACTGAAGCATTTTTAAATAGCCAATTAACATGGGATTCGATTAATCAACCTTTGACCGGACACAATATTAACAAATTTAAAGCCCTATTTAACCGTATAGATATGGATAAAATTACTGCTATGATTGATGAAACAAAACAACAAGCTGCATTAGCGACGCCAGCTAAAGAAAAAGTTGCTGAACCGATTGCTGACACGATCAATTTTGATGATTTTGCAAAAGTGGATATGCGTGTTGCATTAATTAAAAATGCATGTGTTGTTGAAGGATCAGACAAATTATTGCAACTTACACTTGATATTGGAGACGAAACTCGTAATGTCTTTTCAGGTATTAAAGAGTTTTATCCTGATCCTCAAGTTTTAGTGGGCAGATTAACGATTATGATCGCTAACTTAGCGCCTCGTAAAATGCGCTTTGGTATCTCTGAAGGCATGGTACTTTGTGCAAGTGGTAAAGATGATAGTGAAGGCGTTTACTTATTGTCGCCTGATAGTGGCGCAAAACCGGGTATGCGGATTTCGTAATCAGCTGTATTTTAACTTATTTACATCTTAACAAGTTAAAAGCTTGTTAAGATGTTTTCAAGTAAATAATCGAGTTTAAAACTCGTTAAAAGTTTGTTTCATAAAATTTCCCAACTTTTTTCTTTTGCATACATTAATAGATCTGTTTTAGGGTAAACACAAACAGCATTGCCGACAGTTTCAAGCATGGGTATATCTGATATATCATTTCCATATGCAAAAGATCTTTCCAAGTTGATATTATTTACCTCTGCATACTGTTTTATAGCGATCTGTTTTCCCTCTCCAATTATTTGCGGTGGTAAAATATTCCCTGTTAATATTCCATTTTTAATTTCTAGTGTTGTGCAAAGAATATCATTTGCGCCCAAATATTTTGCAAATGGTTTTAACAAAGAAATCATTGAGCTAGAGACAAAAATAATTTTATGATTTACTTTTTTATGAAGGTATAAACGCTCTATTGTTTTATGTATTAATGGTTGTTGTTTTCTAAATAAGTCTTCAAACCATTTATTCGCTTTATCATTTAGACTTTCTAAAGTTTGACCTTGGAATTGTTGGTAATATTTTTCATTAACAATTGTTCTTGGAATGTTGTCAGCCATATCCTTTTGGAAGTTTTCAATATAAGAATTATCTTTATTTCCTGTTATTTCAGTCCAATAGTGATAAAAATCAAACATACTTTCGATGTTGATTAGCGTATTATCAACATTAAAAAAAGCCGCTTCATTCATTAATCTCTCCCATGAGTTTAATATCCATAATTATTTCGCTTCTTTATAATTTTTTCTTAACCAACTGTCATGTAGCCATTTTTGTGTTTGACGACCAGCACGAATAAAGTCCCACTCAACATCTCTTTCAAAAACCATGATAGTTTCATCCGGTGCAATAATTGTCCAAAAGTAAAGACCTGTATTTAAATCGCGGCATTTAACTTTCATGCCAGTTAAAGTCACTTTTTTACCATTCACCATAATCTCTTCATCATGGGTATCTATCCAATTATTATTATAATTTTTCAATAAATCTGGTGCATAAGTTTCAAGAAATTTGAGCGTTATTGCTAATGCTTTATCTTTCGTCACTTGTGCTTTAGTTGATTGATACTGTGGTAATAATCTAACAAATCCTTGCAATTTATTTGAATTATCATCGAATAAAAATGAAACATGTTGGCTATTAAGATGCATGGTTTCTTGTGGTTCAAAACGGTATAACGTTACCGGTTGCTTGTTGTGTAGTCCTTTATGTGTTAACACTAAATTAAAATTAAGCTCATTATCAGGTAATAATTGCTGAAAGTTTGGGGAAAGTTGTGTGCTGATTTTTGCCAATTGTGTTGAAGTCATAGGCGTTTCCTTAGTTTGGTTAAGTTGCTGTGCGTAACAATTTGAATAAAAAAAACTTAATATAAATGTCAGTATGGTTAGTTGTTTTATCATAAATCAATATCCTTAATGATGAGCTTTTAAATTTAAAATGAGTTGTATTGCGCAGACCATAAGTAAAATAGAAAGCGATGTTATCAAAATAGGAGGGGTAATAAATGTCGGTAATAATGCTCCAAGGCTTGCTCCGATAAATAAAATACAGGTATACAGTGATGTGGCAATACCGCGATCTTTTATCTCGGATTGCGTTGCTATACATACGATCATGGAAGGAACAGCATACGCAAGACCAATAATTAGCATGAAATGACAGAAATAGAGAATAACCAATGTGTTTAATCGATCAGTTAAGAAAAACGTATGTATAAATAATGAAAAAGCCATTAAGCAAAGTGCTATCGCAAGAACATACGCTGGTTTGATCACTTTAAATAGATAACTGGAGGTTAAACTAAATAGCATAGCAATGATGCTAATGTTTCTTAAAGTTGGAACATATACGATAAGTGCACTACGGTGCAACACAGAATAAAGTGAGACAAAACTAAGTAATACAAATAACGAGCATAGATATACTGGTAATAACTTTCTATTAGTGAGTATATTAGGTATCTTGCAACATATTGAAAGGAGTGTTGCGCTTGGGGTAACCTGATAGTTTTGTTTGTTTTTTAAATAATAAAAGTAAAAAATAGTTGCGCCACATGCATAAATGCCTGTTAAAAACCACATTGCATAATAAAGGGAGTTCGAAATCAATAATGACCCTAGCCATTGACCAATCGTTGCTGCAAGTAAAAATGCGCAACTGATCAGGGATATTGCTTTAGGTTTTGAACTATCTGGCAGATTAATTGAAACCCAAGCTAAAGCCACGGGAGGAAACGAAGCAGCACAAAAGCCTTGAACTGCACGAGCAAATAATAATAAATAATAGTTGTGTAGCAGTGGTACGATAAAGCTAACACAAGCAAGTAATAATAGACCGATGATTAAGGTTAAATCCTTGCCAATTCGATCAGATAAACTTCCCCAGATAATTAACCCGACAGCGTAAAAAAAGCCAAATAGAGTGGTTAATAATCCTATATTATTGGTCGTAGCATGTTTAATAAATTGTAACAGATTGGTTGAGACAGGCATTAGTAAATAAAGTTGGGTAACGACACCAAGTGCAAGAAGAGGAATGCACAAGGTACCTATGATTAATTTATATTTCATTTTAAGCTCTATATATACAATTATTGTAGTTAAAGTACAATGATTGAATTATAAAGCCAAATTTGTTTTAAGTACAACATTATTTGTTGTTTAAATATATTGTGTTTTATAATAGGTTTTTACTTTAAGTATAAATAGGTTTTTGATATGGAAAAAAAATCCTTAAAAAATTCTTATGATAATTTTTTATCAACGGTAATTGTTGGTATTGGGGAAGTTTCTGAAATGACTAAAATTCCAGTAAGAAAATTGCGTTATTGGGAAGAAAAAGGCATTATCAAAACAGTGGATCCACAATCTAAATCACGTCAATTTGATTTAGCGAACATTAAAAAGATAATCCTCATTCAAGAATTGATTGATGATGGTTATTCGTTAGACGGAGCAGCCAAAAAAGTTGAAGAAAGAATTGCCAAGATTGGGTCGCTGATGAATTTAATTCAAATGTAATTTTAAAAAATTTGGGGCAATTTTTTGAAAACTTTTTGAACAACGATATTTAAGTTGAAACCGTTAGATAAAAAAAGCTCAAAACACTATTAAATGATGGTTTTGAGCTAAAGAGTAGGATATCGTTTAAATGCTGTTTAATTGTCATCTATCTAATTAATTATCTAACTTTTTTGATTTTCTGAAGGATTGCCAGAATAAGGCAATATGCTATTTTTTAAAGAAAATGAAAAATCTTTAGTGCTGATTTCTCCGATAGTTTGATCACTATCATATAATTTCATTAAAAAACCAGCCATTTGTTCTGCTGTGTGATATTGGTTAAAACTTTTATCATAGTCATATTCATTAATATTATTCGCTTTTTGACCAAATTCCGTTTTGGTCGCAGCTGGTGCTAAAACTTTTGCCGTCAATTTTGCTTTTGCTTGTTTTAACTCTTGTGCTAATCCTTCCGTGAAGGCATTAACGTAAAATTTAGTGGCGCAATAGGTAACTGCATTAGGTACTATAGTATATCCACCTCTTGATGAGATATTTATTAGCTGTGTATCAGGTTTATTATGATATTTCTGGACATAAAGTGTGGATAAAATAGTTAAAGCTTCAATATTTAAATGTAACATGGATTGTATTTTCTCTAAATTTTGATCTTCAACGCTTCCATAATGTCCGAAACCCGCATTATTTATCCATGTTTCAATGTAATAGCTATTTAATTGCTCAAACAGAGAATGAACATTAGTTGCTTGAGATAAATCACAAATTTTGATAATGACTTGGATATTTGGGTTCACTTCAGCTATTTTTTGTTTTAATGCTTGCAGTTGTTGTTCTCTTCTTGCTATTAATATTAGATTTTTATTGCGGTTAGCAAATTCAAGTGCACAGGCATAACCAATGCCAGAACTGGCGCCGGTTATTGCCGTGTATTTTTTTTCATTATTGATCATTTTCTTTCCTTTTTCATATTTGAATAAGATTAATATTTATTATTATTTCCATGAATTATGGGGTAATTCTTCTTCTTTTGAAGCTTTAGCTAGTGCTTCAGATAACTGGTCTCGATTTAGAGGTACACAATAAGCAGGTTTTGCTCGTTCAAATCGCCAACTTTGAGATAAATCTCCGGTATCGATATAATCGAATCCAACTTGTTCTAGTAAATTGAATATAATTTGTTTGCTTGGCATATCATTACCAGCAACTGGGAGTGCTCTTCGGTCTGTTTTATCATCCGGCTTGGCATCTTTAACAATGTCTTTGGCAAGTATTGCATTAAATGCTTTGACAATTTTAGACTGGTCAAGATGTTGAGCGACAAGTTCGCTTGTTGTAATTTGATGGTTATCTAGTTGTTCAAAATGACCATCACGATCTGGGTAGTAATTCATTGTGTCGATGATGATTTTTTTACTGAGCAGATCTTTTGGCAAAAGAGTGTAATTAATGAATGGAATAGCGACTAAAATAAGATCGCTGAATTCAATTGCTTCTTGCTGGCTACCTATTTGACAACCTAAACTGCTAGCGACACTGTATAACGATTTTTTATCTCTTGAATTACTAAGCATAACTTGATATCCAGCTTGGATAAACAATTTAGCGCATGCTTGACCAACAAAACCTGCACCAATAATACCTATTTTTTTCATGTAAAGCTCCATATCATTAATTATTTTGTTGTATTATCATTATAAAATGGTAGAGAATAAATATGATATTAATTAATTTATTAACAACTGGAGGTTGATAATATGGATCTTTTAAAGTGTATGGAGGCGTTTGTATTAACTGTAGAAACGGGATCTTTTGTCGCTACATCAGTTTCTTTAAATACATCGCCGCAAATGGTGACTAAATATATCGCTTTTTTAGAAAAATATTTAGGTTTAAAACTACTTAATCGAACGACACGCTCACAAAATCTTACTGAATTTGGTAAACAGTATTATCAGCGTTCTAAATTAATTCTTGGTGAAATAGCAGAATCTAAAGTATTAGCACAACAATTTATTGATGAACCTAAAGGTAGACTAAGGATTAGTGCGCCAGTTAGTTATGGGCATTATAATCTCATTCCAGTTATTAGTCGCTTTATGAAATGCTATCCTAAACTCAATATAGATATTCAATTGAGTGATCGTTATGTCGATATTGTAAAAGACGATTTTGATATTTTATTTCGAATTGGGCAATTAAATGATTCGGGTTTAATTGGAAGAAAGCTCAAACCTTTTCAACTTATTTTTGCTGCATCACCCAGTTATTTGGCTCAAAATGGCATACCTGCTGTACCGGAGGATTTAAAACACCATCAATGTTTAATTTATCAATATGTAAATCGGAATAAAAATGATTATGTATGGCCTTTTACCGTTAATGGCAAATCATGTAATCTTCCTATATCTGGCTTATTACAAACCAATGATACTTCTGCTTTAGCTATTGCTGCTATCGAAGGGTTGGGTATAACAATGTTACCTGAATCTATGCTAATTGAGCCCATTAAGCAAAATAAGTTACTGCCTATATTGCAAAATTTTTTACCGCCTGCCAGAGAAGTGCACATGCTTTATACCGCCGATAGACAACCATTACCAAAAATGAAAATGTTTACTGAATTTGTGACTAATGCTATGTCTTAGAGTTTCAGGTTTAGTTAAAAAACATTTATCATTAATGATTAGGTATAAAAAAAGGCGAGTTAATCGCCTTTTTATTAAAATAACCACAATAAATTAATTATTGATGGTAACTAATGTCGTTACGTCTTTACCTAACATACTGTTTAAATAAACTAAGTCATTAGCAGTTAACGTACCTACAGCATATTTTAACTGTAATAAACTGGTTAGATAATTATATTTTGCATCAGACAAGTTTCTTTTTGAGCTATAAAGTTGTGTCGTTGCATTAAGTACATCAACTATTGTTCGTGTTCCAACTTGGTAGCCCGAGTTTGTCGCTTCTAATGAACTTTCAGCTGAAACCACTGCTTGTTGATAAGCCTTGATGGCGCTGATTGATGAAGAGATATTATTATAAGAAGAACGAACTTGGTTGATTACAGCACGATTTGTACTCTCAAGTTTTTCACTAAAGCTAATGTAGTTATGCTGTGCTTGCTCAACTTTCGAAGTCGTTGCTCCGCCTGAGAAGATAGGTAAATTTACACTTAGACCTACATAATTATTGCCAGAATAAGTTTTACCATTGCCACCATTTGGCCCTGTATTGCGACCATATCTATCAGTTTTATTTAAATTTGTTGAAGCATCTAAACTTGCAGTTGGCAAATGTCCTGATTGAGAAAGCTTGATTTGTTCACGAGCAATATCTTGGTTAAGTTTCATTGTTAACAAATTAAGATTAGACGTTTCTGATTGTTTTAACAATGCACTAATTGCAGTTGGTGCTTCAGTTTTAAACGTATTCGTATTAATGGTTGCTAGTTTAGAATAAAAACGACCACTAACTTGGCGTAAATCTTCAATTGCATTATTTAAGTCATTTAATGCATTAACTTGTTGTGCAAGAGTAAGATCGTAATTAGCTTGAGCATTTTGCACGTCGGTGATTGCCACTAATCCAACTTGGTGCTGTTGACGTGTTTGTTCTAATTGACGTCCAATCGCTTTTTTCTGAGCATCAATAAAACTTAATGCATCAAGCGCTTTTAAAACATTAAAATAAGCAACGGAAGTATTTAATATTAAGGTTTGTCCTTGATACTGGTAAGCGATATCTGCAATCGTGGCTTGCTTTTTAGTGATATCTAAAGCTTTCCAGTTAGAATAATCAAAAAGACTTTGCGATAAAGTTAATTGATATAAATTACCACTTTTCGATTTGATACCGCTATAGTCTCGACGACCATGTGTGACACCATAAGAGGCACTTAAACCTATTTGTGGTAATAAACTGGCACGAGATCCAGAGATGGCTGAATAGGCTTTGTCTTTTTCAGCTAATGAACTGCGCAAATCCGGATTAGTTATCTTTGCTTGTTCATAAACCTGAACCAAATTCTCTGCAAAGACAGAGTGGCTTAACGCTAAGCCGATTAGAAAAGTTAAAGTTTTTTTCATCAATTTTCTCTTTAAAAAACATTCAAATATTGTAGTATTTTTAATTGTATAATTTTAACAGATAAATAAGATATAGTAAGCATAGTTTGCTTGCTATCCGCACTTTTTATTAAAATTTAGTCTAAAATTGAGAATTTATATGAAAATTAATAATAATCCGATCCTTTTTGACAAAAAAGATGTGTTTAATTTAACTAAACGTGTTTTATATAAAGGTTTTTTTTCTTTGCTTGAGTATCGTTTTCAATATCGTAAATTCGATGGAACTAAAAGCGAATTAGTTTCTCGAGAGATTTTAGAACGCGGTCATGCTGTAGTATTATTAGCTTATGATAGTAAACGCGATCAAATCGTGATGATTGAGCAAATCCGTATAGCGGCTATCGAAACCCAAAATAGTCCATGGTTATTAGAACTTATTGCTGGCATGATGGATCATGATAATGAGTCATGTGAAGATGTTGCAAGACGAGAAGCCATAGAAGAAGCGGGAATAACGATAGGGCGTTGCAAACCTGTTATTAGTTATTTAGCATCGCCAGGTGGATTAACTGAAAAACTGCACATATTAGTTGGTGAAGTTGATTCCTCAACAGCTAAAGGAATTCATGGATTAGCCGAAGAAAACGAAGATATTAAAGTGCACGTAATCAGTCGAGAGCAAGCTTATCGATGGGTTCAAGAAGGAGTTATCAATAATGCTGCATCAATTATTGCAATTCAATGGTTACAGCTCAATTATGCGTTGTTACAGAAAGAATGGAAATAAAATTTTAAGTGATCACATTTAATTTTTTCTTTCATAAAAATGTGATCCATTTTACACTTTGTAAGCGTACTTGAATTTATAATAAAAAAATAAATATCAAAGCCAATCATAATGTCCTATTTAATGACTAAGTTGATAATAAAAATTGTAAATAAAAACAGATGCTGAGGTAAATTTTGCAGTCATTTTTACACCTTCCAATAAAAAATAGCGATTTCGGTAATATATTGCATATTACTGATACGCATTTATTTGCTAATGATAATAATCAGTTATTAGGTGTTGATTCAAATGCAAGTTTTCTCTCTGTTATTGATGAGATAAAATCTCTAAAAAAACAATATGATTTGATTGTAGCAACAGGTGATTTTGTACAAGATGGCTCTAAAGAAGCTTACTCGTTATTTGCAAAGCAAATCCAAAAATTAAATACGCCTTGTGTCTGGCTAGCCGGAAATCATGATAACTATGCTTACATGCAGATTATTTTTAAAGATTACCAACTAGCTGAAAATAAAGTTGTTTTATTGGGTGATAATTGGCTTTTAATTTTGTTAAATAGTCAAGTAGTAGGACAAGCATATGGTTACTTATCTGATTTAGAGCTAGCGTTTTTACGAAAAACGCTTGAAAACTATAATGATAGATATGCTCTTGTTTTTTTACATCATCACGCTATCGAGTCAGGATGTCATTGGCTAGATCAACATATATTGAAAAATAGTGATCAATTGAAAAATATCATCCAAAACTATCCTAAAATAAGTGGAGTAGGGTGGGGGCATATACATCAAAATCAAATGCATTCTTGGTATGGTTGCAAAGCATTTTCGACACCTTCAACTTGCGTGCAATTTAAACAGGCATCCTATGAGTTTAATTTATCTGTAGAGGCACCCGGTTGGCGAGAAATTAAACTTGGTAAAGATGGAGAAATACAAACCGATGTTTTTCGAATAAATAGCAACCAGTTTCAACCCGATCTGTCTCAAAACGGCTACTAATAATTATCCGTTTTGAATACCAAATGATTTAAATTTTATTATAATAACGGAGCAAAAAAGTAAAATAGCCGTTCAATAATATGTTGCCAAATTGGGCGTTTTTTCCATTCGGATACATTGACAGGATCTGATTGTGATAAATATTTTTGCAATAGGATAGATAATGAGTTTGCAAATTCAGCATCATCAATAACCGTTGTAATTTCAAAATTAAGCCATAAACTTCGCATATCTAAATTTACCGTACCGACAAGACTAAGCTGATTATCGATTAGTACACTTTTAGTATGTAACAAGTTATCATTAAATTGATAAAGTTTGACCCCCCCATCCAATAGTTCGGAAAAGAAAGCTCGACTGGCCCATTTAACCATTAGAGAGTCATTCTTTTTTGGTACTATAATGATAACTTCTACTCCTCGCTGAGCCGCGGTAACAACAGCATGGAGTATGTCATCACTAGGAACTAAGTAAGGGGTAGTAAAAATAATTTGTTCTTGTGCAGAATAGATTGCTGTCAATAGTACTTGATGAATCATATTTTCAGTATATCCTGGCCCTGAAGCAATGAGTTGCATAATATGTTTTTTGTCTTCAGGCGGTTCTGCAAAATCTGTAATTTGTGGTAGGGCTAAATATTTACCTGTTTCTAACTCCCAATCACTGGCATATATTGCACCCATCAATGTTGTAACGGGGCCATTCATTCGTACCATGATATCGACCCATTTACCAATGTGTTTATTTTGTTTAAAAAAACGTGGATCGACAATATTCATACTACCAGTATAAGATATATAGTTATCAATGATAGCTACTTTGCGATGTTGACGTAAATCAAGTCGTCTAAACATAAAACGAAGTAAATTTACTTTAAGAGCTTCAACAATTATGATTCCCGCATCACGCATACGTTTACTTGCATTGGTTTTAATAAAGTGTCGGCTACCAGCTGAATCCACCATTAAACGACAAATTACTCCACGCTTTGTTGCTGCGATTAGTGCATTTTCAACTTCATTGGCTCTACCACCTTCATTCCAAATGTAAAATACCATTTCAATATTCGAGGTTGCTTGATTAATGTCATTAATTAAGCGATCAAATATCTCATCAGTTTCGCTCAGTAGCTCAATATGGTTGCCATTTATACCATCAAGTCCAGTCTGATGTTTACATAATTGAAATATAGGTTTGCTGACTTGACTAACTTTTGTTGTAAAAATATCAGGAAAATCTTCAAGTCTTTGAATAAATTTAGCAATAGTAGGACGCATTTGCTGAGCTCGTTTTACTCGTTGTTGTCCTAAATGTGCCTCACCGATTGCGAAATAGAGTATGATTCCAACAATAGGTAAAATATAGATAATTAACATCCATGCAATCACATAAGTTGTTGGTCTTCGTTTGAAGACAATACGTAATGTGGTTGCAACAATCAGCAACCAATATATCAGAAATATCAACGTACTAACTAATGTATGAAATGAGTATAATTGCATATTTATTAACTATTATTAAGATTTAGTTTACTAATTGGATCTTTGTTACAATCAAAATATTGAAATATTTCAGGCAATGGCTTGGGATTATTATGCTTATCAACTGAAACATAGGTAAAAACAGCATCCGTGATACGAAAACGTTGAGTTGTATCTTCTGTGTCGATTAATTTTTTAATCCAAACTTCAATAGCGATAGTCATTGATGTTCTACCTGTTTTTAGGCAATGCGCATAACAACACACGACATCTCCCACCATTGCTGGTTTATGAAAAGTAATACTGCTAGCATTAACAGTTACAACTCGGTTTTTAGCTATTTCTTTCGATAAAATTCCCCCAGCGAGATCCATCTGAGACATAATCCAACCACCAAAAATATGTCCATGAGGATTGGTATCCGAAGGCATAGCAAGTGTTCTTAGTACTAATTGTCCTTTAGGACTTTCAATATTTTGTCTCATATTTAAAGATACTCCTGCATATGCTATTTACTTTCTAGATCTTTTTTATCAATATTTTTGAAAATATAAATTCCTGAAATCAAAGATAATAACAATGATAAAATGGGTAAAATAAATACTTTAAATTTCCAAAAAAAGTTATCAGACATATAATAAGTTGCAATCAAACTGAACGTTCCACAAAGTATAAAAAAGACTATCCATATTAAATTCAGTTTATTCCAAATAATGTCATCTAATTGTAACTCTTTGCCTAACATTTTTTGAATTAAGTTTTTCTTAAATATAGATTGACTGATTAATAGAACAGATGCAAATAAAAAATTAATAATTGTTACTTTCCATTTTATGAATATCGCTTCTTTTGTGGCGAGCGTAATACCACCAAAAATCATCACCATCAAAAAGGAAATTAATTCTACTTTATCAATTTTTTTGTATAAAATCATTCCAATAACAAGTGATACACATGATGCAATCATTAATGCTTGAACACCAACAAAAATATCATACATTGTCAAAAAGACAAAAAAGACAACAAGTGGGATAAAGTTTAAAAGCTGTTTCATTTTAATTACTAACCTAACAGAAGAATTACGATAATTTGAAAAGTAAAAAAAGCCTATAAAATAGGCTTATTTTTTAGCATGAAGTTCAGGGTGTTTTTTGCAGTTACCGGAATCACAATGACCATAAAGATAAAGGCTATGAAAAGTTAATTTCACACCATATTGTTCAGCGATTTCCTTTTGCCTCGCATTGATCACTTCATCACGGAATTCAAAGACTTCACCACAATCTAAACAAATTAAATGGTCATGATGTTGTTGTGTTGCAAGTTCAAAAACTGCTTTCCCACCTTCAAAGTTATGGCGAGTGACAATCCCTGCATCATCAAATTGATTCAGCACGCGATAAACGGTAGCAAGACCGATTTCCTCTCCCATATCAAGTAACTTTTTATAAAGATCTTCTACGGTAATATGCTGGCACGAAGGGTCACGCAGCAATTCTAGTATTTTTAAACGAGGCAATGTAACCTTTAAACCCGCACTTTTCAGCGCTGCATTATTATCTCTATCATGATTTGTCATATTACATCCCAATATAGTTTAGTTGCTATAAATTGTTTATTATAAAAATGATGAACGGAAAATAAAAGAAATCATTTCAATAGATTAAATATTCATTTCTGCTTTAACTTGTTTAACCCAAGTTTGAATACGTTCTGTGGTTAATTCTGGTTGACGATCTTCATCTATAGCTAAACCAATAAAATGGTCATCATCTACTAAACCTTTAGATTCCTCAAAATTGTAGCCTTCAATTGGCCAATGCCCAACTATTTTGGCGCCATTAGGTTCAATAATATCACGTAACATGCCCATTGCACTGCAGAAAAATTCAGCGTAATCTTCTTGGTCACCACAACCAAAGATAGCAACAGTTTTTCCATTAAAATCGATTTGTTCAAGGTTAGGAAAAAAGTCTTCCCAATCAGCTTGTGGATCACCATAATACCAAGTTGAAATGCCGAAAAAAAGGTAGTCATATTTTTCTATATGCTCTTTTGTAGCGTTTCGAATATCAAAAAGATCTGCTTTATCACTCCCTAAAATGAGTTGGATTTGTTCAGCAACTTTTTCTGTATTACCTGTGTCACTACCAAAAAAAATCCCAACTTGTTTCATATTTTTACCTTTACAATTATTACGATATTAAATTAGCTTTTGAGTATATCATTGTCACTTATTATCAGCAATAATTCTCAAATACAATAAATATAAGATATTATTTACTACACAATTTATTTATCTTGCATTAGAATTGTGACTATTTTTTAATATTAACTTAAGTCATGGAATTTCTTTATGAACCTGCATGAATATCAATCCAAATCTCTTTTTAAGCAATATAATTTACCCGTGCCTGAAGGTTTTGTTTGTAACTCAATTGATGAAGTTCAAGACACGCTAGCTGAATTAGCATCAAAATCCGAGTTAGGTGCATGGGTAGCAAAATGTCAGGTTCATGCAGGTGGTCGAGGTAAGGCTGGTGGCGTAATATGCACCAATGATTTTAATCAAATAAAACTTTTTGCTGAAAAATGGTTAGGTCAGCATCTTGTGACTTATCAAACCACATCTGAAGGTCAACCAGTCAATCAAATTTTAATTGAAAAAGCTTCCAATATTCAAAAAGAACTCTACTTAGGTGCTGTGATTGATCGCAGTATTAAACGTGTCGTTATTATGGCTTCAACTGAAGGTGGGGTTGATATCGAAAGTGTTGCTGAAAAATCCCCTCATTTGATTCATAAAGTTGCGCTTGATCCATTAACTGGGCCTTGTGCGTTTCAAGGAAGAGAGTTAGCTTTTAAATTAGGATTATCTGGAAAACTTATTAATCAATTCGCTAAACTGTTTGTTAACTTTGCTACCTTATTTTTAGAAAATGATATGTCTTTAGCGGAAGTTAATCCTTTAGTTATTACCGATTCGGAAGATTTAATTTGTTTAGATGCTAAAATAGTCTTGGATGATAATGCACTATTTAAACACCCTAATTTAAATATTTTAAGAGATACAACGCAAGAAGATGTACGTGAATCAATCGCGGCTAAGCATGGAATTAGTTATGTTTCGCTAGATGGTAATATTGGTTGTTTGGTCAATGGCGCAGGTCTTGCGATGGCGACGATGGATATTATCAAGCTTTATGGTGGCCAACCAGCTAACTTCTTAGATGTTGGGGGGGGAACGACTAAAGAACGTGTTACAGAAGCCTTTAAACTCATATTATCAGATAAAAACGTCAGCGCTATTTTAGTTAATATTTTTGGTGGGATAGTCCGTTGTGATTTAATTGCTGAAGGGATTATTATTGCAATAAAAGAAATTGGTTTAACCGTTCCTGTGGTCGTCAGACTAGAAGGTAATAATGCACAATTGGCGAGAAAGATTTTAACTGAAAGTAAATTGAATGTGATGACAGCTGAAAGTTTAACTGACGCAGCACAAAAAATCGTTACTGTTGCAAAATAATAAGAAAGGTGGAGAAACGTTATTATGTCTATTTTGATTAACAAAAATACTAAGGTTATCTGTCAAGGTTTTACAGGTAGTCAAGGGACCTTTCATTCGCAACAAGCTATTGAATATGGTACTAAGCTAGTCGGGGGAGTTACTCCTGGTAAAGGAGGAACTGTCCATTTAGGATTGCCCGTTTTTAATACTGTTAAAGAAGCCGTTGATGCAACAGGAGCAACGGCAAGTGTGATTTATGTACCGGCAGCATTTGGTAAAGATTCTATACTTGAGGCTATAGAAGCAGGCATTAAATTAATTGTCTGTATTACTGAAGGCATTCCAACTTTAGATATGTTGGTTATTAAAGAAAAATTAAAAGAGACCGATGTAATAATGATAGGACCAAATTGTCCCGGTATTATTGTTCCTGATGAATGTAAGATTGGTATTATGCCTGCTCATATTCATTTAGCAGGTCATGTTGGTATCGTGTCTCGATCTGGTACACTAACTTATGAAGCGGTTAAACAAACAACAGATATTGGACTTGGTCAATCTGTTTGTATTGGTATCGGAGGGGATTCTATCCCTGGTAGTGATTTTATTTCTATTTTAGCGCTTTTAGAACAAGATCCGAAAACAAAAGCAATTGTCATGATTGGAGAAATAGGTGGCAGTGCAGAAGAAGAAGCAGCTGAATATATTAAAAAATTTGTCAGTAAGCCAGTGATTGCCTATATCGCAGGCGTATCAGCTCCTGTAGGTAAACGTATGGGGCATGCGGGTGCAATAATATCGGGTAACAAAGGAACAGCGGAAGAAAAAGTGAAAGTATTAAAAGCTGCTGGTATCACTGTTGTGAATAGTCTTACTGAAATTGGTGATGCAGTAAAAAAACAGTTTAAGTGACGTTTTTTTGACATTCATCAATTTTTATTATCAAAATATTGGTGTACAATATTTAGAAACGTAATATTTTTGTGGGCATTAGAGGAAAGGGAGCAATCATGTTAGATATAGTAGAACTATCACGCCTCCAATTTGCACTCACGGCAATGTATCATTTTATTTTTGTCCCATTGACGCTAGGACTAGCCTTTATGCTAGCGATAATGGAAACTGTATATGTTGTTAGTGGTAAGCAAGTCTGGAAGGATATGACCAAATTTTGGGGTAAGCTATTTGCAATCAACTTTGCAGTTGGTGTAGCAACTGGTTTAACAATGGAGTTTCAATTTGGCACTAACTGGTCTTATTATTCACATTACGTCGGTGATATTTTTGGCGCGCCATTAGCAATTGAAGGTTTGATGGCATTCTTCCTAGAATCAACAATGGTTGGTTTATTCTTTTTTGGTTGGGATAGACTGAGTCGAGGAAAACACCTGTTAGTGACATGGTGTGTAGCATTTGGTTCTAATTTTTCTGCTTTATGGATTCTTGTGGCTAATGGTTGGATGCAGTTCCCAATAGGTTCTGATTTCAATCCTATTAACTCACGTATGGAAATGGCAAACTTTTATGAGTTAATTACTAATTCGGTTGCACAATATAAATTTGTACATACTGTTGCCGCAGGTTATTTAACAGGTGCAATATTTGTATTAAGTATCAGTTCTTACTATTTACTTAAAAAACGTGATGTTCAGTTTGCAAAACGCTCTTTTGCTGTTGCGGCCATGTTTGGATTTATAGCTTCTATCATTGTTGCAATTATGGGTGATGAAGCTGGCCATGAAATGACAACCGTTCAACCGGCTAAACTTGCTGCTATCGAAGCGGAATGGGAAACTCAACCTGCTCCAGCATCATTTAATGTTATTGCTTTTCCTTCTCAAAAAAATAAAGAAAATTTATTTGCGATTGAAATACCATATGCGATGGGCATCATGACAACACGTTCATTAGATACTCAAGTAATAGGGTTAAAAGATATTCTGACAAGTAATGAAGCAAGAATCCGCAAAGGTATTTTAGCTTATACTAATCTGGTGAAAATTCAGCAAGGTAATCAGGATCCTGCTGTTGTTAAAGCATTTGAAGATAATAAAGCAGATTTAGGCTACGGTTACTTAGTTAAACGATTTACAGATAGAGATAATCTCACCATTTCTGAAGCGACAGAAGAGCATATTAAAGCGGCGACTGAAGATTCTATTCCAGCTGTTTGGCCTCTGTTTTGGTCATTTAGAGGCATGGTCGGTCTTGGTTTGTTAATGATTCTAGGAACAGCTTTATCGGTTTGGGTAACATATAAAAATAAAATTGGTGAAAAACGTTGGTTACATCGTATGTTAGTTTTATTTTTACCATTCCCATGGCTAGCATGTGAATGTGGTTGGTTTGTCGCAGAATATGGTCGTCAACCATGGGCAATTCAAGATATTCTTCCTACAGGTGTTGCAAATTCATCTCTAACTCCTGGTGAAGTATTATTCACGATGATATTGATTTGTGGGCTTTATACTTTGTTCTTAGTTGCTGAAATGTTTTTAATGTTTAAATTTGCTCGTTTAGGTCCTAGTTCCTTAGGTACAGGCAAATATCATTATGAAAAGACACAACCAATAACAGAATAGGACTAAGGGAGTATACACAATGATGATTGATTATGAAATTCTACGTGCTATCTGGTGGTTGCTAATAAGCGTGATATTGATTGGTTTCGTTGTCACTGATGGCTTTGATATGGGAGTAGGGATTCTACTTCCGATTATTGGCAAAACAGATACAGAACGTCGTATTATGATAAATGCGATTGCGCCACATTGGGACGGTAACCAAGTGTGGTTAATTACTGCAGGAGCGGGTATCTTTGCAGCATGGCCATTTGCTTATGCTGTTTCGTTTTCTGGTTTTTATATTGCGATGATTCTAGTGCTTTGTGCGCTATTTTTTAGACCAATTGGTTTCGATTATCGTAGTAAACTTGAAAATTCGAAATGGCGAAATTTGTGGGATGCTGGAATTTTTATTGGTAGTTTTGTTCCCGCATTGGTATTTGGTGTGGCATTTGGTAATTTATTAGAAGGTGTGCCATTTAGATTTGATGGATCTTACCGTGTCTTCTATGATGGTAACTTTTTTGGTTTATTAAATCCTTTTGCGATATTAGTCGGTATTGTTAGCTTAATGCTATTTGTTGCGCATGGTGGTGCTTGGTTACAGCTTAAAACTTCAGGTGAGCTTTATTTAAGAGCAAGAAAAGCAACACAAATATCGTGTGTAGTTTTAGTGGTTGCTTTTTTATTCGCTGGGGTATGGGTTATGTTTGGTATGCATGGTTATGAAGTTGTAACTTCTTTAGATCATTCTGCAACATCACAGCCATTAAATAAAACAGTTTCTACGGATGCATCATGGCTAAGCAATTATATGAATTGTCCAATTTTATGGATTGTGCCTGTATTGGGGATTTTACTACCTTTACTTAACATTATTTGTTCAGGTATGAATAAAAATGCATTATCGTTTATTTTATCAACGTTAACCATTGCTTGTGTTTTATTAACTTATGGAATTGCAACATTCCCGTTCATTATTCCTTCAAGCATTATGCCTAATGCAAGTTTAACTATATGGGATTCAACATCAAGTCAATTAACACTTAACATTATGTTCTTTGTTGTGCTCATATTTTTACCTATCATTTTGTTCTATACTACATGGTCGTATATCAAAATGTTTGGGCGACTTGATAAAAATCATATTGAAAATAATAAACATTCACTTTATTAAGGGATTATTATGTATTACTTTTTATGGTTTATCGGGATTATTGCAGCGGTTATGCTTTCAGCTGTTACAGGACTTTGGGTTGAAAATCATAGTGGAGATAAAGAGTCCGACAATAATCAATAAAAAAGCATGAATAATTAACTAAAGGTGACTGTTAGTCACCTTTTTCGTATTTAAGCAATTTAAAAATAGATTTTGTTACAAATGATAATTGTTTTCATTTGGCGAATTCTATATCATAGTGCAGCATAATTGATAATTCGTTATAATGACTCTCATAGAGTTTATATATATGAATGACAGTATGAAAGAATTTAATTGGAATGCCCGAGTTTATTATGAAGACACCGATGCCGGTGGGGTAGTTTATCATGCTAGATATCTTGCATTTTATGAACGTGCTAGAACTGAAATGTTAAGAGATCTTGGAATTAGCCAACATAAGTTATTGCAAGAAAATATTGCTTTTGTTGTCAAAAAGATGGATATTAACTATCACCTTCCAGCTCGTTTAGATGATTTGTTAACGGTTACATGTAAAGTAGATCAAATTCGCAAAGCATCGATTTTTTTTAAGCAAACTATTATTAATCAAGATAAGCAAGTAGTTAGTTCAGCTAATGTTATTATTGCATGTGTTGATATAAGTAAAATGAAGCCATGTGGGCTTCCTAAGTCATTAGTTTTGGAGTTTATATAAGTGGATAATCTGAATATTATTAAATTGTTTTTAAATGCGGGCCTACTCGTTCAAGGTGTTATGTTGCTTTTATTAGTATTTTCAATCATATCTTGGGCAATCATATTTCAGCGAAGTAGAGTTTTAGGTCAAGCAAAAAAACAAATTCAAGAATTTGATAATAGTTTTTGGGCTGCTGATGAGTTAAATGTTCTTTTTGAAAAAGCAAAATTAAGTAAAGAACAACTTGCTGGTACAGAACATATTTTTTATTCAGGTTTTAAAGAGTTCACTCGCTTATACCAAATCAATCCTAACATGCCAGAAGCTGCTTTAGATGGCGCATCACGTTCCATGCGGTTAGCTATGAATCGGGAACTTGATAATTTAGAGATGCATATTCCTTTTTTAGGTACAGTTGGTTCAATTAGCCCATACATCGGTTTATTCGGTACTGTATGGGGAATCATGCATGCATTTATTTCTTTAAGTGACGCTAAACAAGCGACGTTAAAATTGGTCGCTCCAGGTATTGCTGAAGCTTTGATTGCCACTGCCATCGGTTTGTTTGCAGCGATTCCTGCTGTTATGGCTTATAACCGCTTATCATTAAAAGTCAGTCGAATTGAACAAAGTTATCTTAACTTTATTGATGAATTTTCTGCTATTTTACAACGTCAAGTTGTTGCTGTTAGGAAATAATTATGCGAAGACGTTCACGTTATTCAACTAAATCTGAAATCAATATTGTACCTTTGCTGGATGTCTTGCTAGTATTAGTGCTTATTTTCATGGCAACCGCACCAATTGTGAATCAGAGTGTGGAAGTAGATTTACCTGAAGCAGCAGAATCGAAAACAGTTCCATCTTCTGATAAACCAATAATTTTAGAGGTTATCGGGATTGGCGTTTATGCACTTAGGGTAGATGATGTCCGACAAGAAAATATTACTCAAGAACAAATTATTGCAGAAGCCAAACAGCAATTGGCTTTGAATGAAAAAGCTGTATTTTTGGTTGGTGGATCTAAGGAAGTTCCCTACGATGAAATTATAAAGGCGTTGAATTTATTGCAATCTGCCGGAGTTAAATCGGTTGGATTGATGACTCAACCAATTTAATATTTAAAAATCTAAATGAAAAATGTCAGCAATGTTTAAAAAATCAAATTCAAAATTAAGTCTGGCCATAATTGTGTCTATTGTCTTGCATGTGATTTTAATCATAATTTTATGCTATAAAGTTATGCAAGATGATAGTAATAGTTACGGTGACATCAATGGTCAATCTCTGAATGCAATTATGGTTGATCCTTCTATTATGGTTGAGCAAAGACAAAGGCAATCACAAAGCCAAATCAATCAACAGCGATTAAGAGAACAAATTGACGATCAGATAAACAAACAAACTGAAGCATTACAACAAAAGCAGCTTGAACAACAACAGCTTCTAAAAAAATTGGAAATGGAGCGTTTGAAGCTTGATGAAAAAATGAAACAAGATCAACTTGAAGCAGAACGATTAGAAGCGGAAAGGAAGAAACAGGAACAGCTAGAAGCCGATCGTAAAAAAGAAGCCGAACGTATTGAGGCTGAAAGAAAGAAGCAAGAACAACTAGAAGCTGATCGTAAAAAAGAAGCAGAACGTATTGAGGCGGAAAGAAAAAAACAGGAACAGCTAGAAGCGGAACGCAAAAAAGAAGCAGAGCGTATCGAGGCGGAAAGAAAGAAGCAAGAACAGCTAGAAGCCGAACGTAAAAAAGAGGCAGAACGATTAGAAGCTGAAAAAAAAGCAGCACAAGAAAAGGCGAAAAAAGAGAAGCAATTAGCTAAGCAGAGAGCTGAGGCTGCCAAGAATGAAAAAGCAGTCAATGACCTTCTTGGCGGACTCACTTCAGGTAAACCAAGTTCATCTAATAGTCCTGCATCAAGTAAAGGTAATTCGAATGATGCAAAAAATAAATATATAAATTCGGTAAGAACAGCTATAAGTAATAAGTTTATTAATCCAAACAAACTTTATGCGGGAAAATATTGTAACCTGGAAATATTAATCGCTCCAGATGGTTTGATATTGAGTCTAAAAGTATTAGGTGGTGATGAACCATTATGTCGTGAGGCAGTTGCAGCAGCCAAGCTAGCACATATGCCGATTCCTTCCCAAGAACTTTATAATGAAGTAAAATTAATGAAAATTAATTACACTCCTAACTAATGCTAGTAAAACTTTCTTAATAACATAGTGTTATTGTCATATAAATAAATCCTCAACATCTTTAAATTAAGATGTTGAAAATGGATTAATCATCCCAATATATATTCTATTCATTCCGAATATAGTTATTTATGTAAGAGAAGGAGCAGAATATGACAACAATTGTCAGTGTCCGTCGAGAAGGTCAAGTTGTAATCGGTGGAGATGGTCAAGTCACACTAGGCGAACGTATTATCATGAAAGGGAATGCACGTAAAGTTCGTCGTTTATATAACAATAAAGTGATTGCAGGTTTTGCCGGTGGTACTGCTGATGCTTTTACACTGTTTGAGTTATTTGAGCGTAAATTAGAAATGCATCAAGGTCATTTAACCAAATCTGCTGTTGAGCTAGCAAAAGATTGGCGAACAGATAGAATGCTACGCAAATTAGAAGCTTTGCTTGCTGTTGCTGATGAAAGTGCTTCACTGATTATCACTGGTACAGGGGATGTTATTCAACCAGAAGATGATTTGATTGCTATAGGATCAGGAGGACCTTATGCACAAGCGGCTGCACGAGCCTTACTTGATAATACTTCACTATCGGCGCATGATATTGTGCAAAAATCTTTATCGATTGCTGGTGATATTTGTGTTTATACCAATAATTTCCAAACAATCGAAGAACTCAATTATTAATTTAAACTGATTTAAGAGAATTTTATTATGTCTGAAATGACCCCTCGCGAAATTGTAAGCGAATTAAACCAACATATCATAGGGCAAGATAAAGCAAAACGGTCTGTTGCAATTGCATTACGTAACCGTTGGCGCCGAATGCAACTAGATGAAGCATTACGACATGAGGTTACCCCTAAAAATATTTTGATGATAGGCCCAACTGGTGTTGGTAAAACTGAAATAGCAAGACGATTAGCAAAACTTGCTCGTGCTCCATTTATTAAAGTTGAAGCAACAAAATTTACTGAAGTAGGATATGTTGGTAAAGAAGTTGATTCAATTATCAGAGATTTGACAGATTCTGCGGTTAAGATGATTCGTCAAGAAGCGATGGAAAGAAATCGTAACCGTGCTGAAGAATTAGCAGAGGAACGTATTTTAGATGTTCTAGTGCCGCCTTCAAAAGATGGTTGGGGCCAAGTTGAAAATAATACTGATTCGACAGCAAGACAAGCATTTAGAAAAAAACTGCGTGAAGGTGCTCTTGATGATAAAGAAATCGAAATCGAAATTGCAGGAGTAAACATTGGTGTTGAGATCATGGCTCCTCCAGGTATGGAAGAAATGACAAGCCAACTGCAATCTATGTTTCAAAACTTAGGTGGACAAAAAACGAAACCACGCAAGATGAAAATCAAAGATGCATTCAAACAGTTGATTGAAGAGGAAGCGGCTAAATTAGTTAACCCTGAAGATCTTAAACATGAAGCCATTGAAGCTGTTGAACAAAATGGTATAGTGTTTATTGATGAAATTGATAAAGTCTGTAAACGAGGTAATTCATCGGGTCCAGATGTTTCACGTGAAGGTGTACAGCGTGATTTATTACCACTTGTTGAAGGATGTACTGTTTCAACTAAACATGGCGCAGTGAAAACCGACCATATTTTATTTATTGCTTCGGGTGCTTTCCAAACAGCTAATCCATCTGATTTAATTCCTGAACTTCAAGGTCGGTTACCAATAAGAGTTGAACTGCAAGCACTAACAAGTGAAGATTTTGAGCGCATATTAACTGAACCGAATGCTTCACTAACTGTACAATATAAGGCTCTTATGGCAACAGAAGGAGTTAACATTGATTTTACGGCAGATGGTATTCGTAAAATTGCGGAATCTGCTTGGCAAGTTAATGAACAAAATGAAAATATTGGTGCTCGTCGTTTACATACCGTATTAGAACGCTTAATGGAAGAAGTATCATTTGAAGCGAGTGAACTTGGTGGTCAAACGATTACTATTGATGCTAAGTATGTAGGTGATCATCTTGATAAACTTGTTGCTGATGAAGATCTTAGCAAGTTTATTTTATAATTATTTATATTAAATATAAAAAAAGGTGAGGTATCCTCACCTTTTTTCATTTTTGCTATTATCTAATTTTAAAACTAATCATATTTTAGCGATATTGTTGGTTATTTCTTTAACAATTCGCTTAATATATTAGCCGCTTTTTGCCGTGATTTAGACTTAAAGTTATTATCATCTTTGTCTTTGTCTTTGTCTTTGTCTTTGTCTTTGTCTTTGTCTTTGTCGTTATCTTTTGAATTTCGTTTTTCAATTTTTTCTCGAAGTTTTTCAAGTCCATGCTGTAATTTGTCATTTAGTACATCTTTAAATACTTGATTAAGATCTATCTGATAATGAAGTTTAGTAAATTGACCATAAATACGTAGTGGAATAGTCATTTGTTGCAATTTAGCAATGGTATCACTTTTGCCATTCCAACCATCTAACATTTTAATATTTAGATTCACATCAATATCTTTTTGTAACATACCAACTCTTCCTGAACCGTTAATAATATCAATTGTTTCAGAATCAGCAGTTAAGGTGGTAAGTTCTAAATTACCATTATTTAAGTTAGCTTTAGCTTCAATTGTATGGAATTCAGTATATTTATTTTGATTTTCCGGCGTTAAAACATCCTTAGAATATTTAGCTGCGGCAGCATTAATAATGTTTTGGATATTAATATTATCAAGTTTTGCATTAGCTATATTGATAGCAAGATTTCCATGTAAGTTTTCTAATAACTTATTGGCTTTAATTGTATTGATCTCTAATTGGCCTGAAGCATTAAAGCGTCCAACTAAATCTTTAGCTGTATCAATCTGATTAAAAAAGTTATTTAAATCAACATTGTTAATTTTAGTGTTGAGCTTGATTAGAGTATTTTTTTGTTTGCCATTAGCGACCCCATTGGTGGTTACCGTGCCATCAGCAAAGTCAAAATTGATAGCCTTAATTGTTGCAACACCATCATTGTTTTGTAAATCAGCATAAACATTATTTAATACCATTTTGTTAGCGATTAATTGCTTAATATTTAATTTAAGATTGGCATCAAAAGCATTAAGAAAGGTAAGTTCGTTTGTTGATTTGTTAACGCTTGATACAACAGGTGTTGTTTGTTGTGGGTTAATGTTCGTATTTTCTTTAGATTTTTCTTTATTTGAAATAAATGTATTAACGTTTAACTTGTCAGAATTAAGATTTAATTCTAAAGAAGGTTTAGTATTTAGGTTTACATTTACATTACCTGTAAAAATATTATCATTAATTGAAAAAATTAAATTTTGTGTGTTTATGCTTTGTGGATTTTTTTGATAATTAATAATTCCTTTCAAATTACCCACTAACTCATCATTAGGAATGCCGATTCCTTTGAGTGTGTAGTCAAATTTTTTTAAATCAATTTTTGCAATATTTGGAAATTGAGTTAAATCAATGTCAGCAATGGCGGAATAATATAAATCCTGCTGATTTCGGTCAATATTGCCTTTAATATCAACTGAAAGATATTTTTCGCTATTTTGTTGAACTATTAGGTTAAGATTTCTGAAGTTAATTAATGTATCTTTGTTCTGAAAAACCAAAGTACTATCTGCAACTTCAAATTTGTTTAATGTGAATTTCCAGCTAGATTTTTCTTTTTCTTCATTTTGTTGCGATTTATCTTCAGTATTTGGTACTGGTTGTTTTGCGGTGCTATTACTTTCTTTACTTTTTGCTACTTGACCTTTACTGTCATCAGTAACATTGATAACGGCTGATTTAACAAATACATTTTTGACAACTATTTTTTTAGAAAATAATGGAAATAGCTCTACATCAAGTCGCATATTATCAGCGGTCAAAATTGGTTTTTGAGCACCTGTATCGGTTAATTTAACTGAATCAGTTAATATACTGACTTGTGGCCAGATGTGCCAACGTAAATCACCTTCAATAGATAATTCATATCCTGTTTTATCTCTCACTTTATCAGAGATAAATCCACGGAAATTGTTAGGATCAACAAAAACAATAAGTGAGACGATCCCTATAGCAATTATAAAAATTAAAATTAAAAAAGTAACCAATATTTTTTTTATCATATTAGTGTTCCTATATTATAGTTGTAAACTGATTTAGTCTTTATCGATACGGCTGGCAACTGCGCCATGTTGGTCTTTATATTTTGCATCTTGTCGACGATTATAAGGTCTTGCTGCAGGTCCTGTTAAAGTTTCAAAACTTAAGGCACCAATAGTCATACCTGGTTTTAACGCTAACGGGATTTTACCTGAATTATAAAATTCTAATACAATTTGACCTTGCCAGCCTGGATCGATACGGTGTGCAGTGACATGGACCATTAGCCCAAGTCTGGCTAGGGAAGAACGTCCATCTAGCCAGCCCACTAAATCATCAGGAATGGTGACTGATTCTAATGTGACCGCTAAAGCAAGTTCTCCGGGATGAAGATAAAACACATCACCTTCAGGTAGTACCATTTCTTCACTCATTACTCGTTCTAATGTTGCAGAAACTTCTTCTTTGGGACCACTTAGATCAATAAAAGGGGTTGTATGTTCTCGGAAAGTCCGAAATTGATTACCTAATCTAACATCAACAGTCGCACCATTAATACAATTCGATGCCGGTTGAGGTGTAATTTTTAATTTACCATTTTGTAAATATGCTTCAATATCTCGATCGCATAATCTCATGAGTTATCCTTAATTGAGCCGCTCTATCCTTATTTTAACAGTTTCTTTTAATCACGTCGATGCTATAGATCTAGGGTTTAATTACCCAAGCACGACCAAAATGGTTGTAGAAACCAGCTAATTGACCTGATGCTTCACCAATACCAAGGTAAAGGTCGAAATGTTGGCCTTTTATTGCTCCCCCCACATCAAGGGCTACCATTAGGCGAGTTTCTCTCCTACCACGGTATTGACCATCATTATCCAGAAGCGGAACATCCACTAAAACCACGGAACCTAGCGGAACAAGAGATTTATCTGAAGCAATAGCTGCATTAGCAATCAATGGTACAGCGGCAGCACCCTTGACTTCAGCATTATGTTTTGGGTTAAAAAACACAAATGAACGGTTTTGTATGAGCAATTCTTTCAGTTGTTTTTCATTTTTATTTTTGGCCCAATCTTTAATGGCTTGTATTGATATTTTTTCTTTTTCAATTTCACCTTGTTCAACTAAAATCCGACCGATACTTGAATAACCATGACCATTTTTACCGCCATAACCGAAGAATACTAAAGGGGTTCCATCTTCAAAATCGATATATGCACTTCCTTGTACTTCCATAATAAAATTGTCCATCAAGGAATTACTATAAGCGATTTCAAGCCCTTTTCCTGATAAAGCACCTTTGTATATTTGTTCCCGGTTAGGCAACTTTCGTTTTACATGTGTCGGCATTTTATAAATAGGGTACTTAAATTTGGCGTCAGGCTTGTGCCTAGCTTTGATTACAGGGGTATAATATCCAGTTAAATGGACATTACCATATCCATCTTGTCCTGCCATTTCGTAACTGTTTAAGCCAACTTTATCAAATTCATTGGATCCTAATAAGCGATTTATCCAATCATCGATAGCTTTATAGATATGTTCATTTTGGCTATATAAAACTGGTGATGCAGTTCTAATTTTATCTACTTGTACAATATAATCCGTAATATTTACGGGTGTATCTAAATCAGGATAACTAATATTTAATGGTTGTTTAAATTTCCCGTCCTTATATTGTTGACCTTGTTTGGTTGAGTTATTTTGGCAACCTGAGATTAAAGTTGAAATAAAAAAAACAAATAACAAGTAAATCCGATAATGTTTGATAATTTCTTTCATCTTATTAATTATAATGATTTTAAAACAGTGATTGTTATGCTACACAATTCTATTATAAGAAACTACTGATAATTTGTAACTTGCCATAAAAAGTTTTAATTATATTTCAACTTGAGATTTAATGATATAGACTTTATAGTCCTATATTCCTGATAAAATTAAAAGCTACGACATAAAAGGTAAGAATAGCGATGAGCATTACATCCTCAAACAATGATCTAAAAAGAAATCTCTCTAATCGTCATATTCAATTGATTGCAATTAGTGGTGCAATTGGAACTGGGTTATTTATGGGGTCAGGTAAAACCATTAGTCTTGCTGGTCCTTCAATTATTTTAGTATATATGATTATTGGATTTATGTTATTTTTTGTAATGCGAGCAATGGGAGAAATTCTGTTGTCAAATTTGGAGTACAAGTCCTTTAGTGATTTTTCCAATGATTTATTAGGGCCTTGGGCAGGTTTTTTTACAGGTTGGACATATTGGTTTTGTTGGGTGATAACAGGAATTGCAGACGTTGTTGCAATTGCCAGTTATGCACAACATTGGTTTCCTGATTTACCCGCTTGGATACCGATGTTATTAACTGTTGTTTTACTTTCGGTATTAAATTTATTGACAGTAAAAATGTTTGGTGAGACAGAGTTTTGGATGTCAATGATTAAAATTGCTGCAATTGTTGCGTTAATTATAATTGGACTTGTATTGATTTTTACTTCTTTTCATTCAGATTTGACAAATAGTACCGCTGGATTTTCTAACCTATGGGAATATGGTGGCTTTTTTCCAAATGGCACCATGGGGTTTTTTGCTGGTTTTCAGATTGCAATTTTTGCTTTTGTAGGTATTGAGCTTGTGGGTACCACCGCTGCCGAAACGGTCAATCCTAATAAAAATTTACCCAATGCAATTAATTCTGTTCCTGCCCGTATTATCTTTTTCTATGTATTTGCATTAATTATTATCATGAGTGTAACACCTTGGACTTTGATTTCTCCTGATAAAAGTCCTTTTGTAGAATTGTTTACTATGATTGGATTACCTGCTGCCGCTAGTATTATCAACTTTGTGGTACTGACTTCGGCTGCTTCATCAGCTAACAGTGGCGTCTATTCAACCAGTCGTATGCTATTTGGGTTGGCTAAAAAACAAGATGCACCTGAACCGTTTGGTAAATTATCGAAACGTTCCGTTCCGGCTAATGGTCTATTATTTTCATGCAGTTGCTTATTTGGTGGTGTCGTTCTGATCTATACTGTACCAAATGTGATTGAAGCTTTTACTATAGTTACAACCATATCGGCTATTTTATTTATGTTTATATGGTCTATGATTCTGATTTCATATATTGCTTATCGTCATAAAAAAGCTAATCTACATCAGCAATCTCAATTTAAAATGCCAGGCGGAATTTTGATGTGTTATGTTAGTCTAGCCTTTTTCATATTTGTCCTTGTGCTACTGACATTCCAAGATGATACACGTCATGCATTAATTGCAACACCTATTTGGTTTATTATTTTAGGTATAAGCTATTTTATTCGTTCACGAAAAAGAACTGAATAAACTCTACTAATTAAGGCAGGGGCAATCCCTGCTAACTTTTTGTAGTCAGTTAGATCTTAAGGTCGATATCGTTTATATATATTAAATATATTCGATTAAAATAATGAGCTTTTTCTACAAATCAATAGTGTTTGTATTGAAAAAAGGAAAGCCATTAAGGTGATTATTTTATTGTAACTTGTTTATTGAGTTGATTAATTCTCTTACATATTAAAGTTTGTTTGCTTTTAAACTATTTTAGTACAAAAAGTGATAGTTTAAAGATTGATAGCTTTACTAAAAAACGATATATTTATAACCCTATTTTATCTATTTAATTTAAATCTTTTTGAGTCAATTTTGATGAAAAATTTCAGATCTATTAGTCTGTTTTTTATTGCTTTTTTTTCAAGTTTATTACAAGCCCAATCTGTTGAACCTTACGTGTCTTCATTACCAAAGGGCAGTGACTTGTCAATTTTAGTTCAATCCGTAGGCAAAAAACCCAAGACATTAGCTAAATATAAGAGTGATCAGTTTAAACAGCCTGCAAGTGTGCAAAAAGTAATTACTGCACTTGCTGCACAACTAGAATTAGGCAGCGATTTTCAATTTGAAACTCGAATGCTAACTAATGGTTCAATCAAGAACAAGCAGCTTAATGGGGATTTGATTGTTCAATTGAGTGGCGATCCTAGCTTTACTCGTGAACGTTTGAAAAGTATGTTAGCAACTTTACATCAAAAAGGTATTGAAAAAATTTCGGGCAAAGTGATTTTAGATACTTCTATTTTCACGGGCCATGATAAGGCAGAAGGTTGGTCTTGGAATAATCTAACAGCTTGTTACAATGCTCCACCTTCAGCTGCAATTATTGATGATAATTGTTTTTATGCGACTATTACGCCTGGAAAAATCGGTAATAAAGCATCTGTATCTGGACCAACTAATATTCCTGTCACAGTGACGGGTAATGTACGTACCATTGCCAAAAATAGTAAAGATTTAAGTGACAAATATTGTGAACTTGACGCAAGTTATTCTGAAAAAAATCGCTACTATTTATCAGGTTGTATTCCTGCCAGTTCTGATAAAGCCTCATTAAAATTTGCGGTTTTAAATGGTGTTGATTATTTTTCTGCTATTTTAAAACGGGAGCTTAAACAACAGAATATTTCTTACACAGGTACGATTACAGAGCGCAATCAAAAAACAGCGGCTAAATTAACATTATTAACTTCGAGTAAGTCAGCTCCACTTTCGGAACTGTTAACTATTATGCTCAAAAAATCAAATAATTTATATGCGGATACAATTTTTAGAACGCTGGGCGCTCATCATTTTAATATCCAAGGTACATGGCGAAATAGTCGTGATGCGGTTAGACAAATTTTACGAACTAAAGCTGGAATAAATTTAGAGAATGTTGTTATTGCTGATGGTTCGGGATTATCGCGATTAAATTTAGTGAGTGCTGATAAAATAATGGAAATTTTACAATATATATCGGCCCATGATACCGAACTTGAAATTATTGAAAAACTACCAATTTCAGGAACTGATGGTACATTGCAGAATCGAAAAAGTTTTAATCAACCACCATTCAAAGAAGCAATACGAGCTAAAACAGGGTATATTCAAGGGAGTTATAATTTAGCCGGCTTTATTGAAAAATCAGATGGTGGTTATATTGCTTTTGTTCAATTACTTTCGGGATATCATCCAGAAAGAAGAGATGAACCCAAAAATAGTGCAATAATGCGATTTGAATCTGAATTTTATAAAAATTTTATTCAGTAATGAATTGTTTGTACATGCTTTAGTTTAAAAGCATGTACACAATTTTATTCAATAAATATTATAAATTATCAGGTAAAAAACCACCACTTTGATGTTTCCAAAGTTGAGCATATAACCCATTTTTATCTAATAATTCTTGATGTGTGCCTTGCTCTATTATTTTTCCTTGATCAAGTACGATTAATCTGTCCATCGCTGCAATTGTTGATAATCGATGTGCAATAGCAATAACAGTTTTACCTTCCATCAATGTATAAAGACTTTCTTGAATGGCTTGCTCAATTTCAGAGTCTAATGCACTTGTTGCTTCATCCAATAATAATATCGGTGCATTTTTTAAAATAACCCTAGCTATTGCTATTCGTTGTCTTTGTCCACCAGATAATTTTATACCCCGTTCACCAACAAAGGCATCGTAACCAGTTCTACCGCTTGCATCAATTAAAGTTTGAATAAACTTATCTGCATGAGCTTTTTTAGCTGCATTAATCATTTCTTCTTCAGTAGCTTGATTATTACCATAGAGTAAATTTTCACGAACTGTCCTGTGTAACAATGAGGTATCTTGTGTCACCATTCCAATTTGAGCTCGCAGACTCTCTTGACTAATTTCTGTAATATCTTGCCCATCAATAATTATTTTTCCATTTTGCAAATCGTAGAATCGTAACAATAAGTTAATCAGTGTTGATTTACCCGCACCAGAACGCCCAACAAGTCCTATTTTTTCACCGGATTTGATTGTTAAATTTAAATCCTCAATAATTGTATTGCCGATTTTTTCATCATAGGTGAAATGTATATTTTGGAATTCAATTTTTCCTTGCGTTATCACAAGATCTTTTGCATTTGGTTTATCCACATTTGTTTTTGCGGTTGAGAAGGTATTGATACCATCTTTTACAACACCAATGTTTTCGAATAAAGCTGCCATTTCCCACATAATCCAATGGGATAGACCATTTAATCGAAGTGCTACTGCCGTGGTGGTTGCAATTGCGCCAATTCCCACTAATTGATTTGACCACAACCATAATGCAATGCCGGTTGTTGATAATATTAATAAAATTGATAATAGATGATTTACAATCTCAAAACTACTTACCAAACGCATTTGTTTGTTGACTGTCGTTAAAAACTCATCCATTGATTCTTGTGCATATTTGGCTTCATTGCCTGCATGCGAAAACAGTTTAACTGTCATAATATTTGTGTACGCATCTGTCACTCGTCCGGTCATCGTCGAGCGTGCATCAGCTTGCATACTGGCAACTTTACTTAAACGAGGAATAAAATAATACATAGCTAAAGCATAAATGATGCACCAGCCAATAAAAGGGAGAAGTAACCATGGATCTAACTGTCCAATTATTGCCGCCATCGTAATAAACGAAATAAGAACAAAGATTAAAATATCGGCAACTAAAAAACAGGTATCTCTAACAGCAAGCGCTGTTTGCATAACTTTAGCTGATATTCTTCCTGCAAATTCATCTTGAAAAAAACGCATGCTTTGATTAAGGACTAAACGGTGAAAATTCCAGCGCATTCTCATAGGAAAGTTACCGGCTAAACATTGATGTTTTATAATTGTTTGCAAAGCAATAATCAAAGTACTCGATAAAATAATAAGAGTTAATAATAATAAAGTTGTTTTTTCTTTCTGCCATAGCTGATTAGGTTCAACAACAGCTAGCCAATCAACAACTTTACCAAGTGCTGCAAATAAAAAAGCTTCAAACGCTCCACTTAGTGCACTAAATATCACCAGTAATAACATAAATAATCGAGTGCCTTTTGTGGACTGCCATATAAAATTTAAAAAACCTTTTGCTGCTGGCTGTGGTTCACTTTTAGGATAAGGTGACACCAATTTTTCAAAAAATCGATACATAGTAGACCTAATTGTTCTTAAAATTGCGCATTGAATTTAGTCAATAATATTAAATATGAGAATTGAAGTTGATCACTTTAGAATAGAATATTTTTGTATTTAAAGCGGTATTGATAATTGAATAAAAAACATTTGATATTTCACCTATTCTTACTAAAGAAATGTACTAAAAAGAAGTAGTAAGGGAGAAAAATTTTATTGCTCTCCCTTATTTTACAATTATATCTTGAATAAAAATTTCTGACTATTAATTAACTAAAAAATATCTTTGATAATTTGTACAACACGACCTACAAAATGATATTTATTGAAATCTGTTTTAGATACTTCAATTGTAGGGTATTGATTATTATTGCAAATCAGTATCCAACCATTGAGCGTTAAGCGAACTTTTCGTAAAAAAGTGATATCTTCATATTCAACTAAATAAATTGCACCGTCAATTATTTCGCCGACGTCTGTATTAATAATAAGTCCATTGTTGTTGTTGATTTCCGGTGACATCAAATCGCCTTTAGCCCAATAAATAATTAGTTTTTTTATGTCCAATCCTCGATGAGATGCCCAACCTTCGACAATTGGGTAATTCATAACTGGTGGAGTTTCACGGACATAGCGTTGTAATTGTGCTTCTTCTTTAGTGGGTAATTGTTTTTTGTAAACAGGAATGCGATAGATATTTTCATTGTAAACATCATCGTCATTTTTTGGATCTAACACTTCTAATTTATAACCCGTAGCTAGCCAATTGAATGAAACATTACATTTTTCGGCAATCACTTCTAAGCGTGTAAGTGATGGATAAGTTTTACCAGATAAATAGTCTCTAATTACGGTTTCAGACATGTCACATTTTTTAGCGAAGGCAGAAACAGATAAACCTTGCATTGAGCTATGTAATCTATCTTTAAATGTTTTTACATTTTTATTTTTAATCATATTCATTTCTAATTTGTTTCTCCTATTACTTCCGTTTTTTAATTATAGTGTATATTTTATAAGTTTTACATAGCACAACAACTGAAAAGCTGATATAAAAAGTTTTTTTATATAATTCTGAGTTGAAATGTTCGTTTTATAGTCAAGTTTTTAGATTGCTTTTCGTACAAAAAAATGATTGATATGGTTTTTTTTAAAAAATAAATATTTTTGTTTTTCTGCTGAAAATTATTTATTTTCTGCGAAAAAAATTTTTTTCATTTGCTTTTTAAATGCTTTTTTGTTCATATTTGATATATATCAAATACGCCAATTTTAATGCGTTGCTATTTTTAAGTATGTTTTGTATTGATTTTAAAAGAATTATTTTGAAATTTAGTTTATTTTTAAAATAAATAAAAAAACAAATAAAAACGTTGACTAAAACGAAAAAAAATGGATAATAAGCAGTGTAAGGATTTTTCATTGTTTTCTTTCCTTATATTCCTTATATTTCATGTTGGCCTGCATATTTATATGCAGGTCTTTTTTTTTGTTTAAACTTCTTATGAAATCTCTTTTTAAAAAGGTATAATACATAAAAATATATACCATTTGTTTACAATTCTATTGTTAGACGAATTAATAAAATTTAATTAAGAGGATTTTATTATGTCATTTAGTATCCCACATCTTTTAGTCTTTCTTGCCGTCGTCGTGTTGTTATTTGGCACTAAAAAGCTACGAAACTTAGGGGCTGATTTAGGTTCGGCATTGAAAGGATTTAAAAAGGAAATGAGTGAAGATATTGAATCCAATAATGATCCTAAATTAGATAATAAATAATTAAAATATGAGTATTCAATTTGATGTAGCCATTGTTGGTGGTGGCTTAGTAGGTTTGGCAACGGCTTGTGCTTTAAGTCATTATGATTTGAAAATTGCCATTATTGATAAAAATATTCATCAATATGAATGTTTACAAACGGACAAGATTGGGGTTAGAGCTTCAGCGCTAAATGGTGCTAGCCAGCGCTATTTTACTCAAATTGGTATTTGGGATGCGCTTTGTTCAAGTGGTCGAGTACAAGAATTTGCAGAAATAGATGTGTGGGAAAAGAATGGGCAGGCTCATTTATCTGCACATGCTACAGATTATGGTTATCCAAATTTAGGTTATATCATTGAAAATCATGTTATATCTCATTATCTCTATCACTATGCTTTGGCTAGCAACAATATTACGCTTTTTAGTCAAGAAGTGATTAATAGTGAGTTTGATGATAATTGTGCATTTTTGACATTGTCAGATCAGGTTGCTTTACAAGCTAAACTTATTATTGGTGCAGATGGTGCAAATTCTTGGATACGTAATCATGAAAACATTGCTGTTTTTGAACGCGATTATATTCATCATGCCCTAATTACAACTGTTGAAACTGAATATCCACATCATGCTTGTGCAAAGCAAATTTTTTATCCCAATGGTATTGTTGCTTTTCTTCCGCTTTATCATCCTAATAGAAGTTGTTTAGTATGGTCAACTAAACCTGACAATGCAGCTAATTTAGCTTCATTAACCGAAACGGAGTTTTCATATCAATTATTTCAATTAACCGGTGATAAAGTAGGTTTTTGTCAGTTGGTTAATCCGAGAATGATATTTCCCTTGAAAGCACGGTTTGCCAAGCAGTTTATTAAACATCGTTTAGTTTTAGTTGGCGATGCAGCGCACACAATTCATCCTTTAGCCGGGCAAGGAGTCAACTTAGGTTTTCAAGATTCGGCCTTGTTAGTATCGACAATAAAAAAATTAATCGATGCGAATCAGGATATTGGTTTAGTCAGTAATCTAAAATCATTTCAGTTTACGCGTCGTAAAGATACGGTGGTAATGTTAGCGGCAATGCAAACTATTCAAGATATGTTTAATGGGGATAATTTGCTTAAAAAGGCACTAAGAACGGTAGGCATGAATACTATCGATCACTGTTCACCATTAAAAAAACAGTTAATCAAATATGCCATGAAGATATAATTTAGCTGATGTTAATTATCCTGTAACACGTGCTACAGGATATAACTTTTTTGATTAAATTATTTGAATGCTATTTGATATGATGTCGGTATAAATGGCGATGAAGGAATACGTAAAGGCCAATATGGATCATTTAATAAGCCTCGACCAACAGCTATTAAATCTGCATCGCCTCGGCTTAAAACATAATCGGCTAAGTAATGATCTTCAAGCATACCAACAGCTATTATTGGCAAATCTATCGATTGTCTTATCGCGCTAGCCAAGTAAACCTGATAACCGGCATGAAAATCAGGGGTGTGAGCGGGATCGAGTTGTCCGTCACCACCACCGCTGACATCTAAAACGTCTGCACCTGCATCAGCAAAACGTTTAGCAATCTTGCATCCATAATCAATACCATATCCATCTTTACCATATTCTTGGGCTGAAAAGCGAATAATAAGTGGCATGTCATTTGGCATAACGGATTTAGCTGCTTTAATGACTTGTTCGCCAAATAGCAACTTATCTTGACCATATTCATCGGTTCGTAAATTGGTTTTAGGTGAACTGAATTGATGTATTAAGTAACCATGTGCACCATGAATTTCAATTGCATCGAAACCTGCTTCAACTGCCCGTTGGGTTGATTCTTTAAATTTTTGAATAATGTCAGCGATTTCATTTTTTGATAATTCTCTTGGCATTTGATATTGCCACTGTTTATTAGCTTCGTTAGTGCCGTCATAAAGAAGAGGAGAGCAAGATACTACATCATCAGCTCCCAAAGCTTTACGCCCTGCATGGGCAATTTGAATGGCTATTTTGCCATTTTGGGCGTGAACGGCATCAACAATACGCTTGAACTGATCTCGTTGCTCATCATTCCATAAACCTAGACAATTTGGCGAGATTCGTCCATTTGGTGCAACGTTAGTCATTTCAACAATAATTAATCCAACGCCCCCAACAGCTCTTGAAACATAATGAACAAAATGCCAATCATTTGGTAGACCATCTTTAGCCTGATATTGACACATTGGAGGCATAACAATACGATTTTTTAAAGATAATTTTTTGATCGTAAAGGGCGTGTTCAAATAAGATATTTTAGCCATATGGAATTCCTTTAAATTACTGGTGAACAATTAATTACCAACTTTTTGTTTGAAGATTATTTAAATCATGCATTCAATTGCTGCAATAAATTGTAAATGGGTGTTGCTAAACCAATTTTTGCATTCTCTGCTGTTAAGTTATACCAGTAGCTATTACTTTCATCTAAACATTTCGTGTTGTTAACCAAGATGCAATGAATCGGTATGATATCTAAATGAAAATGGCTAAAAGTATGGCGAAAAGAAATCATTTGTTTTGGTGGGGTTGTTTGAATTCCACAATCGTTTAGCCAATTGATTAATGCTTGCTTTGTAGCAAATTGTGGTGGGCAATATAAACCTCCCCATATACCCGATGGCGGTCGTTTTTCAAGCCATATACATTGATTGTATTCAAGCATCAAAAAATAAGCCGATTTTTCAGGAATAGCTGTTTTCGGTTTTTTGGTAGGATATTGTTGCCAACTGTCTGTTTGATTAGCGATGCAATCACTTTGTAGTGGACATAAGTTACATTTAGGTTTGGTGCGGGTGCAAACCATTGCGCCAATATCCATCATCGCTTGATTGAATTTTGCTACCTCGTGTTTTGGTGTGACCTGTTCACTCAATTGCCAAAGTCTATTTTCAATGTTTTTATTGCCAGGCCAACCTTCAACAGCAAAAAAGCGTGTTAAAACCCGTTTTACATTACCATCTAAAATAGAGTAATGTTGGTTTTGGGATAGCGACAAAATTGCGCCAGCAGTTGAACGCCCAACACCGGGTAAAGCAACGACATCATCAAATAGAGTAGGGAAGTGACCTTTAAACTTGTCAGTAACCATTTTCGCCGCTTTATGTAAATTACGGGCTCGAGCATAGTAACCCAGTCCAGTCCACAAATGTAATACATCATCAATCGGGGCGTGCGCTAAATCGGTTATCTTAGGAAAATGCTCAATAAAACGATTGAAGTAGGGGATGACTGTAGCAACTTGAGTTTGTTGTAGCATCACTTCAGACAACCAAACATGGTAAGAACTTTTTTCAATTTGCCAAGGTAACGTTTTTCTGCCGTACTGTTCATACCACTTGAGCACGGCATTGGAAAATTTTTGCATAGTGTTAATAATATATTACATGAGAGATGAAATTGAATCACTTGGATAGCAGCCAAGCACTTTGGTGTATAAGGTAATAGCTGAGAGTTCCTTGAGTGCGGTTTGCATTTCATGAGAATTAAGATTACCTTGCAAATCGATATAAAACATCTCTTCCCATGGCGTACCGTGGATTGGTCGAGACTCCAGCTTCGTCATGACAATGTTGTGATTGCGCAATACTAGTAATGCATCAACTAAGGCCCCAGCTTGTTGACCTGTTTTCATTAGGATAGTTGTTTTAGCAGGTATCTGATTTGAAACGTCAACAGGTTGTCGAGCTAACACAATAAAGCGGGTGATATTTTCTTTTTGATTAGCAAAATCATGTTCAAGTACTTGTAGTCCATATAATTCACCCCCGTCTTTGTTACCCATTGCTGCAACATTTGGCTTATTGAGGCTTGCTACCATCTCCATGGCTGATGAGGTACTGTCGCAATAGACAATTTTCCAATGAGGTGATTTTTCTAAAAAGTTACTGCATTGTTGAAATGGTTGTGGATGACTATAAATAGTGTCAATTTGCTCCAGTTTGGCATTAGCGATAGCAAGTACACAGTGATCAATAGGTAATGAAAGTTCACCAATGATATGTAAATTGGTTTTTTGTAAAAGATCATAAACTTCATTAATCGAACCAGAACTTGAGTTTTCAATAGGTAAAATACCAAAATCAACTATTCCTTTTTCGACTTGCTCAAAAACATCTTTAAAAGTTGAACAACTGGATTCCGTCATTTCTTCAAAGTGAGCACTCGCATAACGTCGCGCAGCAGAATGGGAATAAGAACCTTTTGGCCCTAAAAAAGCAACTTTTGCTGTCGCTATGGTGTTGTGATTGAGTTTTTCTTGTAAGATCTTCTGTTGTAATAATACGGAATCTTCAATAATGACCTGATATAACCGTTTTATTAAAATATCATCAAGATGATAGGCTTTTCCTTGATGAATAAGTGAGTTGATTAATGAGCGTTCACGTTTCAAATCACGTACAGGAATGTTGGCTTCAATTTTTGTTTGAATGACTTGTGTTGAAATTTGGCGACGTTTAGCAACAAGTTCTAATAACTTCGCATCAAGTTCATTAATTTTATCTCGCAAGGGTAGTAAAGGATTAACAGTCATTTGGCTTAAGTAAATAAAAAATAGATGTGCAATATTATAACAAGCTAAAAAATAAAGGCACTATCAAAGTGCCTTTTAATTCATTTGTGATCAGCTATTGTTTAAACTTGCTCTTCAGGTACGACACCTTTGATGCTATCAAAGGCACGGCGTGATTCCCCTTTATGCTGAATCTTATTGAGTTGTTTTTCGAGTTTTCCAATAAGATCATTTATAGCCGCATACATATCAATGTGTTTAGCTGAAGCAACTAAAGGTGTCCCTTTGGTTGCAATGGTTGCGTCAACAATAAATCCATCGGGTTCCTTCGATAATATAAAGTGAGGGTTGATTAACAGTGCTCTCCATTTATCTAATTTAGAAAACTTATCTTCAAGATAACGACGAATTGCAGGAGTAATATCCATTTGTTTACTGGTAATACTTAACGTCATGACTGACCTCCACTATGTTTGCTAAAAAGTTTGCTGACCAATTGAGCTAACCCAAACAAGGGTTCTGTCTCTACATTGGCAAATTATTTTAATTTCGTCAATCAGTTATTTGTTTTTTCTGTAAATTTTGTGATTAACATTTAAAAATGAAATATGACGATTTTTATCACTAAAATTTCAAATCTGCATTTTGCCATCTTTTTCCTATATACTGTTAATTATTTACTCCTAATAGGAACTTGATACATTTTAATGGGGATGATGTGAATTATTTAGATAACGTGAAGATTGTTTTAGTTGAAACTTCGCATACTGGTAATATGGGGTCAGCCGCTAGAGCAATGAAAACAATGGGATTAACGCATCTTTGTTTAGTTAATCCGGTGATAAAACCAGATTCTCAATCCATTTCTTTAGCAGCTGGTGCGAGTGACATTATTAAGCAAGCCCAAATTTTTTCATCTTTGGAAGAGGCGATTGGAGATTGTCGGCTAGTGATTGGGACTAGTGCTCGTCCTCGCAGCTTACAATGGCCGAATCTCACACCTAAAGAGTGTGGCGATAAAATTATTCAAGAGGCATCGAATAGTGACGCAAAAGTTGCTTTGGTCTTTGGTCGTGAACGAGTGGGGTTAACTAATGAGGAGTTGCAAAAGTGCCATTATCATGTTGGGATTCCTGCAAATCCAGCGTATAGCTCATTGAATTTGGCAATGTCAGTACAAGTGCTTTGTTATGAAATTCGTATGTCGATGTTAAACTTGGGTTCTGTTTTAACTGAACCAGAGGCTGATATAGACAGTATTGAGTTTCCAAAAGATGAAGATATCGAACGTTTCTATCAGCATTTAGAACAAACTTTATTGAAGACAGAATTTATTAATGCAAATCACCCCGGTCAAATTATGGGGCGCTTACGTCGGTTATTTACTCGAGCACGAATTGAACAACAAGAGTTAAATATTTTACGGGGTATTTTAACGTCAGTGGATAAAAAATTGTAACAGGTGGCGTAAACACCCACTTTTAAATGGGTGTTTTACCTTTTATCGATATTCCTAACTTTTTTTACGCCAAGTGGTACCATTCGCACCATCTTCAAGCACGATATTCATAGCATTTAATTTATCTCGAGCTTCATCGGCTAACGCCCAATTTTTACTGGCACGGGCTTCATTACGTTGTTGAATCAAAGCATCAATTAAGGTGCTATCAACATCGTCTTGTGATTCGCCTTGTAAAAATTTGACTGGATCTTGTTCTAATAAACCTAGAACAGAGGATAAATAGCGTAATTCGGCTGCCAATTCATTGGCATGCGCCATATCATTTTCCGCTTTTGCTTTATTAATTTCACGCGCAAGATCAAATAGTGTGGAATAAGCTTCAGGTGTATTGAAGTCATCATTCATTGCTTGACAGAATTGACGGTAATAATCACTGTCTGGTGTGGTATGAGGATGATTAGAATCGGTATCCCGTAAAGCTGTATATAAACGCTCTAGTGCCACTCGAGCTTGTTTTAGATTCTCTTCACTATAATTAAGTTGACTGCGATAGTGACCTGATAATAAGAAATAGCGAACTGTTTCTGCATCATAATGCTTTAATACATCACGAATCGTGAAAAAGTTATTTAGTGATTTTGACATTTTTTCTTGGTCAATCATTACCATACCCGAATGCATCCAATAATTCACATATTGTCCATCATGGGCACAAGTTGATTGAGCAATTTCATTTTCGTGGTGTGGGAACATCAAATCAGACCCACCACCATGAATATCAAAATGATTACCCAATTGGTAGCTATTCATTGCTGAACATTCTATATGCCAACCAGGGCGACCTTTACCCCATGGCGAATCCCAACTTGGTTCGTTTGGTTTAGACATTTTCCATAACACAAAGTCCATTGGATTGCGTTTCACATCAACAACATCAACACGGGCCCCCGCTTGTAGTTGTTCTAAATTTTGACGAGATAAAATACCATAGTTAGGGTCACTATCGACGGAAAACATCACATCGCCATTATCAGCAATATAAGCATGGTCTTTTTTTATTAACTCTTCTACCAATTCAATAATCTGTTGCATATGTTGAGTTGCACGAGGTTCAACGTCAGGACGTTTGATATTCAATGCATCAAAATCAGCATACATCTCTTGTAACATACGTTCGGTCAATTGCTCACAGGTTTCGCCATTTTCAAGGGCTCTTTTAATGATTTTATCATCAATATCGGTAATGTTACGGACATAAGTTAACTCATAGCCTAAAAAGCGCAGATAACGGGAAACAACATCAAATGCGACAAAAGTACGCCCATGACCAATATGACAAAGATCGTAAATCGTCACCCCACAGACATAAAGTCCGACTTTATTGGGAGTAATAGATTGAAAAACTTCTTTTTCTCGAGATAATGTATTGAATATTTTTAGCATTATAGTTTACTATTTATATATAAGTGATTTTGGTGATTAATATAACAAAAATCTACATAGGGCGAAATTACTTATTAACATCTTTACAACGAAAAATAAAGGAATATAAATTATGCCATTAGATTTTGGTGATGCCATAGGTGGATGTTTGGAAGCGATAGGAATTGCTGTTGACTCTAAACCTAAAAAGAAAGTTTTCAAAATATGTTATTGGACTATTTTAATAGCGACAACAATCGCTTTTTATGTTTTTATTAATAGGATAATATCCATCGACATTATTTATGTTATACCTGTACTGTTTGGTTGTTTTATTTTAGCGTTAATAGCATATGGTATCTTATGTGCGACACTCTTTTTTTGCTTAGTTGTTGGTTATATTTGTTTTGGAATAATAAAAGGATTATTTAAATTATTGATTAAAATATGTTCTTTATTTGTATAAAGAGATTAATTGGCGGAATTATTCCGCCAGGTTTAAACAAACTTCAATTTTTATCTAAAAAGACGATAAAGATATATCAATAAAATCGCCCCTAATACTGAGATAAACAAGCTTGGAAAATTAAATCCAGTTACGCTACCCCAGCCAAATAATGTACTTATATAGCCTCCAACCAAGGCACCCGCTATACCAAGTAGAATGGTTTTAACCACTCCTACACTGCCTAATGGCATAAAAAATTTAGCGATCCAACCAGCAATTAATCCTAGAATAATCCAACTTATAATACCCATGATAATTTACCCTTATTTTGTTGTGTTTAATGTTAGCTTACTGATGTAGTAAATTGAACTAAAAGCAATACATTTTTAAACGTATAAATCACTAATAACAAACAATATGAAGATTGATGACTATATTGAAATATAAAGAATAGTTTTATGAACGCACTACATAAAGTAGATTGTCTATATTCTATAATTTTTTTTATTAAATGTTTAGATATTTTATTTGGCTTTACAATTTATTTTTTGGATTGGATTTGTTGCTTTACTAAATAATAAAAGAGGAAGAGATTTTATCTTCCTCATAGATATCTTTATTCAAATATTGTTTTATGGAGTATTTTAATAATTTCTTCAGCATCATTACTTCTTGATAATAAACAGAGGTTATGTGTGCTAGCACCGTAACAACATAGTCTAATGACGAAATCATCTAAAACACCAAATACGTTTTTAGCTATACCTTTGGTTGATGTGAGTTTGTTGCCAATGATAGCAATTAATGCTAAATCTTCTTCAACCTCAACATGGCAAAGAGTTGATAGCTCATCAAATAGTGCTTTGGTTAATAAACTAGTCCCATTAGTATTAGTTCCCATAGTATCGATAGTTAATGCAATGCTGACTTCTGAAGTTGTAACCAAATCAACAGAAATATTATGTTTAGCGAGTATAGTAAACACATTTGCTAAAAAGCCTTGCGCATGTAACATATTTAAACTAGTTAAGGTGAGTAATGTTTGTTTGCGACGCAACGCCAATGCTCTAAAGGATGGCAAGTCTGATTTGATACTGTTAGTATTATAAACAATAGTTCCGCCTGCTTGTGGGGCTTTGCTAGAACCGACAAATACTGGGATATTGCTTCGAATAGCTGGCACTAGTGTTGCGGGATGTAATACTTTGGCGCCGAATGTCGCCATTTCTGCTGCTTCAGCAAAGGAAATTTCGTCAATCCGTTTAGCGGATGGCGCAATTCTAGGATCGGTAGTATAGATACCGGCAACATCTGTCCAAATATCGATCTGTGTTGCATTTAATGCTTCACCAAGTAAAGCGGCAGTATAATCGCTACCACCACGTCCTAATGTAGTGGTTTTACCGGTGCTTTCTGAACCAATAAACCCTTGTGTAACAATGATATTATTGGAAAACAATGATTTTAGATGCGCACAGCAGAGCTGTTTAATATCTTCAATTATTGGTGTGGCTTTGCCAAATTTGTTATCCGTACGCATTACTTTACGCACATCAAACCATAACACATTTTTTTGTCTTTCTTTCAATATTTCTACAAAAAGTTTAGATGACATGATTTCGCCATGACTGACAAGTTCATCGGTTAGGGCAGATGATGTAGCTAGACTAGCAGCTTCTGATAAAGAGGCAATATTAGCAATTATCTGATCTATCTCAGCACGCAATGTAGGGTTTTCAGGAAGTTGTTCTAAAATACTATATTGAATGGATTGAATTTTCGCGATGTGTTGTGCTCTTACTTCAGCATCTCGTCCTTCAGCTAAGGCTACTAACAAATTTGTAATACCTGCAGATGCAGATAATACCACAACTTTGACATTCGGATTGGCGATAACGATATTTGCACTGTTTACCATAGATTGGTAATCGGCAACACTGGTACCACCAAATTTAGCAATTACAAATGATGTTTCCATGGATTCCTCATATTAAAAATTTTTTATTTTTAACAGAGATAGAGCGGGGTATGTTCTATTTACCGTTAAACAAGTACACACCGCGAAGCGCTCCACCTGTTAAGGTGACAACCCAAGGGATTCAGCCCTTGCAGTCGATTTAATAACTTCCTGGACAGTTATCAAATCTCGGCACTACATCCCCTCAATCATTTGTCAACAGTTCCAGTCCTTAAAATGATTTACCTGAGTAATGCGCCTCTTCGTTCTTGTAACATAGGTTACAAAATCAGTGTCATATAGAATTAACGATTCTGATAATTGTGTCAATAGGTTATCACTAAAAATCAGTGAATATTAATAAAATATAATTTTGATGACTTTACAGTTCTTGTTCAAATAGAGCCAGTATGGTCTGGTATAATTTTTTGACTGTACATCCTTTCGTTGGTGTACTAAAAATTGTGTCATCACCAGCAATTGAGCCTAATATGCCTTCAGATTTACCAATTGAATCTAGTAATCTTGCGATAAGCTGTGCTGCACCAGGACTAGTACGAATCACGACCATGGAACTATTATAATCGATATCCAGCACTAAATTTTTTAAAGGGCTACTTGTCGTTGGCACACTAATTTCAGCTGGTAAGCAATAGACCATTTCAGATTTTGCATTACGAGTTCTCACCGCGCCAAATTTAGTTAACATTCTTGATACTTTAGATTGGTTGATATTATCAAATCCTTGTTCTTGAAGCGCTTGTACTATTTCTACTTGCGAACTAAACTTTTCTTGGCTAAGCATCTCTTTAAAAACTTTAGTGAGATCATCTTGTTTCATAATGTACCTTTGGGATTTTATTTATAACAGTTTTGAAATTGATTCGTTTTAACGACTTGTAATAGTTATTGATTTAACGTTTTTCATTTTTAACAATTAAATCTACTATATTATCGTCATAATTATGCATGAAATTTGCATAAAACTAAAGTTAGGTCTTTATCGCATTTTTGGGGCGAAACGATTTAATAATATTTTCATTCGTTTCAATATAAGGTCCTTCTAATAAGTCGATACAATAAGGAACGCTAGCAAAAATTCCATTTACTATTACATTACCTTGAGTGTCTTTTACTCCTTCGAGTGTTTCTTTGATCGATTTAGGTCTACCAGGAAGATTCAAAATTAAGCATTTTTTTCGTATCACACCCACTTGTCTGGACAATATAGCCGTAGGTACAAAATGGAGACTAATTTGACGCATCTGCTCACCAAAACCTGGCATAACACGATCACTTATTGCCAAGGTTGCATCAGGCGTTACATCTCTTATTGCTGGACCGGTTCCGCCAGTAGTTAAAATTAAATCACAATGTAAATTATCAACGAGTTCGCATAATGTTTGTTCAATAAGTGGTTTTTCATCGGCAATAATTCGTTTTTCAATTTTAAATGGTGTTTTCAACGCCATTGTAAGCCAAGATTGCAGTGAAGGAATACCTTCATCTTCATAAATTCCTTTTGAAGCTCTATCTGATACAGAAACGAGTCCGATTTTTAGCATAGTATTCCTACCTCAACAATAATATATATCAAAACTAGTTCTTTAAGAATTATAGCGTATTAGAGCTTTACGAAATTAATAAATATTAAATTAAGCAAATTTATAATTTTTTAAATTTAGTAATAATTTTATCTTAATATCAATTCAAATAATGCTAAAAAGCGCTTTACAATGATTGATTATATTGTCAATATTAAATCTCATCAAATAGGATCTTATATCATTTTAATCATAAATTACTCATTTAGGATACATACATGTCATCTATTCCTGCTCTTGAGTTAATTGAACTCAAAAAAATTTACAAAAATGGTGTAGAAGCATTAAAAGGTATTAATTTAACTGTTCAGGCAGGTGATTTTTATGCTTTGCTTGGACCAAACGGTGCCGGGAAATCGACTACAATTGGTATTATTAGTTCGCTAGTTACCAAAACATCGGGTCAAGTTAAAATTTTTGGATTTGATTTAGATAAAAATATCGTCAATGCCAAAAGGCAGTTAGGGCTAGTGCCACAAGAATTTAATTTCAATCAGTTTGAAGAAGTACTCCAAATTGTTGCAAACCAAGGTGGATATTACGGATTACCCCGTAAATTAGCACTTGAACGTGCTGAAAAATATTTACGTATTTTAGATCTTTGGGATAAGCGTAATAGCCGGGCAGGTATGTTATCAGGTGGCATGAAAAGACGACTCATGATAGCAAGAGCATTAGTTCATGAGCCTAAATTATTAATTCTCGATGAACCAACGGCAGGGGTTGATATTGAATTACGACGTTCCATGTGGGATTTTTTAAGAGAAATTAATCGTCAGGGTATTACTATTATTCTGACTACACATTATTTAGAAGAAGCAGAGATGTTATGTCGGCATATTGGTATTATTCAACATGGTGAACTCATTGCTAATTCCTCTATGCGTGATTTACTGGCGAATAGTCAATCTGAAACGATTATTATTGATTATTTGCCAACCTCTCACCCCTTGGAGCTAACCGGGTATACCTTTACTAACGTTGAGCCAGGTATATTAGAAGTTAAAGTCGATAAACAGCATGGATTAAATCAATTGTTTGAGCAACTTAATCAACAAAAAATCAACGTAATCAGCATGCGCAATAAAACCAATCGACTTGAAGAGTTATTTGTTGATTTGGTGCGTAATGATACTCAAACAAAAGGAGCCGATAATGAATAATTTATACTGGATAGCCTTAAAAAGTATCTGGCGCAAAGAGGTCATACGTTTTTTAAGAATTTGGATCCAAACCTTGATACCACCCGTTATTACTATGTCACTTTATTTTATAATTTTTGGCAATTTAATTGGGTCACGAGTTGGCAATATGGGTGGTCATAGTTATATGGCATTTATAGTACCGGGATTAATTATGATGTCGGTAATTACCAACTCTTATACGAATGTTTGTTCATCATTTTTTAGTGCTAAATTTCAACGTAATATTGAAGAGCTTTTAGTTGCACCGGTACCAACACATATCTTAATTTGGGGATTTGTTGGGGGTGGCGTTATTCGAGGTATTTTAACAGGCACTTTAGTGACAATTGTATCGCTCTTTTTTGTGACATATGAAGTTCACTCTTGGGTATTTGTCGTTTTCACATTACTACTCACTTCAATTCTATTTTCGCTAGCTGGATTATTGAATGCAGTTTATGCAAAGACATTTGATGATATTAGTATTATTCCTACATTTGTATTAACGCCGCTGACTTATCTAGGTGGTGTATTTTATTCAATTACGTTGCTACCGACATTTTGGCAATGGGTATCTAAATTGAATCCTATTGTTTATATGATTAATGGCTTCCGTTATGGTTTTCTTGGCACCACCGATGTTTCGCTATGGATCACTTTTTCTATGCTTATCTTGTTTGTGGTGATTCTGTATATTGCTGTATGGCGATTAATTGAGAGCGGTAAAGGATTAAGAAGCTAAACGGTAAAAAAATACCGCCGACATAAGTCGGCGGATAAGTGGAATCATTAAGTTTTGTTAATAATCTGATAAATCAAATAATCAACATACTAATATATCAATATTATTGTCGAGATTAGACATTAGCAGACTACTCGTAAATGCCTAATTTTTTCTCTAAGTAATGGATATTTGTTCCACCTTTTTGGAAGTTTTTATCATTCATAATTTCGATATGAAGATCAATATTAGTTTTGATACCATCGATAACGAGTTCTGCTAACGCATTTTTCATGCGAGCGATTGCTACTTCACGAGTTTCTCCATATGCAATCAATTTACCAATCATCGAATCATAATATGGCGGTACAGTATAACCGGCATAGATATGAGATTCCCAACGAATACCAAACCCACCCGGCGCATGAAAACGGGTAATTTTACCCGGTGATGGCATAAATGTTTTTGGATCTTCTGCGTTAATTCTGCATTCAATCGCATGACCTTTAATATGAATATCACTCTGTTTAATTGAAAGCGGTTTTCCTGCTGCAATTAAGATTTGTTCTCGAATTAAATCAACACCAGTAATCATTTCTGTAACAGGATGTTCTACTTGAATACGCGTGTTCATTTCAATAAAGTAAAACTCGCCATCTTCAAATAAAAACTCAAATGTACCTGCGCCACGATAACCAATTTCAATACAAGCATTAACGCAACGCTCTCCGATAAATTTACGCATTTTAGGCGTAATACCGACGGCTGGTGCTTCTTCTACTACTTTTTGGTGACGTCTTTGCATTGAGCAATCACGCTCACCTAAATAAACTGCATTACCTTGACCATCTGAAAGCACTTGTATTTCAATATGACGTGGATTTTCAAGGAATTTTTCCATATAAACCATATCATTATTAAATGCGGTTTTGGCTTCTAATTTGGTCATTTTAATGGATTGTTCAAGATCTTTTTCTTCACGAACAATACGCATACCACGACCACCGCCACCACCAGATGCTTTGATAATAACAGGGTAACCGATTTTTTTAGCAATTTCTTTGTTTGTTTCAATATTATTGCTCAACGGGCCATCTGAACCAGGTACGCAAGGCACACCCGCTTTTTTCATCGCTTCAATGGCTGATACTTTATCACCCATTAAACGGATTGTATCAGGTTTTGGACCGACAAAAATAAAACCAGAACGTTCAACTTGTTCAGCAAAATCAGCATTTTCTGATAAGAAACCATATCCTGGATGAATAGCTGCTGCACCTGTTACTTCGGCTGCAGAGATTAATGCTGGAATATTAAGGTAACTTTTGGCAGATGCTGCAGGACCGATACAAACGGTTTCATCTGCAAGAAGCACATGTTTCAGATCTTTATCTGCCGAAGAATGAACAGCAACAGTTTTAATTCCAAGTTCTTTACATGCACGTAAAATGCGTAGAGCAATTTCTCCACGATTAGCAATAAGAATTTTATCAAGCATATTCAATCTCTTAATCGTATAAATTAATTAAATAAATTCTGATTATTCAATAATGAATAATGGTTGATCAAATTCAACGGGTTGACCATTTTCAACTAAAATAGCTTTAATAGTCCCTGCTTTTTCTGATTCAATTTGATTCATCATTTTCATCGCTTCGACAATGCAAAGTACATCGCCAACATTGACAGTTTGTCCAACTTCAACAAAAGCTTTTGACTCAGGACTTGGAGTACGATAGAAGGTTCCTACCATTGGAGATTTTATTGTTGAACCAGAAACATCAACTGATGCTACATCGTTGATGACTTCTTCTGCTGAAGAAGCTGAAGTTACAACAACAGGAGCTGGTTGAGGTATTTGAATATTTTGTACAGGCGCAGAATAGTTTGTTGTTGCTACAGTGCGACTAATGCGTACTGATTCTTCACCCTCAGATATTTCAAGTTCTGAAATACCTGATTCTTCAACTAACTCGATTAATTTTTTAATTTTGCGTATATCCATGAATTACACCGTGTTTATTTGATATAAGTAACGATTATTTAATGCATCCTTAATATCTTAAAAGTAATCTTTTAAGGTGATAATAAGGCTGTAACTCAACATTAACGCCGAAGGATACACTGTAAAATACTATTTGTCATTATATATCTCCTTTACATTCTATTTCTATACTATTTTCTAGGTATTATTTTAGAATTGCGCTACAATAATAAGACTCAATTATTATTGGGGCTAGCTATGGAATTACAAGATTAAATAAGATATTATTTGTACAATTTTAAAAGAAAATTGTTTTATAATTAGCTTGCTTCAAACTCTAAAATATACTTAAACAAGATTAATTCTAGGAAGAGTTTTTATTATGTTCAAAAAAGTTCGCGGCCTGTTTTCAAATGATTTATCGATCGATTTAGGTACAGCCAATACACTTATCTATGTAAAAGGGCAGGGGATCGTGTTGAACGAGCCTTCCGTTGTGGCCATTCGACAAGACCGTTCTGGAACACCGAAAAGTGTTGCTGCTGTCGGACAGGCTGCGAAACAGATGTTAGGGCGTACTCCGGGTAATATTGCAGCAATTAGACCAATGAAAGATGGTGTTATTGCTGACTTTTCTGTGACGGAAAAAATGTTACAGTATTTTATTCGCCAAGTGCACAGCCATAGCTTTTTAAGGCCTAGCCCACGCGTTCTTGTTTGTGTACCTGTTGGGGCTACACAAGTTGAACGTCGAGCAATTCGAGAATCTGCATTAGGAGCTGGCGCTCGTGAAGTCTATTTAATTGAAGAACCAATGGCAGCTGCTATCGGTGCAGATTTACCAGTATCTTCACCTACGGGCTCGATGGTGGTTGATATCGGCGGTGGAACAACTGAAGTTGCCGTGATTTCGCTTAATGGCGTTGTTTATTCTGCTTCCGCACGTATTGGTGGTGACCGATTTGATGAAGCCATTATCAATTATGTTCGTCGTAATTATGGCGCACTTATTGGTGAGGCAACTGCAGAAAAAATCAAACATTTTATTGGTAGTGCATACCCTGGTGATGAAGTGCTTGAAATTGAAGTTCGTGGGCGTAATCTAGCTGAAGGTGTGCCACGTAGCTTTACTTTAAATTCAAATGAAATTTTAGAAGCCCTTCAAGAACCATTAAGTGGTATTGTTAGTGCTGTTAAAGTTGCTCTGGAGCAATGTCCACCTGAGCTTGCTTCAGATATTTCTGAACATGGAATGGTCTTAACTGGTGGTGGTGCGTTATTACGTAATATTGATAAATTGTTATCAGCAGAAACAGGTATTCATGTAGTTGTAGCGGAAGATCCACTAACATGTGTTGCTAGAGGAGGCGGTAAAGCGCTTGATATGGTTGACATGCATGGCGGTGATCTGTTTAGTGAAGAATAACTATTGCCTCAGCTATCATTTAATTGTAATCCAATAAAATGGTAGCTAAATATCTTACTTTTTTCCGTCGATATTCTCGGCGGAAACATATCTTTATTCAAATTTAACTTGAGTATTTTATAGGTAAGTACTGAACAATGAAATTACTTTTTTCTAATCGTTCTCCTCTTAGTGTGCAATTATTGACCTCAATATTGCTCGCTTTGATCTTAATAATACTTGATATAAATTATCGTCCTTTTAACGAAGTTCGTTATTACTTAGATAGTATTGTTTCACCACTTTATCATGTTTCAAATTCACCTAGGGCTTCGTTTGATTCACTTCATGAAATGGCAAAAACACGAGAAGAGTTAGCCTCTGAAAATGAAAAATTAAATGAAGAGTTAATGAATAAAAAAGCAGATCTTTTGTTGCTTGAACATTTGAGACATGAAAACAATCGGTTGAGAGAGTTATTAAAAGCACCTTTATGGCATGAAGAGCATAAAATGGCTGCACAAGTTTTATTGGCTGATACTAACCCATATGCTTATCAGGTAGTAATCAATAAAGGAAAAAATGATGGTGTATATATAGGGCAACCTATCATTGATGAAAAGGGTATCGTTGGGCAAATTTACGAAATCGCACAGAACACTAGCAGAGCTATTTTAGTTTGTGATTATCAACATGCAATACCCGTTCAAATACAAAGAAATGATATATCAATGGTTGCTGTCGGTAATGGATGTAACAATGATCTCACCCTTGATTTTTTACCGAATAATGTTGACATTAAAGTAGGGGATGTTTTAGTCACTTCTGGACTAGATGGGCGATTTCCTGAAGGATACCCTGTAGCGATAGTGACATCAGTGAAGATTGATATTAGCGATTCATCCCCACTTATTTCAGCAACACCAACAGCCGATTTAAAACGTCTGCGTTATCTATTGTTACTATGGGGTGACCAAGGAGTAAAACATGAGGAGCCATAGAGGAATATTAATTATTTGGATTACCCTATTTTTTGGGTTGTGTTTGCAAATTATACCTTGGTCGTCATCTTACAATATTTTTAAACCTCATTGGTTGATGTTAATATTGGCTTACTGGTTTATTGCTTTACCACATCGTGTTGGAATAGGTACTGCTTTTATTTTTGGGCTTGTCATGGATCTATTTTCTGGTACGATATTGGGTATCCATGCGTTCATTTTTTCGATAATTGCTTATCTATTAATTTTTAGATATCAATTGGTGCGTAATTTAGCATTATGGCAGCAATCCTTCATCATATTTGGTATCTCAATATGTTATAATTTATTATTAATATTATTTCAGATAGCTATTTATCACATTATAACTATGTCCCCACTTATTTTACTATCAAGTTTGATTGACAGTTTATTATGGATAGTAATTTACCTATTTTTGCGACTTGTAAGACGACGTTATGCGATCAATTAATTGACTTTCAATCAAGGAAATTTTTATGTCTGTAGAGCTATTAATGAATGTCACTCCTTCAGAAACGCGTGTCGCTTATATTGAAGATGGTGTTTTACAAGAGATTCATGTCGATCGTGAATCACGACGAGGTATTGTTGGTAATATTTATAAAGGAAAGATTATCCGAATATTACCAGGTATGCAGGCCGCATTTGTCGATATAGGTCTTGAAAAAGCAGCTTTTTTACATGCTTCTGACATTATGCCACATACTGAATGTGTTTCAGATAGTGAACAAGAGCAATTTCAAGTTAAAGATATCTCAGAACTTGTCCGTCAAGGGCAGGATATAATGGTACAAGTCGTCAAAGATCCCTTAGGTACTAAAGGTGCAAGATTGACTACTGATATTACCTTACCTTCCCGCTATTTAGTTTTAATGCCTGGTCCTAATTCAGCCCATGTGGCGACTTCACAACGTATTGATAGCGAAGAAGAACGAGAAAGATTAAAAAAAATTGTTGAGCAATATGTCACTGAACAAGGTGGTTTTATCGTTCGAACCGCAGCGGAAGGTGCAAGCGCCCATGAATTAGAACAAGATGCTAATTTTCTAAAACGGCTATGGTCAAAGATTCAAGAGCGTATGGCTCGACCTACCACAAAAAACTTGGTATATGGTGAACTACAATTATCTCAACGCGTGTTACGTGATTTCGTTGGTGACCCTATTGAGCGAATTTTAGTTGACTCAAAATTGACCTATGATTTGCTAGTTGAGTTTACCCAAGAATTTATGCCTGAAGTCACGGACAAATTATCACATTATCGTGGAAGTGCGCCAATATTCGATCTTTACGATACAGAAAATGAAATTCAACGTGCACTTGATCGTAAAGTTAAATTGAAGTCAGGGGGATATTTAATTATTGACCAAACAGAAGCCATGACGACGATTGATATTAACACTGGGGCATTTGTCGGGCATCGAAATCTTGAAGAGACAATTTTTAATACCAATATTGAAGCAACCATTGCTATTGCTCGTCAGTTACGTTTGCGAAATTTGGGTGGTATTATCATTATTGATTTCATTGATATGCAACAAAGTTTGCATCAAGAACGTGTACTCCAATCACTGCAAGACTTTCTATCAAAAGATAGAGCCAGAACAACGATTAATTCATTTTCAAGTCTAGGTTTGGTTGAAATGACAAGAAAACGTACCCGTGAAAGTTTAGGACATATTTTATGTGAAGAATGTCCTGCTTGTAAGGGGCGAGGTATTGTTAAATCAGTTGAAACAGTATGTAACGAAATATTACGTGAAATAGTTCGAGTTCATAAAGCACATCGTTCTGAATATCTATTGGTGTATGCCTCAGCGGCAGTTGCTAATGCGTTAAACAATGATGAATCGCATGCACTTGCTGAAGTTAAAGTGTTTGTTGGAAAACGTGTTGAAGTTAAAGTTGAACCACTTTATATCCAAGAACAATATGATGTAGTATTGATGTAAATCCTATAAGGTATTGAAATATCAAAAATGAACAATATATTTCATTGTAGAGCGTTTACTCTTGAGATAAACATTAATCTATCAAATAGGTATTACCAACTTTAAACTTGTATTTAATTTAGAAGAAAATATAAAGGAATTTATGATTGTAACTGAAGTAAGTGATCGATTACTCCAACCAAATAATCTAAGTCAAACGGATATTTTGCGTTTATTAGATATGTTGAGTTCAAGACAAATTGATTATGGCGATTTATACTTTTTATCGGGTTTTTATGAAAGTTGGTCTATTGAGGATGGCATTATTAAAAATGCCTCTTTTCATCGTGATCAAGGTGTCGGAGTTAGAGCTATTGTTGGTGAAAAAACAGGATTTGCTTATACGGATCAGCTATCTTTAATGCGTTTAGAGCAAAGTGTAGTGGCAGCGAATTCGATTACTAAAGTGCAAGCACCTGTTTTAGTCACACCACTTAAAAACGTTGATACCGTTCCGATTTATCATTCTTTAAATCCAATAAACAGTTTTAGCCAAGAACAAAAAATTGCGTTGTTAAAACATCTTGATAAATTGATTCGTTCTTTAGATTCTAAAGTAACTGAAGTTTCAGTAAGTTTAACAGGTAGCTATGAAGATGTTTTAATTGCTGCAACTGATGGTACGTTGTGTGCGGATATTAGACCGTTGGTAAGATTATCTATTTCAGTGTTAGTTGAACAAGATGGTAAACGTGAGCGAGGATCAAGTGGAGGAGGTGGTCGTTTTGGTTATGAGCATTTTTTAACCATTAATCCGAAAACCTCAGAAACCGTAGCTGACAGTTTTGCTCACGAGGCAGTAAGACAAGCTTTAGTTTTATTATCGGCAAAAGCGGCACCTGCTGGGACAATGCCTGTAATTTTAGGGGCTGGTTGGCCTGGAGTATTATTGCATGAGGCAGTAGGGCATGGGTTAGAAGGTGATTTTAACCGTAAAAATAGTTCTGTATTCTCAAATAAAATCGGTGAACAAGTGACTTCTGAACTTTGTACCATCGTAGATGATGGAACGATAGAAAATCGCCGTGGCTCGTTGACTATTGACGATGAAGGTACACCAAGTCAAAAAACTGTACTTATTGAGAATGGTTTACTTAAAGGTTACATGTTCGATAAGCTTAATGCTCGGTTAATGAATACCCACTCAACAGGTAATGGGCGTCGAGAAAGTTATGCTTGTCTTCCAATGCCACGCATGACGAATACTTACATGTTGCCAGGTAATTCAAGTTTTGAAGAGATTATCAGCAGTGTTGATTATGGTCTCTATGCACCTAATTTTGCAGGTGGACAAGTGGATATAACATCAGGTAAATTTGTTTTTTCTACTTCAGAAGCCTATTTGATTGAAAAAGGCAAAATTACTACTCCGGTAAAGGGTGCAACGCTTATTGGTTCCGGCATTGAAACGATGCAACAAATATCTATGGTAGGCAATGATCTTGCATTAGATTCTGGCGTAGGTGTCTGTGGTAAAGCCGGACAAAGTGTACCGGTAGGTGTTGGGCAACCAACATTGAAAGTGAATAATTTAACTGTAGGTGGTACTATTAACCACTAATAACTTAGATGAATAGGATTTTAAAATAAATGGAAACAATCATTACTCTTTATCAAGCTTTTATAAATATGGATGTTGCAACACTTTCAAACCCTAATGTCTTGTGGACATTATATGGTATGTTATTTGTTATTATATTATTAGAAAATGGTGTATTGCCGGCGGCTTTTTTACCAGGTGACAGTTTACTGTTTTTAACAGGAGTGCTAATTAGTCTTGATGTTTTCCATTTCGGGTTAATTAATGTCATATTAATAGCTGCTGCTGCCTTAGGAACTTGGCTAGGTTATATACAAGGCCTTTGGTTAGGTAATACCAAACTTGTAAAAGGTTGGATGGAACACTTACCTGAAAAATATCATCATAAATCTGAAGTTTTATTCCATAAATATGGATTACAAGCCCTATTTATTGGTCGTTTTATCGCCTTTGTACGAACATTATTACCGATGATGGCGGGATTGTCTGGGTTACATAGCAGAAAATTTCATATTTATAATTGGATTAGTGCAACATTATGGATTTTCTTGATTGTTACATTAGGTTATCTATTTGGTTTATCACCAATTTTTAAAACCTATGAGAAGCAGATCATGTCACTTTTAATGCTTATTCCTGCATTTTTATTGATTTTAGGATTGATCTTCTCAATCTGGCTAGCTTTAAAACGTTGGCTAACTAAAAAGAAGCAAGCTAATGTTGCTGAAAACGGGAATCCTCAAGAGAAAAATTGAAATTAACCGATAAGCCGGGTTCTGTCGTGGACAATCATTCCTCTAGGCTAATGCTCACGCATTAGCTCAAGCAGTCTACCCGGATTCAACGCGGGCCGCGCCAATGAATCCCTATTTGACCTTGCTCCGAGTGGAGTTTACCGTGCCACAACTGTTACCAGTTGCGCGGTGCGCTCTTACCGCACCCTTTCACCCTTACCTGATCTTAAATATAAGCCATCGGCGGTATACTCTCTGTTGCACTAGTCGTAAATTTTAGCTCACGCCAAAATTCCCCAGGCGTTACCTGGCACTCTGCCCTATGGAGCCCGGACTTTCCTCCCCTCTGTTTGTCTCCTCTTTTACAAGGACTACAACAAAGCAGCGATTGTCTGGTTAATTTCGGCAGTAAGTATAGCGGAATGTTTCTTTTTGTCTAGCAAAGAATCTTTGTTTTAAAACGGTTGAGTGATTTATAAAAGGAATGATTATATTATTCGTCATGTTACGAAGATTGAATTATTATTAGGTTATGTTAGTGCGTTACATCATAAATTCTCGAAATTATTAAAAAATTAAATGAATTTAACGTCCATTTTTATTTTTCAAATACTTTAATAATTCAGTGAATTGATGAGCACGGAATGTCAATGTTATTTGTTTCAACTATTAAAAATCTGCTTTTTACCATTATTGAATAACCTGTTAAGTTTTTCTTGTATCTATAACTTTATATTATTACTTATGCTTTTTCTAAAAGAGTTTTTGATAAATTAATTATTTCCTTTTCGAACAAAGTTTTTTCACCATGTTAACTATGTTATATTTCTAAAAAATATCTTGCTCAATATAATCCTTTAAAGCACAGGCATAACAATTCTTATTGAACGGAATAAAATAAACAATTCAAGCTGATTTAATATGTAAATTATTTATCAATTATCTATTTGATAAGTAAGCCAAATAAAATATTTAAGCCAACAATGATTGTTTTATCGTTTTCAATAAAAATAATACAAAATGAATATTAAGAAAATAAATGCATATAATATGGAAATATAGGATTATAAATTTCTTTATATTTCCATATTATTTCTTAAGAATTTATTCCTTGTTTTTTTCAACTTTATGTGATGTTGATTTTCTTTTTATATTTCTTACCACTCGTTTAATTGGGCGATTAGTTTTGAAATCAATATAACGGCTAGGCCATATCTCTTTAGGCTCTAAATCAAGGGCTGTTGCGATAATAATTTCTCCTTTAGTCCATGGTCTGACAAGAGCATTGCAAAGAGTTGTTGAACTAAATCCCGATTGACGAGATAGTTCAGATAACGTTGTCCCTCTCTTTTTTAATGCAGCTATAATATCGGCCTGATGCCAGTCGCTGGATTTAATTTCCATTTTTTTATTCCCTCTTAGTTTATAACTTTGATTATCTATGTTATGATTTTAAGTTATTAAAACTAGTAATTTGCTTATGAAAGGCTTAAAAGTTTTAATAATTAGTTTCTTAATTATTGTATCAAAGTTTCTTAAATTTCTGTATTTTTTTCTGGTTATTTAAAAGTAGGATGGTTAAAATGAAAGAATGGTTCTCATCAAAAGAGCTATCAAACATTGCAGGGATGCCTTCGACAATACAAGGTATAAATCGTAAAGCAAGAGCCGAAAAATGGACATCACGTAAACGTACAGGTGTTCGTGGTAAAGCGCTTGAATACCATATTGGCAGTTTACCTTTTGATGTCAAAAAAGCATTATATATTGAAGAAGAGAGTGCGAGTTATGTAATACCTCCAATCGAACCTTTTCAACTTTGGATGACAGCTTTTGACCAGTTAACCGCAGAAGAAAAATCCATTGTTGCCTCATGGTTAATGCGAAATGGTATCAAAGATTTTATGTCTTTCATCAAAAAACATAATAAAAAAGATGATTAGGTGTTATTGCATAAGCTGATATATACTTTAGCGCCTTAAGATTAGGAAACTTGTTGCAACGGAATAACAAATGGTAAAACAATTTCAACTAACAGATAGTCAAGAGATTATTGCTTATTTAGTTCAGCAGTTTCCTATTTGTTTCACTTTTCAAACGATAACAAAACCGTTAAAGATTGATATTTTACGCGATATTGTTTATCGTTTGAAAGTCTATGAAATAATGAGTAAAGTTAAATCACGAATTATCTTAAATATCGATATTATAAAAAGGTGGAATTTAAAAAGTTTCATAATCCTTTTTAAACGGTTTAAGCCCAATAGGATTGAAAGCAGAAAAGATGAGGTTAATCAGAAAAAAATACGGTATGTTAAGCAACAGCCAGAAGCTAGTAATCAGAAATTTGAAAAATACTCAAAACTATTAGCACAAAATAAAAACCCAATATTTCCCTTTCATAATTTAAAATTTTAATGCTACGGAAAAACTAATGGAAAAACAGTTTCAATTGACAAATAATAAAGAAATTATAGCTTATTTAGCTCAACTATTTCCTAATTGTTTTACGCTTGAAGGTGAAGCTAAACCATTAAAAATAGATATATTTGAAGATATTCTTTCACGATTAGATTCAAATCAAGAATTGAGTAAATCTAAACTACGTTTAGCATTACGCTCTTATACAACAAGTTGGCGTTATTTGCATAGTATTAAAACAGGTAAATATCGGATAGACTTGAATGGACATGATCATGAAGTTATTACACAAGAACAGATGGATCTTGCTCAGGAGCAGCTAAAGATTAGTAAAGAAAAAGCTAAACAACGATCTAAAAAACAGAATAAAGATAAAACTGGAGCAAATGTGCACTCTTCACCTCGTTCTAATAGTTTAGTCGAGACGGCGAAAAGAATGGAAAAGCAATTTCAATTGACAAACAGTAAAGAAATTATTGTTTATCTGGCTCAACAGTTTCCGAAATGTTTTAGTCTTGAAGGTGAAGCCAAACCTCTGAAAATAGGTATCTTTCAAGATATTCTTTCTCGCCTAGACGGTAAAGAAGAACTTAGCAAAACAAAGCTTCGCATTGCTTTACGGGTTTATACTAATAATTGGCGATACTTATATTGTCTTAAAACGGGCGTGCATCGTGTTGATTTAGATGGTAACGAAGGCGAAATAATTACCCAACAACAAATGGATTATGCACAGCAACAATTAAAAGAAAGCAAAGGTAAGGCTAAAGAGAATTTTAAAAAGCGAACAGATTTGAAACCTAACTTAGTTCATTCTTCCTTACAGAAAGCGCCCAAAACTCTACAGATTGGTGATTTTGTCAAAGTGAGTTTAAGTAATAAAACATTAAAGGTACAAATCGTCAATATTGAAAAAGATCATATCAAAGTAAAAGTTGGCTCTGGTATGCAATTAACCGTTAAACCTGAGCACATAATTAAATAGAGAATTGCCATGAGTAACTTATTAAAAGGTATTTTAAAATTAAGCTTAGTGATGTTTATAGTTAGCCACAGTGCTCATGCTAAGCAACCTACAGCTGAACAACTACCCACTTTAAAACAAGATGAAATCCATCAAATCGTAGCGAATCGAGTAACGAATTATTTTACTCAAGCACATTACCGTAATTTTGATTTGAATGGTGCCTTTTCAGCTAAAATTTTTGATCGTTATTTCAAATTATTAGACGGAAATAAAGCGATATTTACGCAAAGTGATATTAATCGTTTTAGAAGTAAGCAAGAATCAATAGGTCAAGAATTATTAGATGGTAACTTAAAACTAGCTTACGATATTTATAATCTAGCTATTCAAAAACGATATAAACGTTATCAATATGCTTTAAAAGTACTCGCTCGCCCAATGGATTTTTCATCTAAGGATAGTATCGATTTCAAAAGGGAAGATATTTCGTGGGCAAGTTCAGAGAAAGAACTTGATGTTTATTGGAATAAAAGAGTTAAATATGATGAACTGAGCTTATCTTTATCCGGTAAAAATGAACAAGAGATACGAGATATACTAAGCAAACGTTATAACCGTGTATTAAGAACTTTAGTTCAATCAAACACTGAAGATGCTTTTCAAGTTTTCATGAATGCTTTTGCTCGTGAAATTGATCCTCATACAAGTTATTTGGCACCACGTAAAAAACGTGATTTTGATTCTGAAATGAGTCTATCATTAGAAGGTATAGGCGCAACCCTAAGTCAAAAAGATGATTATACTGAAATTATGTCATTTGTAACTGGTGGTCCAGCTGAGAAAAGTAAGCAACTTGCTGTGGGTGATAAAATTATCGGTGTAGGTCAAAATAACGCTGCGATAGAAGATGTGATTGGTTGGCGTTTAGATGATGTGGTTGATAAAATCCGTGGACCGAAAGGGACAGTAGTTAAATTAGAAATTTTACCAGCAGGTAACAATAGTAAACCCAAAGTTATAGAATTAACTCGCGATAAAATTCATTTCGAAGATAGAGAAGCAAAATTGAAGATCATCGATAATGAACGAGGAAAAGTCGGGGTTATTGAGATTCCAAGTTTCTATATTGGATTAACAGATAAAGTGGAATCATTATTAACGCAAGCTAATAAAGAAAACTTAAAAGGTCTTGTTATTGATTTGCGTGACAATGGGGGAGGTTCGCTCGGTGAAGTTATCCTATTAACTGGATTATTTATTGATAAAGGCCCTGTTGTTCAAGTACGCGATAACTTACAAAAAGTGACAGTTTATGACGATAAAAATAAAGGCATCAAGTATTCCGGTCCAATTGTTGTTATGGTTAATCGATATAGTGCGTCTGCTTCCGAAATATTTTCTGCAGCAATGCAAGATTACGGACGTGCCGTAATTGTAGGTGAAACGACTTATGGTAAAGGTACAGTTCAAACATCTCGAAATATTGCTTATCCAGTGGATGCAAGTTTACATCCTGATTGGCCAGAATTGGGTGGCGTTCAATATACGGTTCAAAAATTTTATCGCATTAACGGTGGTAGTACGCAGTTAAAAGGTGTTGAACCAGACATTGAAATGAGTAGAACTAAGTATGTTGATGAAACAGGTGAACGATTCTTAGATAATGCTTTGCCATGGGATAAGATACCTTCGGCAAAATATACTAAAGTTGCAAATCTTAAACCAATGTTATCGAAACTTAAAAAAGAGCATTTATCGCGAATTGCAAATAATCCTGAGTTTATTTATCTTGAACAAGATATAAAAAGATTCAACAATAAAAAAGATAGCCAATATATTGTTTCGTTAAATAAGAAAGAGCGTGAAGCAGAACAAAAAAATGATGAAGATCGTGATTTACGACGAATGAATGAGCGTTTAAATCGTGCTGGCTTATCGCCAATTAAAAAAATGGAAGATCTACCTAAGGATTATAAAAAACCCGATGCTTATTTAGATGAGGCAATTGAAATATTACTGGATTTTGTTCCAAATTACGCAAATGTTGCGTTACGGCAAGGTGATGAAGAAATAACTTCATTCAATATTTCCGTAAGATAGACAACAAAAGCGAATAAATAAAAATAGGAGATAAAGTATGAATACAGATTTAAAATATGCATTATTAACTGTAATCGCCTCGTTGGGGGTGATTGCTGTTTTCGGTATTATTGTGTGCATGAATTAAAAATACTTGAAAAATTTTGTTACGATCATTATAGTATGCAGCCTGCCAATATAAAGCAGGCTCTATAAAACGGTGAGGTGTCCGAGTGGTTGAAGGAGCACGCCTGGAAAGTGTGTATACGGCAACGTATCAAGGGTTCGAATCCCTTCCTCACCGCCATATATTATTCAAACTTATGAGTTATCAGAATTCTATTTGATTGTTTTATAAACTCATTATGAAAATTTAGTTAGTTTGAATAAAGTGACTTATCAATTAATATAATTTATTATTTAATTCTTGTTTAGCTTGCGAATAACAAATATCAATAATGAACTGATGGTAAATATCAACATTAACAGCGTGATTATCGAGCTTTGATTTTATCAGTTCAAGTATTTGACAATCATTTTCATTACTAAAGTTTTTAATAAGTGTAGACGCTCGTTCATCAATCCATTCTTCTATCGCATCTTGAGCCTCAATGCGCTCCATCATTTTCCAATAATTTCGCTCATAGCCATTCTCAACTAACTGATATAATCTATTCATCACTTAACTCGTTGCAATTTGTAAAATCCAATAAAAAAATCCAAATAAACTACCGATAATTAGAATAAAAGTACACAAAAGGGCAAATTGAATTTCACTGTGTGTTAATTGATAATCATTGTGAAATCGATCTTTTAATCTTCTCTCTGTTTTTACAAAATCTCGATTAGTCATAATAACCTCTAAAAAAGCCCCGATTTCGGGGCAAAAGAGTGTGAAATGTAACCATTGTTTCACTTATCAGATATCTAATAACAATCATATTAAATGAATTGTTCTTTCAATATCTCATCAAAACTGCAGAATGTTCATATGCCCCTGCTAGCTACTTGAATCTTATTACCCCACTAGTAACTCGAAGTATTGCTAATTTTTTGGTAACTCAATTAGTTTTGATGGTGATTATGATAATATAAGTTATTAAATGTGTCAATATCTAAAGTTATCAAAAAAGGATTTGTTATCGAATTTTAATAGATGCAAATAAACATTTTTATTTCATTTAATTGATTTTAAATAAATTATCTCTGTTTTTGTATAAAATTATATTGTTAAAGTTAAATTTAAATAACAATAGTTATTGATTTTGCCGTTTATTGTTGATAACATTAATAACATAAATTATCAGAATGGAAGAAAAAAAATGACGCCTCAACAACAATTAGATGCTATTGATGAAAAAATAAAAGAAGCAGAAAAACTTATTGAACAACTTTATGAATACCGTCGAAGACATATTAATCAATATGAACTTAATAAAGTAAAGGAAGAGTTTAAGCGCTGATTTTAATTTTTCATTCAATGAACAAGCATGTTAATAACAAAGTTAATAAAAGCAGCAAGCAAATAAATAGCGGATTAATAATTTAAATAACTATTACTGACGCATAAATACAAATTTTTGATTAGAAATAAAATAATACCTGAGGTGAATAATGCTAGCAAAACAGATCAATGTTGAAGAATGTCCTACCCCGAAACAATGGCTCAATAAAGTAAGCTTGAACGCTGATTATGATATTACTCAAGTATTAACCAGATGGGGTAATTGGGCTAGAAAAGAAGCTTACATACAACGAAAAGGTTTTAGTCTTTATCAATCACAGAAAAAGGAATATAAACAAGTCTGTTTAGATAAAGATGGATTAATTATTGATGCAATTATCTCGACAATGAAAAATAGCAAAATAGCGAAAATAAAAGAAGAAGCGAAAGTTCTCATCAAATTCTATTATGGTGATGAAATGATTGTCGATGATCATATTTATATCGAAAGAAATAAAACACAAAAATCGTCTACATTAATCATTAAACCTAAAAATTTACGTCAAATAGCTCAGGATTTAGCTTGTAGTGAAGGTAATATCCGAAAAATAAAAAGTAGTGGTGAAAGTTACATTATTGGTGCATTATCGATGCAAACGATGTTAACCGGCACTGAACTGGAGTTATTGCAACATTTAGTGTTTTAAAAAATGGGATAGTTAATCTTGACAACGTACGCTAATGTATGTATAATTATCTCAAAATCAAGAATTGTTACTTAAGCCCGCTAAGCGGGCTTTTTTATTGCCTTTAATTTGCAATATGTTATTTAACATCCTGTTTATTCATATAAAATAATCAAAATAAATTAAATAAACTTCTTTAATATAAGTCTTTTTTATTAAACCGCTTCATTGCGGTTTTTTTATGTCTACGATTTAACTATCAGTTATCACAATTCAACGGGTTCGCAGAGCAATCTCAGAAAATAATTTATACATAAGTGCTGCGTAACCCTTTCTTATTTTTAACTGCCTCAGCAGGAGGCTCACGATGAAGATGAAACCTATGCCAATCAAAGAGCCTGACCATATCAATTGGTATGTTGTCGTTTATTTATTTTTTATCACTTTACTTGGTTCACTTGCAAGTTATTGCTATCAAATTATCAATGGTAATAAGTTCAATCTGATGATTTTAATTGCTCAGATCTTTATTTCAACTTTTGCTGGCGGTTTGGTTTTGCTAGCGGCAAGTTACTTTAACTGGCAGTTTGAACTGGCTGGCGGTGTGGCTGGGTTAGCGGGATGGTCAGGTGCCACATTAATCAAAACACTTGAAGAACAATTATTAAAAAAAACACGTGGACATGATAATTGAGAGGAAATTAAAACAAATGAAATTGACTGAACACTTCAAACTGGAAGAGTTTACTTATTCACTGACCGCCAGTCGACTAAAAATAGACAATTCAGTACCGGCAGCACTGATGCCCAATATCCAATTAACAGCAATAAAACTTGAACTGGTCAGAAAAGCCCTTGAGCACCCAATCATCATTACTTCCGGTTACCGTTGTCCGGCATTAAATGCCCGGGTAGGCGGGGTGGCAAGTAGTGCACATACTCAAGGTTTGGCGGTTGACTTCCGTTCGCCATTCGGCACACCGAAACAAATCTGTCAACGATTGATAGATGCAGGGGTCGTGTTTGACAAGCTTATTCAGGAGCATAATCAATGGGTGCATATCGGATTTAGTCCAACCAAAAACCGTCAAATAGTACTCACTGCAGTTAAAAATGGCGGTAAAACAGTGTATTTAAAAGGTTTGATGTGATGAGCAAGTTTACGTTACTCCCTAAAATATTACCGTATTGTTGTATTTTTATCACTTTTTTTGCGCTCTATTTTGCGTATCGCTGTTGGAAGGATGAACAAATAGCTATCACTAAAACCCTTACGTTAGAAGCGCAATTTAAAGCATATCAACAAAATAATAATGCCATTAAACAAATTGAGTCAACTATCATTGAGACAATAAAAGATGAACAGGTTAAAACAGACAGTTTACGTGATGATGTGGATAATGGTCTTGTCGAGTTGCGCATCAAAGTCGCCACCCTTGAACGAAATAGTGCCGCCACCGGCGATATTGCTGAGCAAGCCTTACGACTTGCAAAGTCTTCTCAACAAGATTATTACCGTCTCACCAACGCAATCGGCTATAACCGAGCCATAATTGAAGGTTGGCAGCAATATTATTGTCAGGAGATTGCACCCAAAAACAATACGCAATTTATGTGTAGTCACTAATTGATACCTTTTAAAGACTCTAGCAACATAAATTAATTAAACATTATTGAATACGTGATGAAGATCACGTATTGCACATTATTATTTTAATTGTGAGTTAATATAAAATTATTGGATAAATGTGCAATAAAATAGATGCATATTTCATATGTTTTGATAATGACATGTTAATCAACTGATTAAATAATAATTTTTTTCAGTTTTATTGACTAAACATGTAATTAGCGTTGTTCGCGTTATAAATAAAATTTTTAAAAACCATTATCCTCAATGTTAACAAATAATTTTTGTTAATATTAATGAAGATAACCCCCGTTAAATAAATTAAAAGGAGAATACTCATTTACGATACGTATATTGAATCTGAACACTATTTAAACCTTTTTCTAGAGCAAATAGTTTCTAATTTTTATCCTAACTGCGTGAAAGCAAAATTGGACAAATTGAATTATTTTGTTAATATTTACTAGAATTAAAACAGTAAATTTTATTTTTCGATTATTTCAGGTATTTTCTGGAACTACAGCTATAACTAGTAGTCTGATTAACAATCATTTGCTAGAACTTCCTTTTCGACATGAGTAGTATTTTTTGAAAAGTAAGAACTAATAGGTTTAGCCTCCATCTCAGAAGTGATGATTACGTTTGCTTGGCAATTTTTGTTTGAGTAAAGTAGCCCTGAAGTAATAATTAATATCTCCCTCTCCTCGATCTTTTGGAGCCATTATGGAAAACTTAAGTACCGTTCAGGACTTTATTCGCTGGACAACTTCACAACTCAGTCAATCAGATATTTATTTAGGACATGGAACGGATAATCCTATCGATGAATCAAAACAACTTATTTTAGCCAGTTTAGGCTTATCATTATCTATTCCTCCAGAATTTTACGCAGCCAATCTGACGGAAGAAGAAAGGCAGTTTCTGTTTGATATTATTCAAAAGCGAATTGACGATCGTGTTCCAACTCCTTATTTAACGAATCAAGCGTGGTTTTGTGGGCATAGCTTTTATGTTGATGAACGAGTTTTAATACCTCGTTCACCGATTGGTGAATTAATTGATAATCATTTTAAAACGCTACTAACCACACCGCCTCGAAATATTTTAGATCTTTGTACCGGGAGTGGTTGCATTGGTATTGCTTGTGCTTATGCTTTTCCAGAAGCGCATGTTGATATTACTGATATTTCGCTTGAGGCAATTGATGTTGCTCAAACCAATATCAATTTGCACGAAATGAACTTTCAAGTTACGCCTATCTTATCGGATCTTTTTGATGATTTACCGGTAAAACAGTACGATCTCATTGTCTCCAATCCACCTTATGTTGATGATGAGGATATGAATGATTTACCTGAAGAATATTTATATGAACCGAAACTGGCGCTGGAAGCTGGATTTGATGGATTGGATTTAGTAAAACGAATTTTGCATGATGCAACAAATTATTTAACACCTGAAGGCGTTCTTATTTGTGAAGTAGGGAATAGTTGGATTAGTTTGCAAGAACAATATCCAGATGTTCCATTCAATTGGATAGACTTTGAGCGTGGTGGTTTCGGCGTGTTTTCCATAACACAACAAGACTTGATTAAATATCATCACTATTTTAAATAAATTTATGCATTAATCGGAATAAGGTTATTATGTCTGGAAACTCAATCGGAAAATTATTTAAAGTCACAACCTTTGGTGAATCACATGGCGTTGCATTAGGATGTATTGTCGACGGTGTACCACCAGGCCTTACATTAACGGAATCAGATTTACAAATAGATCTAGATCGCCGTCGTCCAGGCGCATCTCGTTATACAACTCAACGCAGAGAACCTGATCAAGTTAAAATATTATCAGGTGTTTTTGAAGGTCTAACAACGGGTACCAGCATTGGTTTAATGATTGAAAATACCGATCAACGTTCGCAAGACTATAGCCAAATAAAAGATATTTTTCGACCTAGCCATGCAGATTACACTTATCACAACAAATATGGGATAAGAGATTATCGGGGAGGAGGGCGCTCCTCTGCCCGTGAAACAGCGATGCGTGTTGCTGCAGGAGCAATAGCCAAAAAATATCTACATGAAAAATTCGGTATTCAAATACGTGGATATTTGGCACAAATGGGAGATATTGTGTGCGAATTAAAAGATTGGCAGCAAGTTGAACAAAATCCATTTTTTTGTGCAGATGAATCGAAACTTGAATCGCTCGATCAATTGCTTAGATCGTTACGAAAAGAAGGAGATTCGATTGGTGCTAAAGTGTGTATTGTGGCTGAAAATGTTCCAGTAGGATTGGGGGAACCTGTTTTTGATAAATTAGATGCTGAACTCGCCCATGCTTTAATGAGCATTAATGCAGTAAAAGGGGTAGAGATTGGCGACGGATTTGCGGTTGTCACTAAACGAGGAAGTGAAAATCGAGATGAAATCACACCAAATGGTTTTTTATCTAACCATGCTGGTGGTATCTTAGGCGGGATAAGTTCCGGGCAAACGATTATCGCCAATATTGCGCTGAAACCCACGCCAAGTATCGAAATATCAGGTCGTTCGATAAATGTATTTGGTGAATCGGTTGACGTTTCTACTCATGGGCGACATGACCCATGTGTAGGTATACGTGCGGTTCCGATAGCAGAGGCAATGGTGGCTATTGTTCTTATGGATCACTATCTCCGTTATCGGGCACAATGCAGCGATGTCAATTTATGATGAGCAATCGTTTATGAGTTATGAAATACTCGTTTTATTATTTGCCATCGCCATTTTAGCCGGCTTTATTGATTCCATCGCTGGTGGTGGAGGCTTATTAACTGTGCCAGCTTTATTAGCTGTTGGATTGCCTCCTGCTAGTGCTTTAGCAACAAATAAATTACAAAGTTGTGGTGGATCTTTTTCCGCAAGTCTCTATTTTATTCGTCAACGCATGGTTGATTTAAAACAGCAAAAGTGGGCGATTGCATTTGCCTTTATTGGTTCTGCTATAGGTACGATTTCAGTCATCCATATTCAAGCTGAATTTTTAAAACTTTTACTACCCATACTAACTATTAGCGTGGGCATTTATTTTTTACTTTCGCCAAAAGTAGGTGAAGATGATCGTAAAAGTCGGTTCTCTATCATTCAATTTGCACTAATACCAGCATTAGGAATAGGTTTTTATGACGGATTTTTTGGCCCCGGTGCAGGTTCATTTTACGCTGTGGCTTATATAACCCTTGCAGGTTTTAATTTAACGAAAGCAACCGCACATACCAAAGTTTTAAATTTTACTTCTAATTTAGCTGGGCTAATCTTTTTTATTTTAAGTGGCGAAGTCGTCTGGTCAATTGGTCTGATTATGTTAATCGGTCAATTTATCGGAGCAAGGCTTGGTGCAAAAATGGTAGTAACTAAAGGTCGCAGATTAATTAGACCCATGTTAATCACTGTTTCGACTATTATGAGCATCAAATTAATCTATGAAAACTTTTTTATTTAATGGCAAATAGAATCATCCAATGATAATGCAACTTTTTTAAATCGATTAATAAATTATCATTGTACATATAATTTAGTATTAAATTAAAAGGATTCTGTTGCTGTTCATTTAAACAATGTTAAGTAGTATATTTCATCAAATATACCTGTTAACTCACTTAATCAATTTGCAAAATTGAGCCTTCCATTAATTCCTATCAACAATTCCTCATAGAACATATTATTTTAGATTTACAACTCACCCTTTATTCATATATCCCAATCACATTTAAACAAATTGAATCTTATTACTTTTACTACTTACATTCAATTTAAAACAACAGGTTACTGCACATACGCAAGTTTTTGGTATATAGTAAACGTAATATTATTTAATAATGAGCGTATAAGACTTAATAAGTGATGATATGAAACTTCAACAATTACGTTATATTTTAGAAATTGCTCGTTCAGGTTCAATCAATGAAGCAGCAAAAAATTTATATATTACCCAACCGAGTCTTTCCACAGCAGTTAAAGAATTAGAGGCGGAATTTGGTATTGAAATTTTTGTGCGAACGTCTAAAGGCGTTTCATTATCCACTGATGGTGTTGAATTTTTGGGGTATGCAAAACAAGTCCTAGATCAAGCTGAATTATTAGAACAACACTATTCAAAAAAAGTCCCTTCAAAACAACTTTGCAGTATTTCCACTCAACACTATGCATTTGCTGTTAATGCATTTGTGAATCTTATCAAAAAAAATCACACTGATGAATATGAGTTTACCCTTAGAGAAACCAGAACATATGATATTATTACTGATGTGGCTAATTTACGAAGCGAAGTTGGGATTTTATATCTAACTGATTTTAATCAAAAAGTGATTCTGCGATTGCTGAAAGAACATCGGCTAACATTTCATCCACTGTTTGAAGCTCAACCCCATGTATTTATCAGTACCAATCACCCACTATCATCAATGAAATCGTTAACGTTGAATGACCTTGAAAACTACCCTTATTTGTCTTTTGAACAGGGGGAATATAATTCATTTTATTTTTCTGAAGAGATTTTAAGTACTGTTTATCATAAAAAAAGCATTCATGTGAGTGATAGAGCCACTTTGTTTAATTTATTGCATGGGTTAAATGGTTATACGATTAGTACAGGTGTGTTAAGTACGGATTTAAATGGTTCTGATATCTTATCCATACCACTTGAAGTTGATGAAAAAATTTTGATTGGTTGGATCACTTCGCAAAAAGTACAACTCAGTCTGTCAGCCCAAAATTATATTGAAGCGTTAAAAAAACTCATTCAAGAAGAGTATGGTTTTGAGCTTAAACAAAGCTAATGCTATACAATTCAAATTGCTATTTTGGTAGAATCCAGTATAATTGCGCACAATTCATATTTATATGAATGCCGAGGTGTGTCTGAATTAGAGATCGGACATGCCATGTTTTATATTAATTTTATGAGGTTTATTATGTCTCTAACTGTAGAAGCTAAAGCGAAAATCGTAGCTGAATATGGTCGTGGAACTAACGATACTGGTTCAACTGAAGTTCAAGTTGCTCTTTTAACTGCACGTATTAATGATTTACAAGGTCATTTTTCCGAGCACAAAAAAGATCACCACAGCCGTCGTGGTTTATTACGCATGGTATCTAGCCGTCGTAAATTATTAGATTATTTACGTCGTAAAGATATCGAACGTTATAACCAATTGATTCAAAAATTAGGCTTACGTCGCTAATCAAAATCTACTTGAAAGAGGCTTAGGCCTCTTTTTCGTTGTTAAAAATTTGAGCTTTGATATAATGCTCAGCTCAAAAGTAAAATTAAATTGTTTATTGTAAATCAACATATTAAAAGATTGTATCTCATGTTTCGCGCGACTAATGAGAGCTCTATAATTTATAGATCTGTCATTAGTCGTGACAGTGAAATAATCTTTTGTTGATGACCCTACATAGTTGAAATAAAAAAATCAATAAGTTGTACTTAATACTACTGCCTGTCGAGATTTTCATTTCAACAGCTTTATTAACAAGAGGATATTATTTTGTTTAATCCAACATATCAAAAATTTCAATATGGACGTCACACTGTTACTTTAGAAACAGGTATTTTAGCACGTCAAGCATCGGCTGCGGTCATGGTTAATATGGACGATACCGCTGTATTTGTTACGGTAGTTGCTAATAAAAAAGTCAAAGAAGGGCAAGACTTTTTTCCTTTAACCGTTAATTACCAAGAACGTACCTATGCTGCCGGTCGTATTCCCGGGGGATTTTTTAAACGTGAAGGACGTCCAAGTGAAGGCGAAACATTAATTGCACGTTTAATTGACCGTCCATTACGTCCATTATTTCCTGAGGGATTTGTTAATGAAATTCAAATTATTGCAACAGTTGTGTCAGTCAATCCGGATGTCAGTCCTGATTTAGTTGCAATGATAGGTGCTTCAGCTGCACTTTGCTTGTCAGGTGTGCCTTTCCATGGCCCTATTGGTGCCGCTCGAGTAGGTTTAATCAACGATGAATTTGTATTAAACCCATCAGTAAAAGAACTTCAAGATAGCCGTTTAGATTTAGTTGTCGCTGGTACGAAAAGCGCAGTATTAATGGTTGAATCTGAAGCAGATTTATTAAGCGAAGAGCAAATGTTAGCTGCTGTTGTGTTAGGTCATGAGCAACAACAAGTTGTCATTGATAACATTAATGAATTTGTGGCGAAAGCGAATCGTGAAAAATGGGATTGGGTTCCACCAGTTAAAAATGAAGCATTATACAATGCTGTTTCTGAACTAGCGAAAGATCGTCTTGGTGAAGCTTACCGCATCACAGAAAAACAAGCTCGTTATGCGCAAATCGATCTGATCAAAGAAGATGTACTAACCACTTTAAAAGCACAAGATGAAGAACTTGATGAAAACGAAGTGATGAACATCATTATTGATTTAGAAAGTCAAATTGTTCGTCAGCGTGTTATTGCCGGTGAGCCTCGTATTGATGGTCGTGAGAAAGATATGGTTCGGGCACTGGATATCCGTACTAATTTATTGCCAAGAGCACATGGTAGCGCCTTATTCACGCGTGGTGAAACTCAAGCATTAGTAACGGCAACATTAGGTACTGAACGTGATGCGCAGATTATTGATGAATTAACAGGCGAATACACCGAACGTTTCTTATTGCATTATAACTTCCCGCCATATTCTGTCGGTGAAACAGGTATGGTTGGATCACCTAAACGTCGCGAAATTGGTCATGGGCGTTTAGCTAAACGAGGTGTAGCTGCGGTTATGCCTAGCCAAGAAGAATTTCCTTATACGGTGCGTGTAGTATCTGAAATTACTGAATCAAATGGTTCATCGTCAATGGCTTCTGTTTGTGGTGCTTCGCTTGCTCTAATGGTTGCAGGTGTGCCAATTAAATCATCAGTTGCAGGTATTGCAATGGGATTAGTTAAAGAAGGCGATAAATTTGTCGTATTATCAGATATTTTAGGTGATGAAGATCATCTTGGCGATATGGACTTTAAAGTTGCCGGAACACGTGAAGGTGTTAGTGCCTTACAAATGGATATCAAAATTGAAGGTATCACCAAAGAAATCATGCAAGTTGCTCTTAATCAAGCGAAAGGTGCAAGATTGCATATTTTAACGGTAATGGATCAAGCGATTAATAAACCGCGTCAAGAAATATCAGAATTTGCTCCACGCATTTACACTATGAATATTAATCCGGATAAAATCCGTGATATTATCGGTAAAGGTGGCGCAACGATTCGTGCATTAACCGAAGAAACAGGCACAACCATTGAAATCTCTGATGATGGTACGGTTAAGATTGCAGCATCCGATGCGAACAAAGCTAAAGATGCTATGGAGCGTATCAATAATTTGGTTGCTGATGTTGAAATTGGTAAGATTTATACAGGTAAAGTAACACGAATTGTTGATTTTGGTGCTTTTGTATCTATTATCGGTGGTAAAGAGGGATTAGTTCATGTTTCTCAAATAGCCGATCATCGTGTTGAAAAAGTGGCAGATTATTTGAAGGTTGGTCAGGAAGTGAATGTGAAAGTTCTTGAGATCGACCGTCAAGGTAGAATTCGTTTAAGTATGAAGGATGCTATAGAACCAGCAATAGAAGATATACCAACTGCTGAATAAAAAATTACTCACTAGGGGTTTTAAAATGAAACTGTTCAACCTGAGGATTTTATGCTTTATGTTAGCTGTTATTCTTATGTCAGGTTGTTCAAAATCTCATTTAGTGCTCGCTGTTCCTGAGCAAGTTTCATATGATGATGAATTGAAAATTGCTCAGATCAGCCAACAATTATCCCGGAAAGATATTGATACTGTTACCCGAATGCAACTCATTTTTGAGCGGGGTATTGTGTATGATTCATTAGGTTTTAAGGCCTTTGCGCAAATAGATTTTTCGACACTATTAAGTTACAATCCTGAAATACCGGACGTTTATAACTTTTTAGGTACTTATGCGCTTAGAGAAGGTGATTTTGATGTTGCTTTAGTGTCTTTCAACACGACATTAGAGTTGGATTCTACTTATGCATATGCTTATTTGAATCGTGCTATTACGTTGTATCGTACAGGTCATTATCAATCAGCTGTAAGGGATGCAGTTAGATTTTATCAATATGATACCAACGAGCCAATTAGAATTATTTGGCTTTATCTTATTGAAAAAGAAATTGATGAAAAATCAGCATTAAATATGTTACAAAATCGTTATGATCAGCTAAATGATAAAACGATTTATGGTAGCAATATCATTGCATTTTATTTAGGTAAAATTAATGAATCTAAGTTAATGCAAATTGTTCAGGAGGACGTTGAAAATAATCGGCAATTAGCTGAGCGTCTTTGTGAAATCTACTTTTATTTAGGAAAATACTACCAAAATAAAGGTAATAATGAGCGTGCCAAAATGTTATTTAAATATGCTTTAGCTAATAATATTTATAACTTTGTTGAACATCAACAGGCACTCTATGAAATTAAGTTACTTGAGGAAAAGTAACATGGGTCATGCCAGTTTTAAAAGTGAAAATATTGTTATAGTTTAGTTCTGATTTTGCCAATAGTTATTCTAATATATCTGATAATACTAATTGGTTTATCCTTTATCGGATCAGAGTATGGTACAAAAATTAACTTTGTCCATATAACATTCACGACTTAAATTGATTAACCATTATGGAGATTGATTTTTTGTTGTGAATCGTAAATTTTCAATTTAGTGAGCTGGCATAAATTTATATATACTTTCATTTGATGGAAAAGCAGAAATTAAATAGGTTATTTAGCTTTGTTAGATAACTATATCGATTTAGTAATATCGATCGAAAATAATTTAATTAGAAAGTTTATATATATCATAAATTTATAAGCGAGTTTACATGACAAAAGAAGTTTCTTTTATTGACCTTGGTTTATCTGAGGACATCCTTAATGCGTTAAATGATCTTGGTTTTAGCAAACCATCTCCAATTCAAGCCGAATGTATACCACTATTATTAAATGGTAATGATGTTCTTGGAATGGCACAAACCGGTAGTGGAAAAACCGCAGCTTTTTCAATTCCGTTTTTAATGAATATTGATGCCAATTTAAAAGCGCCGCAGCTTTTAGTGTTAGCACCAACACGTGAGCTTGCGATACAAGTCGCTGATGCATGTGCTGAATATTCTAAATACATGAAAGGAATCAAAGTATTACCATTATATGGTGGTCAACGTTATGATGTGCAATTACGTGCTTTGAAACAAGGGCCACAAATTGTAGTCGGTACCCCTGGTCGATTATTGGATCATTTGAATCGTAAAACATTAGATCTTTCAAATCTTAAAGGTTTAGTGCTTGATGAAGCTGATGAGATGCTTAGAATGGGCTTTATTGATGATGTAGAAAGTATCATGGCTGCTATTCCTGAAGATCATCAGACGGCATTATTTTCTGCAACTATGCCTGCGCCTATTCGTCGTATTACTAAACGATTTATGCATAACCCAAAAGAAGTGCAAATTAAAGGTACCAATCAAACTGCTCCTGATATAGAACAAAGTTATTGGTTAGTACGAGGAATGCGAAAAAATGAAGCAATTATTCGTTTTTTAGAAGCTGAAGATTTCGATGCGGCAATTATTTTTGTGCGGACAAAAACAGCGACCCTTGATGTTGCTGAAGTGCTTGAGAAACATGGGTATAGTTGTGCTGCATTAAATGGTGATATGACTCAACAATTAAGAGAGCAAACACTCGATCGATTACGTAATGGTCGCTTAGACATTTTAATCGCAACGGATGTGGCAGCGCGCGGATTAGATGTTGAACGGATTAGTTTAGTTATTAACTATGATATTACTTTAGACTCAGAATCTTATGTTCACCGCATTGGGCGAACAGGGCGTGCAGGTCGTGCAGGTCGTGCAATTTTATTTGTTGATAGCCGTGAACGTCGTTTACTAAAAAATATCGAGCAAACTATTAAAAAACCAATCCCAGAAGTGGGGTTACCTTCTAAAGAATTATTAGAAAAACGTCGTTTAGTTAAGTTTAATCAGCAAGTACAGCAACAGCTTGAAAGTAACGATTTAGAACAATATCAAGCAATATTAAGTCAAATCCAAACTGAAAGTGGTGCTGATCTTGAAACGATTGCAACTGCATTATTGAAGCTTGCCCAAGGTGAGCGTCCATTAATTTTACCACCTGATCCGGTATTTAAACCATCTCGTGAAAATCGTGATCGAGATAATCGTGGTGGCGAGCGTCGACTACGAGGTGATAATCGAGAATCACCAAAACGCCGGGAACGACGTGATGTGGGTGACATGGATATGTATCGTATTGAAATTGGTAAAGAGAACGGTATTGAAGTTCGTCACATTGTTGGCGCTATTGCTAATGAAGCGGATATTAGTAGCCGTTATATTGGTAACATTAAACTTTATGAAACCCATTCAACGGTTGAGTTACCAAAAGGAATGCCAAAAGACATCCTTAAACATTTGGAAAAAGTCCGTGTACTTAATCAACCAATGAAAATGAGTTTAGTAAGCGGTGCTCAGTCTGATGCCAAACGGGGACGTAAAAGTAACCGAGCAGAATCGAACGATAAAAGTTTTGCAAAAAAACGCGGTCGTTTATCTGCACCTAAATTTTAATCATCATAACCTCTACCATCTGGTAGAGGTTTTTTTATTTTGTGCATGCTCTAAATCTTTTTAAAATTACCGAAACATTAACTATCTCAATCAAATTCAATCGCAATAATCTAAGTTGTACGCCTTCATGGTTAAACGGATTTGGATTCATAACAAAAGAATACTTTAACAGAACTGAAAATAAGGCAAAGTTAACTATCAACTGATCGTTTATTTGCTGATGAACGTTACTGACATATAGACAAGGTTTATTTTAATTTTTTTGATTTGAAAAAATTCAAATCACCACTTGGATTCTTGATTCCGTTTAGTCAATAACAAGGCTGTTTTATCTTTTAAAAAATGTTATCAAAGTAAAGCTATTCTAAATAAATCATGATGAGAATTTTGCCCTTAGATATGATTGAGAGTATACTACTGTCAATTTAATCGGTAAAACAGAGGTAAGGCATGACAGATTCTCTAAATAAATGTAAAGCAAATGATACTCCAGCTTGTTGTTGCGTAGATGTTGGCACAATCATAGATAATGAAGATTGCACCGCTGAGTACGAGCATGTATTTGCGACAGAGCCTGAAGCTCAAGCTAAATTAGCATCTTTAACTCAAGCTGCAAAAGATGTTGCAACTGAGCCTTGCGAAATTAACAGTAGTATTGACAAAGTTGACGGTGGTTTTAAATTAACGGCAAAATTTACTTTTTGTTGTGGTGCTGAATGTCTGATTTTTCAATTAAAATTACGCTAATTGGATATAAATGAAAGTTTGTATAATGCGGCATGGTGAAGCAGGTTATTCTGCTTCATCTGATTCAAGCCGTTCCCTTACTCCTTATGGAATTCGTCAAGCAAACCATGCAGGGCTGTGGCTTAAACAGCAACGTTTCCAATTTGATCTTGGTTTAGTTAGCCCTTATTTACGTGCCCAGCAAACACTGGCAGAATTATCGACACAAGTCTCTGTTTTAAAAGTCGAAACTGAAAAACTTTTAGTTCCAGGTGGTAATCCTACCTATATCGCCAATTTATTATCGACATTTCCTTCTCAAGGTGTCGAGCAAGTGATTATTGTTTCACATCTTCCATTAGTTGGATATTTGGTTAATGAACTTTGTCCTGATGTCGCTCCACCAATGTTTCCTACGGCATCAATTGCCTGCATTGAGTTAACAACAAATATTGGAAAGCTTGAATGGTTTCATCAGGCGGAGTAAGAAAACTCAATCTCTTTGATTTACCGTTAACAGGTCGAACATTAATCGAAGCATCGGCAGGTACTGGTAAAACTTATTCGCTTGCCTTTATATATTTAAGGTTATTGCTTGGCATTGGCGAAAATAGCTATCCAACACCACTTGATGTTAGCCAAATTTTAGTGGTGACGTTTACTAAAGCAGCCACTCAAGAGTTACGTTCACGTATAAGACAAAACATACAAGAATTAAGGCTTGCATTATTAAATGGTGAACATGATGATCCTATTTATCAGCAACTAATAGCATTAATTATTGATCGTCAACAAGCGATTCAACGGCTAACTGATGCTCTACAATCAATGGATGACGCAGCAATTTACACGATTCATAGTTTCTGTCAAAGAATACTGACTAGCCATGCGTTCGAATCAGGAGTGCTGTTTGAACAAAAATTAGTTACTGATGAGTATCAATTGCAATTACAAGTCGTGCAAGATTTCTGGCGTTACTATTTTACACCACTTGAAAAATCATATGTTTATTTAGTTCGAGACTGTTGGAAAGACCCGACGGAATTATTAGCCGATATTACGCCTTATTTATCGAAAACCTATAACGAGAAAACTGAGTTAAACCTCAATGTTGCCGAAGCTATAGCTGAATTTTATCAGCAAAATTTTAAAATGATTGAAACGGTAAAAAAAGCGTGGTTAAAGCATGTTGATCAATTAGCGGATATCATTAATCAATCAGGAGTTAGTAAACAATCCTATAGTAGCCGATATTTGCCTATTTGGCTTGCAAAAGTCTCAGAATGGGCAAACAGTACAACCCACACTTTTGTGTTACCTAATGAGCTAGAGAAATTTTGTCAATCCGTTCTGACGAGTAAAACAAAAGAAGGAAAAACCGTTCCAAATCATTTTGTTTTTACTGAAATTGAGATGTTACATAAGCGTAAACTGGATTTGCGAAGCCATATTCTAATGGATATTGTAGCCATAATCCAAAAGGGCATTTATGATGAGAAAATTAAACGCACTGAGATAAGTTTTAATGACTTGCTTTGGCAGCTTAATCGGGCGTTAGTAACACGAACAGGGAAACGATTAGCACAAAGTATTTCAAGTAAATATCGGGTTGCGTTAATTGATGAATTTCAAGATACTGATCCGATTCAATACCAAATCTTCGATCGTATTTATGATAATAAACGTGTTGACACGGGGTTGCTATTTATAGGCGATCCTAAACAAGCTATTTATAGTTTTCGTGGTGCGGATATTTTTACTTATCTTAAGGCAAAACGTTCAACTGGTGATAACTATTTTACGATGGATGTGAATCATCGTTCCTCATCAGCTATGGTAAAAGCAGTGAATCAATTATTTGCTTACCATGAAAATCCGTTTGTTTTTAATGATATTCCTTTTTTACCAATGAATTGTGCAGAAAAAAATAAGCAAAAATCATTACTAATTAGGGAACAAGAAGCAAATGCTTTAACCGCTTATTTATTGCCTGAAGAGGTGACAACCAAAGCGGATTATCAAGAACAGATGGCAAATTGTTGTGCTAAGCAAATAGTTCATTGGTTATCTGACACTTCAATTTTGATTGGTGATAGTAAGGCTTATCGTCCAATATCGACTTCGGATATAGCGATTTTAGTACGAACGGGTAGAGAGGCTGAGATTATTCAGCAAAAATTAGCCGTCTGTGGTCTCAAAAGTGTCTATTTATCCAATCGTAATAGTGTGTTTGAATCTGATGAAGCAAAGGATGTACTTTGCCTTTTACAAGCAGTATTGATGCCAGAAAATGAAGCCGCTTTACGTTTGGCTATGATGACAGTGTTATTAGGACAGACGATGTCTGAGCTTGAACAAATCACCGAGGATCAAGATAAATGGGAAAGTTTAGTAGAAGAATTTAAGCAGTATCAGGTTACCTGGCAGTATTATGGTGTATTAGTGATGTTGCGTCGAATGATGAAAAAACGTCATTTAGCGGAAAATATTCTGGCTCGGCAAGATGGTGAGCGAATCTTAACTAACTTTATGCATTTAGGTGAGTTGTTACAAGAAGCAGCGGATGATTTAGATAGCCCACACGCCTTAGTACGCTGGTTAACAAAACAGATTGTTAATCCTGATTTTAATATCGAAAATCACGAACAGCGCCTTGAAAGTGATGAAAATCTTATCAAGATTATCACTATTCATAAATCAAAAGGTTTAGAGTTTCCTCTAGTCTGGTTACCTTTTATCTGCCAATATCGTGTTGCAGATACGCAATTTTATCATGACAAAAATAACGATTTTCAGCAAACTTATGCTTGGTTATTAACAGATGAAATAAAGCAACAGATAGAAGATGAACGCATAGCTGAAGACTTACGATTACTCTATGTGGCAATGACGCGATCAGTTTATCATTGTAGTATTGGTCTTGCTTCAATGAAGAAGAATCAATCAGCGATTCATTATCTTTTAAAGGATGAGTTGAAAAATATTGCTGAAATGGGTGATTTAATTCAAGTGGAATTACCGCTGATCAGTGATAAATACACAACTAGTCATCAACCAAACCAATCTTTAACGGCTAATGTATTTAAACGAAAACTTGATAATCATTGGCGTGTAACAAGTTATACCGAACTGCAAAAACAGCATCCTATTGTGATGGTCAATCCAGAAATAACAGACGATTGGGATGAAGAGCCGATAGAATCTCAAACTGCTTTAGAGACAGCGTTAAAATATGATATTCATCATTTTCCCAAAGGGGCTTATGTTGGTACATTACTGCATCATATAATGGAAAATCTCTCAGAGAAGAATATCGAAGCATTATGTAGCGATACGATTGTAAAACTTAATTTAGATAAATCTTGGCAACCGATTTTATTAGAATGGTTACACCAAATATTATCCACAAATCTCAATCAACACGGTTTAGTTCTATCAAATGTATTAACAGGAAAATGTATTAATGAATTACAATTTTATTTTCCTATACGTCAAGCAATAAGTTGTGAACAACTTGATAGTATTTGTAAAACCTATGATAACTTATCTTCTCAATGTCCTATGCTCAATTTTGAAACAGTACAAGGTATGCTAAAAGGATTTATTGATTTAGTGTTTGAATATCAAGGTAAATATTATATTGTTGATTATAAATCAAATTGGCTAGGTTATTCTGCGGAGGATTATGGGCCAAAAGCATTAGAAAGAGTGATGTGTGAACATCGCTATGAATTGCAATATCAACTTTATAGCCTTGCGTTGCATCGTTTTTTAAAAAAACGATTGCCTAATTATCAATATCAAACTCATTTTGGCGGAATTTATTATCTATTTTTACGAGGTATGCCTGAGCACGGTATTTTTTATCATCTTCCTGAACAAGCTTTTATTGAAGAGTTAGACAAATTATTTGATGGTGTTAATTAAAACAGTTTCAAATTGTTTAAATCTTTGCTCCAAAATTCGGATATTTAATTATTTGTAATTGATTTTCATATAAAGTACATAACTATAAGGCATAAAATATTATGTCTTATAGTTATTACCTTATTGCATTAGCAATCTTCTTAGTTAACCTCAAAGGTTAATTGATAACGATAATGTTTATTGGTCAATAAAAATTCTGGATGAACGTTTGGTGTCCATGAGTCATCGCCACCAACGCCCATATGAAAGGCATCAATACTGACATAAGCATAAGGTTCCGGAACCAAAAGATGGCGATGGGTAACAGCCATCAATTGTTTTGTACCATATTGGTTGATGTTAAATTGAAATTGCTGACCTGTAATTGTCATTTCGTTAAGTTGTAATTTTTTTACATCACAGCGTAGACCATTTTCACAAGGATAGATATAAGGTGTATAAAGTTCAGAAAATGGTAATGACCATCTACAAAAAATAGCTGAGTCTTTGCGGTCGGGATAATTTTCATGGGGACCTAATCCTAACCATTCAACTTTTTCTGGGATTTCAGTAAGTTGATAGGTTAAACCAATACGAGCAGGAGCAGGCATATTATTGGCAATATCTACTTCAACAGATAATGTTAAACAACCATGCTGATCAAATTGATAAATCCATTTGCTTTGAATAACTCTCTGGCTTTCGACAAAATAGCCGTGTAACACTTCGATAATAATATTGCTAGATGATTGTGAAGCTTGCATACCAAGACATTTATGGCTTAGATCAAAATAACCAGCAGCTTTCCACTGTTCAACCCATGCAAATGGATTATTATTGCTATCAAAGTCGCCACTGATACCAATATCGTTGTCAATCGCTGCTCGGATAAATTGGTCACAAAATGGTGAAGCCAATAAGGGTTTATCATTTTTAGTCCATTGACTAAGATAACCTGTAGTTTTATCAAATAACCAATTTTGACTTTGATGAGAAATCAAATAATTGTTTTTATTTTCCTCTAATGTCATTGATGTTCTCAATTTGCTTAACTTAAGAGGTGGAATGAATACGTTTTCAAGTCGCCACTGTTCCCATGCGACAAGGTGCCCCACCGGTGACCAAGGTGTCTCTTCTTTTTGAATGATAATGACAGAAAGATGGACATCTTCACAATTGATATAATTAGGCAAACTTTCTAGTAATTTTATTCTTAGCGTACTATCTGGTTGCATATTTAATGTAATTTGACCGTTTTTTTGTTTTTTGCCGTCGATCAAGATCTCCCATTGCAACAATTCATTATCAGTTTGACGAAATAAATATTCATTCGTAATTTCAACAATTAACGGTTTTTGACTAATGAGTTTGAATTGAAAAGGTTGTTGAACTTTTTTGGCTTCGATTAAGCTTGGATGTGGTTTTCGATCAGGAAAGACTAAACCATCTAAACAAAATTGTCTATCGTGATAGGCCTCGCCAAAATCTCCACCGTAAGCCCAATAATTTTCCCCCGATGAGGTACGGCAACCAATGCCATGATCTGCCCATTCCCATATAAAACCTCCTTGTAATCGTGGGTACTGTCTAAAAGCTTGCCAGTATTTATAAAACGCGCCGAGACTGTTACCCATAGCATGTGCATACTCACATAAAATTAATGGGCGATGTTCATCGGGTAGTGAAATCCATTTTTTAATTGCCCATTTAGGTACTTTGGGATGAACTTGATCTTGGTCTACTCGAGCGTACATAGGGCAAATAATATCGGTAGCAGCCGTATTTGCCCCACCACCTTCATATTGAACAGGTCGTGTAGGATCATTACTTTTGATCCAAGCATATAGTGCATCATGTGATGAACCATGTCCGGATTCATTACCCAGTGACCAGATAATAATAGATGGGTGATTGCGATCCCGTTGCACCATGCGTGTAACTCGTTCACTATAAGCCGCTAGCCAATAAGGATCATCTGATAAACGGGACATAGGGAACATACCATGAGATTCTATATTGGCTTCATCAACCAAATAAAGACCGTACTGGTCACAAAGTTCGTACCAGCGAGGATCATTCGGATAATGGCTGCAACGTACGGCATTAAAGTTATGCTGCTTAATTAATTTTATATCATGCAGCATTGCGTCTTCTGTTATGGCATAACCTAACGCAGGATAAAATTCATGGCGATTGGTTCCTTTAATGAGTAAAGGTTTACCGTTTATACAAAGTTGACCATGTTTGATCTCCACAACTCGAAAACCAACATTGTAAGCTTCGGATTCAATTAGTCCGACCTTTTTATGATATAAACTGATTACGATACGATAAAGATTTGGTGTTTCAGCACTCCATAATTTCGGTGAGGTAACCGGAATATGACAAAACAGGCGATCATGATAATTTCCTTTTTCATCAATAATTTCGGTACCAATTAGTTGAAATTGTCCCGAAATTAATTCATCTTTTTCCCATAATTCAATCCCAATATTAAGTTGATCCATGTTTTCATTGTGTTTAACGTCAACTTGAACATTTAATGTAGCATTTTGATAACATGCATCAAGAGCTGTTTCAATTTGTATATTTTTAAGGTGTGATTTAGGTTTATTCAACAGCGATACGTTTCGAAAGATACCACTTAAGCGCCACATATCTTGATCTTCTAGATAGCTTCCGTCACACCATTTTAAAACTAATACTGCTATTCTATTTTGTCCAATTTTTAAATAAGGTGTTAAATCGAATTCTGCTGCTATCCGACTATCTTGTGAATAACCAACCCATTGACCATTACACCAAAGATGAAAAGCAGATCCGACACCGTCAAAAATAATTCTTGTTTCACCTTTTTCAAGCCATGCTTGGGTAATATTGATATAACGAGAATAACAACCGGTAGGATTATCATCTGGAACAAATGGAGGGTTATAGGGGAATGGATAACGTATATTGGTGTAGACTGGCACATCATAGCCATGTAATTGCCAATTGGATGGAACAGGAATAGTTTTAGTGTCTATTTCTTTCTCTAACCATGATTCTGGCACTTGTTTGGGATTATCAAAATAGCTAAAAAACCAATCGCCATTTAAAGATAATATTGATTCAGAATCAATATTATTTTTAGCTTGTAATTTATCACGCCAACTGTGGAATTTAGGATGCGTCTGAAGCCTATTAATACTTAGAACAGATAAATTATTCCAATCATTTCTGTTTATGATTGCATCTAAAGAGAGATTCATTTTTTCACCATTTTAATCTTAACAATTTAGTACCAAATGATTTACGTTAATCTAACTAATTTTTGAATGCGTATTCATTATAAATAAATTAAATAATAAAACAGTGATCAATATATCATTTGTGTAATCGGATACATATATAAAATTTAATGTTTTTTGATTATTTTTAATAGTTTTTTTTGTATACGGTAACAAATTATGTATAAGATAATATTTTCAGTATTAATGTGATTTAAGTCACAACAATAGGATTTAATTTTTGAATCATTTTTTTTCTTTGTTATATTGAAAGTGCTTATTATTAGCTGTTGGATTGCTACCGATATAAAGCGGGCAAAACCTAAAGAATAGTGATTACCTATTCTTTAGGTTTTTTTTTGTCTCAAATTTATGAGATGTATTAATGAATTAATCAATAATGAGTGGGAAAAAATGAAATACTTATCAAAATCTGGATATAAAGTAAAACCAAAACGAATTGTATTAATTACTCTGCTTAGTTTGTTTTATTTGCCAAATGCGATGGCAGCTTCTCAAGATGAATTAGAAGCTAGAATTAATTCATTAGAGCAAAGGTTAATTAGTCTGACAAAAGAGTCAATTGATTTGAAAAAACAGATAATTGAATCAAATAAGCAAATAGCACAGTTAAATCAAAACTTACAGAAACAACAGTTGGTTATTAATAATCAACAAAAAGAAATTAAAATTCATACCGCTGCAATTAAACAACAAAAATCAGTTGATTTACAACCAGTCGGTATTACGCATCCTAATAATGATAGACAAATTGTGTTAGTTAATCATAATCCTGTCGATGTCATAGATAATGAAACTGTTGAGTATAAAAAGTCATTCACTTTAACAGAATTCAAAGATTATATTAAAGAAGAAATTGGTTTCTCCTTTAATGGATATTTCCGTGGTGGTTGGTCAACATCCACCAATGGTAAACCAAAAAATTATGCTGAAGGTGCTTTAGGCCGCTTTGGGAATGAATATGGAGGTTGGTATGATCTCGTCTTTAAACAAAAAGTTTATGATCAAGATGGTCATCGGGTTGATGCAATTGTCATGATTGATGGTAATGTGGCAACCGATAAAGCAGCAGGTTTATTCAATACACAAGACGACAATATTATGCAGTTTTCTGATATCTACTTAGCAACTAAAGGATTTGTTCCTCACTTTCCTGAAGCGACTTTGTGGGTAGGTAAGCACTCTTTACCGTATAATGAAATTCAAATGCTGGATTGGAAAACACAAAAATCTCCAGCTGGTGGCGGTGTTGGTGTTGAAAATCTGGAAATAGGTGTTGGTAAACTTGATTTAGCGCTATTGCGTGCTGATGTGAACGTGAAAGTTAATAAAAAAATAGCCGGAACAGATGAAATAAAAGTCAAACATGAAGATGTTGATGTCAATGAAATTGAAGTGCGTTACCGAGATATTCCTTTATGGAAAGATGCTTTTTTTGCGGTTAATGCTCGATATTCAGCGCCAAACAAATCGAAACTTCAAGATGATGTCACTATTAAAAATGCTTGGGTAGGAAGCGTTGTTTTACGCCAAAATAATTTCCTGGGTGGGTTTAATCAGTTAACATTACAGACAGCAACCAATTCCGTTGCATCTCATTTAGCCAATATCAACACCAATAATCCTGAATTTGCTGCTAATGCGAATAACGACTATATAGGTAAACATACTGGTGGTAAAGCTTATCGATTAGTTTCAGAAGGCGAGGCGTATTTATCTGATAATGTTATCATGGCGCATGCGTTAGCTTTAACAACTGGTAAAGATGTTTATTCTTATGATTTAAATTTACCTCATACCGATTTTACCAGTTTTAAGTCAGCAGTAAGACCAGCTTATATTTGGGATCAATATAATCAAAGTGGTGTTGAATTTGGTTACTTTAACCAAAAAAATAAAGTTAATGGAAAAACTTATAAAGAAGAGGGGTATAAAACAACGTTGTATCATTCGTTTAAAGTAGGGGAAAGTATTTTATCTTCACGACCTGACATTCGTTTTTATCTTTCTTATATTGAGTCATTAAATAATGATATTAGTAAATTTGAATTTAATGGCAAAAAACGCCAAATTAGTTTTGGTGTACAGACTGAAGTGTGGTTTTAATTTTTTATAATGTCATAGAGACTTAATCTGTCAATATTAAACTGTTTAATCAAGTCTGATTTTATTTATAAAGTTTACATGAGCAGATATGAGTCTCTATACTTTTTTTGAATCGGAAACTATTACGATAGCAGGAATGGGTTTCAATGAATAAAGTTTTAATTTGATTTAAAGCTTTAGCTTTTTGATAAAATAAAAACAAAATACTAAATTTACATACTAAAAGTGTTTCATCTTAACAACGTTAAGATGAGTTTATAGCATATATATAGATAATTTAACCTATAGAACTGACGGAATAGCGTTTGGTTAACGTAGGTGAAAACACGTTTACTAAATTGCTTGATGGCTCTTCACCTTTGGCTAGAATTAATGCTAGTTCAGCAGCTTGTTCAGCCATTGCATGTAATGGATATCTCACGGTTGTTAATTTGGGATGCAGATAATTAGCAATTAAAATGTCATCGAAGCCAATTATTGATACATCGGTGGGAATTTTTAAATCGTTATCATATAAGATGGACATCGCTCCGGCAGCCATAGAGTCGTTATAACAAGCAACGGCAGTTATTTTGCGGTTTCGTTCTAACAATGATTTCATGGCTTGTTCTCCGCCTAATTCATTTGGTGATGAAAAGGCGATAAGATTGTGATCGATTTCTATATTGTGTTCTGTTAATGCATCCTTGTAGCCATTTAAACGATCTGAAGAATCTGTAATTTCATGATCAGAACATAAATACCCAATTTTTTTGTGACCATTTTGAATCAAATGTTTTACACCTAAATATGATCCATAACGATCATCTAAAGCGATACAACGTTTTTCATATCCTTTAATAATTCGGTTTATCAAAACCATTCCAGGAACTTGTTGCATTAATTTGATGAGGGTTTCATCTGTCAACATTTTCGCATGAACAACTAATGATGAACAACGATGCTCGATAAGTTGAGTAATGGCATTATATTCCTGTTTTTCATTATGATAACCATTACCGATCAACAAAAAATGTCCAGTTCGAGATGCGACTTTTTCAACGGTTGTGACCATATAACCGAAAAATGGATCGGAAACATCCGCAACGACAATACCGATAGTATTAGAATTTTGTTGTGATAACGCTCGTGCATTAGCATCTGGATAGTAATTTAAAGTTTCCATGGCTTTTTTTACGATTTCTCGCGTATTATCACTAACATTATTTGCGTTATTAATAACGCGAGATACTGTTGCAACTGAAACTTTTGCTAAATATGCAACATCTTTTATTGTCGCCATAAAAAAAACCTTTTTCATAAATTACTTCAACTAAAAATGATTACTGAAACTATACCTGTGTTCTGTAATTTTTATAATTAAAGTTTGTCAACATAGAGCATTGTCGAATATCAACGATAAAAACGAAAAGGCTTGTAAAGCGGGAGGGAACCTTCATTTAAAATATCTTTTACTTACATCTTTAAGTTGATTCAGTTTATAATACTCTAGAAATTTGACTTAACTTGTTATTATTCCTAATTAATTATAATAAAGTAAAAAAGTCTATTTGCCAATAACTCGATTTACACCTGAATCGGTTCACCTTAAAATTTGTTAACAAATTGAATTAAAAATTAGGTTCTGTTTCAAATTTTTTAAAATTGTAAATTATTTGTAATGTCTTTAAAGTTATTCTTTTCTAAGACTAATTAACATTGCTGTCGCTGGGTCTAAAACAGGTAAAGGTAAGCCAATATTCATTAACCATTCTCCTGATAATGTTGTTTGAACAGTCATCCAGCGAGGTAGTGCTTTCATTACATGCCCATTAATTTTAGGATCAATATTGTCTGGCATATCAAGAATTTCAATCCTGTAAAATTTATCTGCAAGTAAACCTGTTAAGCGTAAGTTTCCACTTAAAGCATAAGTGGGTAAAATCAACTGTGCAATAATAAACGCTGCTTCTGTTTGATCTTCACTTACAACCCCATAACTTTGCATTGCAAGGCTATCATCGACATCTAAGCGATAACTTTTACCATTATGCAATAAATGACGTAATTTTTTATGTAAATTTATATAGTGGGAAAAAGCTTGTTGTTCTTTTTCTGACTCTTTAACCGGATCAAGTTCAACGCCCATATGACCAAATAAAGCTGTTAGTCCCCGAAGATTCATATCGAGTTCACGAAACGTGGTGTGACACAAAGCACCACCAATGTGCGCGCCCATCACTTCAGGAGGAAAGAAGTAACTCATGCCTCGTTGAATCGTTTGTCTATCTAATGCATCATTAGAATCTGAAGCCCAAAAACGTTGAGTCCTTTTCAAAATTTCATAGTCTATTCGACCACCACCAGATGAACATGATTCAATTTCAACATTAGGAAATTTTTTACGTAAAATATCGAGTAAACGATACAATGCTTTTGTTTGTCCAACGATAGCTGGATTGCCATTGTGACCAGGTTGAACAATTTCTCGATTCATATCCCATTTGATATAATCTATATCATAACTACCCAACAACCAAGTTAATCTTTCAAGTAAATAATCAAACACATCAGGATTTTGCAAATCAAGTAAATATTGATGACGACCTTCTGGCTGTTGATACCCCGATAATTCAAGTAACCAATCAGGATGAGCACGATAAAGATCTGAATTTTTATTGATCATCTCAGGTTCAACCCATATACCAAATTCCATACCGAGATCTTTCACATGTTTTATCACCGGCTCAAGACCATTAGGATATTTTCGTTCATCAAGATACCAGTCTCCTAAACCTTGATAGTCATCGTCTCGTTTTCCGAACCAGCCATCATCAATAATAAAACGTTCAACACCAATTTGTGCCGCTTTTGTTGCCATCTTCATGATGTAATCGGGGTTATGGTCAAAAAAGATGCCTTCCCAAGTATTTAAATGTACCGGACGAGCTTTATTTTGTGGAAAATTAATTATATTGTTGCGTAAATATTGATGGAAATGATGGCTCATTTTATTTAAACCTTCATCACTATATGTACTATATAGCCAAGGTGTATCAAGTGTTTCACCTTTGGCTAACGATATTTCACCTGCAAGATATAGCGCTTCTGCCTGAATAAAACGTTTACCATTGCTTTTTACCGCAACTTGAATACGATGATTACCGCTCCAACCTAAATGAAATCCCCAAACTTCGCCAGTTTGTTCTTTAAATCCATTTGTACCAACAATCATTCCTGGAAAGTATTCATGTGAAGTTCTTCCTCGGCGATTTTCTTGTAAATATCCGCAGTGTTCTATTTTTGTTCTATGTGGGTAAAATTCTTTTATCCAACGACCGTGGAAAGCCATTAATTCTTGTGCTCTTTCGGGAATGGGGATGGTGATTGAAAGTCGGTTTACTTGATAAGGTTGCTCACCTAAATTTGTTAAACTATTTTTACATTGTAAAACACCACTATTATCAAGAATAAACTGACAGGTTAAACGTAAATTGACTATTTCATCTTCACTGATAATAGTAATATTATTATCATTTTCAATAACTTCTTTTGTTTTAAAAACGGGAGACCAATCTTTACCATTTCTATGCCCTTCAAGACCTGGTGTACTAAAATTACCTAATCCTTCTTCAGGGCAAAGCGTAAATGGTACATTGACATCAATACGTGAATTGGGAACAGCAGACATACACATTTCAACATTTTCTGGTTGAAAGTGATGTAATCGTTTTCCAAAGTAGCAAAGTTCAGCATAGGGGGTAGTGCGTAAAAGGATATCTATACGGTTGTTATTAAGGCGATAGTTCATAAATACTCCAAAGTTTATGTCTTTTGAAATAAGATATCGATTATTTTTTAATAGGGGAATAACATTTTTTTTAATGTGTGATTCAGATCGCATAAAAATGTAATCGTTTCCATTCATCGGAATGAATTCGTAATGATTAATTTAAAAGCATAAATAGTAAAATGATTATGCGAAAAGATAATTTTTTATGTTATTATGTAAATATTTATGGATGATTAGTTGAATTTTTATGAAAAAACAGAATATTATTACTCTTATTTCTTTTATTGCATTAGCTTTCAATGCTAGTGCTGTTGAAAAATATGTTGTCGATGAAGTTGAAGTTTATTTACGACGTGGTCCAAGTCAGCAACATGCTTTTTCTGGTACCATTAAAAGTGGTTCTAAAGTCAATGCGTTTGAAAGAAGCGCAGACGGTAAATACACAAGAATCCAGCTTAAAAATGGTAATGCTGCTTGGATTGAAACAGCCAAGCTGAGCGATCAGCCTAGTCTAAAAACACGTATTCCTGATTTAGAAGCAAAAATAGCTGAATATAAAGATAAAGTTGATAATGCCGAGCAGTATCAACAAAAAATGGTCAGTGATTATGTTCAGAAATTACGCACATCTGAAGAATTGGTTCAAACATTAAAACGTAAAAATAGTGAATTAGAATCGCAAGTAAAAACACAGGGAGCGCAATTGGAATCAATGCTAAATCAAGTTGATGATAAACGCCGTGACCTTATCATTACTTGGTTTACATATGGTGGGCTTGTTGCTGGTGGCGGATTCTTGTTGGGTCTCATTTTACCGATCATTCTTCCTCGTCGCCGTAAAAAAGACCGTTGGATGCGTTAAAATGAGTGAAATCTACCTTGTTGGTGGCTCCGTTCGAGATAAACTTCTTGGATTACCTGTAATCGATAATGATTGGGTAGTGGTAGGGGCGACCCCTGATGAACTTATATCATTAGGATTTGAACAAGTTGGTAGAGATTTTCCCGTTTTTTTACATCCTATAACTAAAGAAGAATACGCTTTGGCTCGTACAGAGCGTAAATCTGGTAAAGGATATAATGGATTCATTTGTGATTTCGGTAAAGATATCACCTTAGAACAAGATTTAATCCGTCGAGATTTAACTATCAATGCCATTGCTATGGATGATAAGGGCAATATTGTGGATCCTTATCATGGTGTTGATGACCTTAATCATAAATTATTACGACATGTGTCTGTTGCGTTTAGAGAAGATCCTTTACGTATTTTGCGAGTCGCGCGATTTGCTGCTCGCTACCATAAATTAGGTTTTGTCATTGCGCATCAGACCATGGATTTAATGAAAGAGATGGTTTCAATAGGCGAAGTTAGCTTTCTTACTGCTGAACGCGTTTGGAAAGAAACTGAAAAAGCTCTATCGACGGAAGATCCTCAAATTTATTTTCAAGTTCTAGAGCAGTGTGGTGCGCTTTCAATTTTATTTCCAACATTAAATTTATCTGATGATTTAATCGATGCTTTAAAAAAATCGGTACAACTAACCAAAGAGCTTACTATTCGTTTTAGTGTTTTATGTGGCAATTTAGCTGATAAAAAATCGGTTGAACTATTATGTAATCAAATTAAGGTCCCTAACCATTATTCTAAAATGGCGCTCATGGTTCAACAATATTGGAAGAAAGTTGCTAATGCTGAGAAACTTACGACTGAAGAAATATTGAATTTGTTTAATGGTATTGATGTCTGGCGTAATCCCCAACACCTTAGACAGTTAGTTATAGCGAGTGAAGCGTTGAGTAAACAGAATACCTTTCCGCAAGCCGAATATCTTGAAAAAGCTTATCACATCGCTAATGATGTCGATGTAAAGAATATTATTGCCGAAGGATATACGGGTAAATCAATTGGTATTGAGTTACAAAAAAAACGAAATGAAGCGTTATTAAACTGGATCTGATTGTAACTTAATCACTCATCACTTTTTTTTAAAATATCTTAAAAAAAGGGTTGACGATTTGCCGTAACACAAGCATAATGCGCCTCGCAGTGTTGGTTATGACGTTGCGAATGAAATGGCTACGTAGCTCAGCTGGTTAGAGCACATCACTCATAATGATGGGGTCACAGGTTCGAATCCCGTCGTAGCCACCATTAAGATTAAGTTATACTTTTACCGGAAGTATATCATGCGGGTGTGGCGAAATTGGTAGACGCACCAGATTTAGGTTCTGGCGCCGCGAGGCGTGGGGGTTCAAGTCCCTTCACCCGCACCATTTTAATCTTAATGTTATCCTTTATTGGGGTATAGCCAAGCGGTAAGGCAGCGGGTTTTGATCCCGCCACGCCCAGGTTCGAATCCTGGTACCCCAGCCATTCCAATCTGCGTTTTTTGGTATCTATTAGTTAATCTGTTTTATCTCTGTTTGTTACTTTCTTGAGTATTCCAATACGGGTATGGCGGAATTGGTAGACGCGCTAGATTCAGGTTCTAGTTCCGAAAAGGTGTGCGAGTTCAAATCTCACTACCCGTACCACTAGATATCTTTTTCCTGAATAATATTGGGGTATAGCCAAGCGGTAAGGCAGCGGGTTTTGATCCCGCCATGCCCAGGTTCGAATCCTGGTACCCCAGCCATTTATTCTGCTTTTCTAAACATAAACAATTAATAATTCCTATATTTCTCATAAGATTAAACCTAAGTCTTAACAAATGGTGTCTAAAATTGACTTTCATTCAATAATCTTTAATCCTTCTATTTCTTGAAAAACATTTAGCTTTTTTGTTTTTTCCACATATAAAAAATGTGTTTTAACAATAAATATTAGACGTAGAATTACTTATTTCAACACACAAACAAAATTAATTGGTTCATCTTTTGCTATCCATTCAATCGCACCTATAGATGGTCCTACGGCATATTGATTATTCATATCCCTTTGTTCAGATGTCCAATATAAAATATTTTTAGGAAAGTTATTACCCGGATAAGCATGATAATATTGATTTTGTTCATTGGTGATATCACCCCATTCAGCAAAAAGACTATTTCCAACTTTTCGATAATAATGATTACTGTTGACTGCCAAACAATTATTAGAATTGTTATCTGATTTACACGCTCCTGAAGTGATGAGTGTTTGATCACTATTGGTAAAGTCTTCAATTGTTGGAACAACATAATTACCTTGGCAAGCCTGTGAACTTTGGTCATAAGTTGTTGCACTCAAATTAGATGTGACAAACCATTTATTAATTGTAAAAGAGTATATTTCATTATCATTGGACTTAATTGAAAAAGTCGGTTTGTTAGTCGCTTTACCAGTTAAATGAAATTGAAGCGCTGTATTAACTAAGTAGTCATCAATATCATTATCTTTAAGAAGATTTGTTGTCAGATTTACACCATTAGAGTTTGTTGATGTTGAAATGGTTGATAAATCAAATGGAACACCTGCAAAAGACATGGTGAATTGGGCATGATCAAATCCAGTTGTTGGAAAACCGCCTGATCGTACCTTATTCACGAGACCTGAATCATAGGTGTATTCGTTATCTTCACCCCAAGTCAGTTTAGCCCAGTCTCCCGTATAATCTCGACCTTCGAAAACAAATGAGTAAGCTATAGACGGTTTAGCAGCGCACACTGTGGGTTTTATCGCATTATAAATAAAGAAGTCGTGTTTAGGATTTGCATAAACTCTAAAGTTGGGCACACCAAATTCAGTAACTAGCACAACAGGTCCTGATATTCGGATATAAGGATTCCAACCTAATCGTGCTAGTTCACAAAAGGTTCTATTTCTATCAGGTTCAAGTAATAAAAAAGATTGATTGATGGAGCGGTAAAACCATTCGATATTTAATCCTGCCTCTGGTGGATTTATTTTAATTGGTAGATCACCTTCATCATCAGCAACATTCTTTCTATCACTGTCAACTAACATAGGGTTAAAAGGTAATAATGTCCCTGCTAATCCATAATTGGATTTTAGCAGCGCTAACAGTTGATTTGGTGTCGTTTTGTTTGGGTCGACAGCAGGAAATCCAGATTGTTTTATTGCTATGTTTAAATCATTCATTCCCGAATAGGTCGTACCATTAAATTTTACGCCAAAATAAATAAAATTTGCTTTATCGTATTCACGAGCACCTTCATAACCCACTAAGTCAGGTTGAGTAAAATAAGGCGCAGTACCTTGAATAACTTGAGCTGTTTTAGCATCTAAAGCATAGGTTGTTGAGCTAATTAACATAATGATAAAACAATAGTGATTTAATATTTTTTTCGTAATATGGAAATATCGTTTAATCCTAACATTTTTTAATAACATACGTTTCCCAACCGTTTTAATGCAATGATTGAAAATTAGAAATAACGAATCTTTTTTGAATTATATTTTTTAATAAATTTAGAAATATATTGTATTAACAAATAAATTATTAAACAGCTAAAGGTTGGCTTTTAAATCAATATTATTCATTAGTTGAATATATTAAGATTTTATGTTTTCCACGGGTTAAAGTAATCCTCTAACACGTGGAAAATGCAATTAAAATATTTTATTTGTATAAATTAACATAGATTGTTTGTGCAGTATTGGCTGGATTGGTTGAAACCTCTTTAACATAATAAAATTGAGCACCGTTAGCAATTGCATGTTTTTGTGCGGCGGCACTTACTTCTGTTGTATTGTTAAATACACCATGGAAAACAATTGTTGCATAAGGTTTCATTGTTTTAAATGCATCACTACTGATTTCATAAGCATTTTCACCTGCAATTGCTTTTGTGACAATATAATCTCTTACAGGTGCATCTTTTTTGTATAAAGCAACTTCAATATCTTGTGATTGATTTTTTAAATTAGAAGGCTCGATTGAGCTGATGTAAAATGCATAAGCATCTTTTTCTGCTGCTATTTTGCTAGCTTCAGTAGTTATTTCGGAAGTATTGTTAAAACTTCCTTTAAATTTAACAATTTCAAATGGTAAATAATAAAGCGCTTTGTTACGTTCATAAGCGACAATACCGTTGTATGTCGTTTCTTCTTCATTTAATGTTATCGGTGCATTTGATTGATAAATATCAGCATAAACAATAGCAGAATCAGCTGAATTTGATGTTTCTGCTGCTTCAAGTGCAGTAATATGATAATACTTAGCTCCAGCTTCATCGGCAGCTTTTGAAATATCATCTGCTGCATTTTGGGCCTGCAAATAATTACCCGTTACCGAAATTTCTTTCATCGGAATTAAATGACTACTTTCTTCGTCAGTTAATGGTAATGCAGCATAAACATTTACAAAAGGTAAAGATAATAATACAGCAAATGCAATTGATGATTTATTGAAACGTTTCATGATAATACCCTTATTTTTAAATGATTGAAATTGATAATCAATGTTTAACCGTTATTCATTGGGTAGAGATGAAATCTATAAAAGAGAGTGTTGAAATCTTAAGTTGCTCTCAGATATTGTCTTTTTTTACTTTTAAAAGTATTCAGACTTAAAGTTGCTAACGAGAGATAATTGAACAACGTTATCTATTAAAAATATTTACGGAGTGATTCTCAAGGATTTTTGTTATATTGATATGTTGTTTAGCATTATTTGCTAAAATTGCAATCAGTAATAGTTTTTTTATTCTGACAAATAACACGATGTTTATTTATTATTTTTATCAACGAATTGTGTTAATAAAATCATATAAAACTTGAGCTGTTAATCCCCAAATAATATGGTTATTGTAGGCATAATACAAGATGTTATGATCAGATCTTTTTTGCCATTCTGAGGTGATATTAGGTAATAGGTGAAAAGGAAAGTTATCCGCACCTTTATGACCCAGATTTATTATGGAATGTTGAGGTGAATTATTTATAAACCATTCTATCGGCACGGTAAAAACCTCTTCAACTTCATTGGTATTCAGTTTAAGGTTGGCTAATGTGGTTATTTGACCTACAAATGGGTAAATCATCAATCCGAATGAAGCAATAAATTTAGGTAATTCACCTAAAATAAATATTTCACTCAATGGGATACCTAATTCTTCGCAAGTTTCTCGTTTGGCAGTCTGTTCTGGAGTTAAATCTGAGTCATCCATGCGTCCGCCTGGAAAACAAATATCACCCGGCTGCCATCTTAGCTTTTTTGACCTAACTTGAAATAATAGCGCTAATTTTCCTTCAATATTGACAATGGGAAGTAAAACAGCAGCTTTATCTTTCGTATATTTGCTGTTATTTCGCTTTTTTATTCGTTGGGTAATGTTTTCTAGGGTAATCATGGCCGTTTCATTGTTGTGTTTAAAATTTTTATTCTATTTACCTTCTACTCATAAAATGTTAGATTTAGAAAGTCCGTAAGGAGTTCATGTGTCTAATCTAGATAATGCTATGCAATATAATATTAGTAACGTAAAAAAAGAACTTAAACATCTTGTTCATCTTAAACATGAACGTGCTTTGGCTGGAATGTCAGTTGAATTTAAACGTGTATTTTCGTTGCTACCTGCTATTTTTCATTTTAATGATCCAAAATTACCTGGCTTTCACCAATTAGATACTCCATGCGGTATTGCTTTTTATCAAATACCAGATTCAATTTGTGCTCAGCTTAAAAATGATTTTGATTTTGTTTGTACTGAAGAAAATTCCATTCCATCAATATCTGCATTATATTCGATGGGAAGTACATGTTCTATCGGTCAATCAATAGAGTCAGATCTTGATATTTGGGTCTGTGTAGAAAGTAATTTATCTGAAACAAGAAAGCAAGCTTTAAATGAAAAATGTCGACAGGTTGAACAATGGGCAAAGCAACAAAATGTTAAGTTAACACTATTTGTGGTAGATGTTGATCGTTTTATTAATAATCATCATGAATGTTTGATGGGTGAAAACTGTGGTTCGGCACAACATATTTTATTACTTGAAGAGTTTTATCGAACTGCAACACTATTAGCTGGAAAATATCTATTGTGGTTTGTTGTTCCACATAATTTTACGATTAACAATATAAAATATCCTACCTATAAACAATGCGTGAAAGCTTTAATTGAGTTGGATTTGATAAACAGAGATGAATGGTTAGATTTCGGACCATTAACAGGGTTATCAGCAGAAGAGTATTTTGGAGCCAGTTTATGGCAACTTTATAAAAGTATTGATTCACCATTTAAAGCTGTGTTAAAAACATTATTGCTAGAAGCTTATTCTTGGATATACCCCGAAAATAGACCTATTGCCTACGAAATGAGGAAATCTATTCAAGAATTTAACTCTCAGAAAGGAATCAACCTAGATTCTTATTATATGCTTTTAGAAAGAATAACCGCTTATCTTGTCGAAATTAAGGATTTCGAACGGCTCGAGCTGATAAGAATGTGTTTCTATCTTAAAGTGAATGAAAAATTATCTCAAACTCAATACATATCTTCATGGCGACGTGAAGTATTAGAAAATATCGTTAAAGAGTGGGGGTGGAGCTTCGAACGTATAGCAAAACTTGATTCAAGCCATACGTGGAAAATTGAACAAGTTCGTGAAATGCATGAAATACTATTACAAACGATGATGACGGGATATCGTAATTTATTAAATTTTGGTCGTCGCAATAATTTAGATTCTATTATAAGCCCGCAAGATATGGCTGTTTTAACCCGTAAACTTTATGCATCCTACGAAGTATTGCCGGGTAAAATAACTACCTTAAAACTTAATATTTCTAATAATTTGCAAGAAGAAGCGTTAACGTTTATTCACGTAAAAGAAGATCGAATAAATCGAGCGGGTTGGTATGTTTATAACCAAAAACCTGAATTAGAATCTATTTCAGGTCATCAATATCTTGAGTACAGTAAATATCTTGTTAAATTAGTTGGATGGTGTTATTTCAATGGTTTGATAGCGGACACAACCGAATTTCATTATCGAGATGGTGATGAGCAAGGTAATACAAAAATTAATAAATTTATTGAAAACTTGAAAGAATATTTTCCTATTGAAGTCCCTGCTGCAACTGAAGAACAACTTTATGGTCCATGCGAAATTCGCCATTTAGCTATTATTTTAAATCTTGAAGATGATCCTAGTACAAATTTAGATATTGAATTTGAGATAAGTAAGAATGTTTTGAACTATGGTAAAAAAGAACTTAGTTTAGTGGGGTCAGTTGATTTACTATACCGAAATTCCTGGAATGAGATTCGGGTATTGCATTTTAGTGGTTCGCTATGTGTATTAGAAGCCATCAAAACGCTCCTTAATCGAATGCATAAAGATGCAGATCTACCAGATTTAATGGAGATCTTTTGCTACAGTAAATACCTCGGTAATGAAATAAAACAACAAATGAAGAAATTAATGGATGAATGTATTGAATTACGTTTAACCACAACCCAGAATAATTCGACGCAAGTTAAACCATTGCGGATCGATGGATCTTCTTGGTATCTGTTTTTCGAACGACTGGGCGTATCAGTTCATCAATTCGAAAATGCGATCGATTTTTATGGTGCCGTATCGAATAATAAAGTACAAGGTCGACCTTTAAATATGTTAGATCAGACCAATGAATTACCTAAAGAAATTGATAGTGTTGCTTATGAAGGGATCATTCAATTTTTCTTTGAAGATACTGATTCTGGTTTTGATCTTTATATTCTAAACGAAAACAACCAAGTAGAAATTTATCGTAATTGCAATGGAACGAAAGAAAATATGGTCAAAGATATTAATGATTTTTATGTATTATCTGATGATCGTTTTACCTTTAAAACGAGTAGTTCGGTAAATTTTAATCTCCCTCAATTTTATCAAATCACTTATAATGATAAAGGTAAGCGTGAGATCTTTTTATTAAATTAGATCAAATTTTTTGCAATAAATCTCAATAGCGAAATTAATAAAAAATCTATAATTATTATATAGTAACCAATTTGCAAAGCTTATCAATTGGAAAAAAAATAATATTTCTATTAAAATAATGGAACTTTTTTGAAATTTTAGACTCTAACTGTTTAAGTGGACTAATGTGGGCCGATTAACAGTTATTAACATAATGAGGAATGGCCTTTAATGGGGGAGCAAGTAACAGACCAAGTTTTAGTTGATCGTGTATTAAACGGCGATAAAAATGCGTTCAATTTACTTGTGATTCGTTATCAAAATAAGTTAGCTCATTTGGTTTCTCGTTATGTATTAGCATCGGAAGTCCCAGATGTTGTACAAGAAACCTTTATTAAAGCTTATCGATCTTTAAGCTTGTTTAAAGGTGAAAGTGTTTTTTACACTTGGTTATATAGGATAGCTGTTAACACAGCAAAAAATTATTTAACATCTCAAGGACGTAGACCGCCTTCATCTGATATTGATGCAAGTGAGGCGGAGACTTACGAAGGTGCTGAATCGCTCAGGGATTTAGAAAATCCTGAAAATTTAGCACTTTCAGAAGAAGTTAAAAAGGCGGTTTTTGAAGCAATTGATTCACTACCTGATGATTTACGAATCGCAATAACATTGCGTGAAATTGAAGGTTTAAGTTATGAGGAGATTGCAGAAATTATGGACACGCCAGTTGGAACAGTTAGATCACGCATTTTTAGAGCAAGAGATGCGATTGATGAAAAAATAAAACCATTAATTGGTTAGAAAACAATAGTTAAATTGATAATGAATAGTCATAAATTTAAGGTATCTACTATGCAAATAGAACAAAAAGAGCAACTTTCATTACTCATGGATGGCGAGTCTATAGATAATCGTTTTATTGATGAAGTTTCAAAAGATGAATGTTTGCAATCTTGTTGGCATCGCTACCATCTTGTAAGAGAAGCCATGCGAAGTGAATTGCATAGTTGTTCATTAACTATGGATATTTCTAAACAAGTTGCACAAGTCATTGCTAGTGATAATCTTTATAATGAATTGACTGAGCAACCAAATATCCATAACGTCGCTATTCCTAAAAAAGAAAATCTAATTTGGATTCGTTTTAAAGATGCGCTTGCAAAAGTGAGTCAGGTTGGGCTTGCTGCGTGTGTTACTTTAGCTATTATTGCCGGTGTTCAGTATCAACAAAGCCAAACTGAAAATAAAGATGGTGCTCCGATGTTCAATACTGTGCCTGTTGGTGTTAATGTTGCGCCTGTTGGAGGCTTTCAACAGCAAAATGATCAGCAACTGCTTGATAAAAGGCAGTATGATAAAATCAGATTACTTGTACAAGACTACGAATTACAAAAAAGATTAAATGCTCATTAACCTACAATGAAATCTTTATTTAATTTTAGTATTGATATCATTAAAAAGAAGAGTAGCCAATTTATTGCTGCTCTTTCTTTCGTTTTTCTTTCTTTACCTGCCTGTGCTCTAGATAACGATGCCCCTATTTCATTACTCAATAAAATGCGTAATGCGGTTCAAAATCTTGATTACCAAATACACTTTCTTTCTCAGGATAAAAACCAATATGTTACTACCTATGAATATACGCATTTAGGTGCAAAAGAAAAAAAGGATACCAAAGCTCTATTACTATTTTTAGAGGGAGCGGCGAAAGAAATTATTTTACATGATGGAGTTACTAGCTATTTTCAACCAGATAGTGAGTCCTTCTCGATCACTAGCCCTCGCATTGTCGAAGCTTTTCCTGATGTGATTTATAATAATTTTAGTGAACTGGCAGATATCTATGATTTTACTTTATTAGGAAAAACAAGAACTGCAAACCGAAGTGTTCAACTAGTAAAAATGATTGCAAAAGATAGAGATCGCTACAGTTATGTGATATGGATTGATGAAGAGATTCATTTACCTATTCGTATCGATTTATTAGATCAACATAGTGAAGTCATTAGTCAATTTAAAGTCATTGATCTTGATGAAAATTTCGATAAACAAAAAGTTAAAGAGTACCTTGATACTCGAACTTATCCTATTTTATTATCAATTGAAAAACAAGAAAACGTATTAGAAGCTTGGCGTTTAGCATGGCTTCCCAAAGGGTTTAAAGAAATTGCTGCTTATAACGTAAATTTTTATAACTCTGATATAGCAACAAAACTCTATTCAGATGGTGTATTTTCATTCACTGTTAATGTATCATCAGAGCAAGCTAATTTATCTAATCAATTAATACAACAAGGTGGTCGTACTATTTTTTCAACGAATATTGCTCATAAAAATATTATTATCATAGGTAATTTACCTCGTACCACTATAGAGCGCATTGCACAAAATATTGTCGAGAAATCACCGCAAACCTCTCGATAACACTATGCTTAGTAGTGATAAATGTGTAAAATGCTAATCTTTCTTGCTGAATAATTATTATTAATACCGCTTATTATTAAGAAGTATTTAAATAATTAATAGTTTATAACTAAATACAAATTATAATTTATTGATATGAATAAAAATATCCGCAATTTTTCAATTATTGCTCATATTGACCATGGTAAATCCACACTTTCCGACCGCATTATACAAATTTGTGGTGGACTTTCAGATCGTGAAATGGAAGCACAGGTGTTAGATTCAATGGATCTTGAACGTGAACGTGGTATAACTATTAAAGCACAGAGTGTTACCCTAGATTACCATGCAAAAAATGGCGAAACCTATCAACTTAATTTCATCGATACACCAGGACATGTTGATTTTTCTTATGAGGTTTCACGTTCACTTGCTGCATGTGAAGGCGCATTGTTAGTCGTTGATGCAGGACAAGGTGTTGAAGCACAGACACTTGCTAACTGTTATACTGCTTTAGATATGGATCTAGAAGTTGTTCCTGTTTTGAACAAAATTGATTTGCCCGCAGCTGAGCCTGAACGCGTTGCAGAAGAGATAGAAGACATTGTTGGTATTGATGCATCCAATGCGGTTCGATGTTCAGCTAAAACTGGGGTTGGCGTTATTGATGTTTTGGAACAACTTGTTAACGATATTCCCGCACCAGAAGGCGATCCAAACGCACCTTTGCAAGCTTTGATTATTGATTCATGGTTTGATAACTATTTAGGTGTGGTATCGTTAATTCGTATTAAAAATGGTGAATTAAATAAAGGTGACAAAATAAAAGTCATGAGTACAGGCATGACTTACAATGTTGATCGTCTTGGAATATTCACGCCTAAACAAGTTGATAAAACTTGTCTTCATTGTGGTGAAGTGGGTTGGGTTGTTTGTGCAATCAAAGATATTTTAGGTGCTCCGGTTGGTGATACGTTAACATCTGCTAAATCACCAGCAGATAAACCTTTACCTGGTTTCAAAAAAGTAAAACCACAAGTATACGCTGGGTTATTTCCAACGAGTTCTGATGATTATGAAGCTTTCCGAGATGCATTAGGTAAATTAAGTTTGAATGATGCTTCTTTATTTTATGAGCCTGAAAATTCTGGTGCTTTAGGTTTTGGTTTCCGTTGTGGTTTCCTTGGTTTATTACATATGGAAATCATTCAAGAGCGGTTAGAACGTGAATACAATTTAGATTTGATTACAACAGCACCGACAGTTGTGTATGAAGTATTAACCACATCTAATGAAATTATTTACGTCGATAGTCCAGCAAAATTACCAGCAGTGAATAACATAAATGAATTACGTGAACCGATTGCTGAATGTAACATTTTAGTTCCACAAACTTATTTAGGTAATGTGATAACCTTATGTGTCGAAAAGCGCGGTGTACAAACAAATATGGTATATCATGGCAATCAAGTCGCTCTAACTTATGAAATACCTATGACCGAAGTTGTTTTAGACTTTTTTGATAAACTAAAATCAACTTCTCGAGGTTATGCGTCTTTGGATTATAGTTTTAAACGTTTCCAAGTTGCAGATATGGTCAGGTTAGATGTTCTTATTAATGGAGAGCGTGTTGATGCTTTGGCATTAATTACCCACAAGGATAATGCACCTTATCGTGGTCGTGAATTAGTCGAAAAAATGAAAGATCTCATACCAAGACAACAATTTGACATCGCTATTCAGGCTGCAATTGGCAATCATGTTATTGCTCGTTCAACCGTTAAGCAACTACGTAAAAACGTTTTAGCTAAATGTTATGGTGGTGACGTTAGTCGTAAGAAAAAACTTTTACAGAAACAAAAAGAAGGTAAAAAACGCATGAAACAAGTCGGTAATGTTGAATTACCACAAGAAGCGTTTTTAGCTATTTTACATGTCGGTAAAGATTAACCAGCAAAAGAGGGAAAAAAATGGCTAATACATTCGCCATCATATTAACAATAGCAACATTGATAACAGGAATCTTTTGGTTTTTAGAAAAATACCGTTGGAAGCCTGCAAGGCAACGTAAAGTTGAAGAAGTCCGTAAACAGTGTAACGGTGACATCGATGGTAAAGTGCTAGCAGAAGTTGGTAAGCCAAAAGGTTGGGTCGAAAGTTTAGCATCTTTTTTCCCTGTCCTTTTTGTCGTGCTCGTTATTCGATCGTTTTTATATGAACCATTTCAGATTCCTTCAGGATCAATGATGAAAACACTATTAGTGGGTGATTTTATTGCTGTTCAGAAATATTCTTATGGATTACGAGATCCCATCACCAATACCGTCATTATATCAACTGGACATCCTAAACGAGGTGATATCGCTGTTTTTAAACATCCTGATGGTTCAAAATTAGATTTGATTAAAAGGGTTATTGGATTACCTGGCGACAAGATTGTTTACTCTGTGGAACAAAAGAAAATTTTTATCTATCCAGCTTGTAAGAGCACTGATAAAAATTGTATAGGACAAGAGTCAAAACCATTAAATATGAACTATAGCGAACCGAAATTAAGCGATTGGAAACAAGTTAATCGACAAAGTAAATCAAATCCCGATTTTTATACTTTAGAAGATTATAAAGAAAGGGGAATTGTCGATTCCAATTCTTTGAGATCTTTTGATATGCAAGTACAGCAAGAAACTATTGGTGATAATACTCACGATATCTTAACAACAAAAGGAATCATGGAAAAACCAGAATATTTCTTTCACCAAAAAGGGCAACCGATTGCGACTTGGGTTGTACCAGAAGGCAATTATTTCATGATGGGTGATAATCGTGATAATAGTGGCGACAGCCGTTATTTTGGATTTGTGCCTGAATCAAACTTCGTTGGTAAAGCGACAGCAATATGGATTAGCTTTGAAAAACAACCAAATGAATGGCCAACAGGTATTCGCTTTAGTCGTATTGGAGGCATCCACTAGTCGCTATGAGTATTAAAAATTTAAAATCATTGCAACAGTCGATAGGCTATCAATTTCAAAAACTTTCTTTACTTGAATTAGCGCTGACTCATCGAAGTGCGAATAAACGACACAATGAACGCCTAGAGTTTCTAGGCGATTCTATTTTGAGCTTTGTAATTGCAGATGATCTTTTTCATCGATTTAGACAGCAAGATGAAGGTGATTTAAGTCAGATGCGAGCAAGTTTAGTTTGCGGTACAACATTGGCTGAAATAGGCAAAGCATTTAATTTAGGTAACTATCTGATTTTAGGACAAGGTGAATTAAAAAGCGGTGGTTTTCGTCGGGAATCAATTATTGCTGATGCGGTTGAAGCCATTATTGGTGCCATCTATTTAGATAGCGATATTGAAAATGTAAGGCGATTAATACTGTCTTGGTATGAGAGCCGGTTAGTTGAAATTAAACCGGGCGTGAAACAAAAAGATTCAAAAACAAGACTTCAAGAATACTTACAAGGTATACATCAAGAACGACCATGTTATCTGATCCTTGAAGTCACTGGTGATAAACATGAGCAAGAATTTTTGATTCAATGCAAACTTGAAAATGATGACCATCAATATTTAGGGCGAGGACTCAGTCGCCGTAAAGCCGAACAAGCTGCTGCTCAACAAGCACTCAATCAATTAGGTATAAAATGACAGAAACAACACAACATTGTGGATTCGTTGCCATTGTAGGTCGACCAAATGTCGGCAAATCAACATTATTAAATCAATTATTAGGTCAAAAAGTTTCAATTACCTCGCGTAAAGCACAAACAACACGCCATCGTATTGTTGGAATTGATACTCAAGATAATGACCAAATAATTTATATTGACACACCGGGTCTTCACATCGAAGAAAAAAGAGCCATTAATCGCCTTATGAATCGAGCGGCGAGTAGTTCTATTGGTGATGTAGAATTGGTGATTTTTGTCGTTGAGGGGACACACTGGACAGATGATGACGAAATGGTTGCTAACAAATTGAAAGATTGTAAGTCGCCAGTCTTATTAGTGATCAATAAAATTGATAATGTTACTGATAAAACCCAATTGTTACCTCATATTCAAGAAATCAGCCAAAAAATCAATTTTCTTGATGTCGTACCAATTAGCGCTGAAAAGGGTGAGGGCATTGATATCATCAAAGATATTGTGAAAAAACATTTACCGGTTGGGGAACACCATTTTCCAGAAGATTATATTACTGACCGATCGCAACGTTTCATGGCATCCGAAATCATTCGTGAAAAATTAATGCGTTTTTTAGGGGATGAGTTGCCTTATTCGGTAACCGTTGAAATTGAACAATTTAAAGTTGATGAACGTACGGGCATGTATCGTATCAATGGTTTGATATTAGTCGAACGTGATGGTCAAAAGAAAATGGTTATTGGTAATAAAGGTGAAAAGATCAAAAAAATAGGTATTGAAGCTCGAAAAGATATGCAATCTTTTTTTGATACCAAAGTTCACTTAGAGTTGTGGGTAAAAGTCAAAGCTGGTTGGGCTGATGACGAGCGAGCATTACGCAGTCTTGGCTATAGTGACGATTAAATCTCATTACTTAGATATTGGATTAGTTATCAATTAAGTTTTGATTATCTCGCTTATTGATAACTAATTTTGTTTCAACTGAAATTTTATTATGATACGAATTCATTACTATAATTATCAATTTATCCTTTTTTATCAATAAAACAATACTCTTCATTTTTCACTTTGAAAAAAGATTTCCTAAAAATTAAAAAGCTTTTTATATCTTTTCAACAAAAATTTTTAAATATACGTTTGAGATAATATATTAACCTTGCTCGAGATAATTAAATTTATCAGAATATAAACTAATCACTAAACATCGATGATGGTTTTCTATATAATACCGATTCAATTGATTTGGATTTAAAGTCTTAACTTCGGAGCCCCATCATGCAGCAGTTTCGTCCTATTCATCGTGCTTTACTAAGCGTCTCTGACAAAACCGGTATTATCGAATTTGCCCAAGCTCTTCATCAACGAAACGTTGAACTTCTTTCAACGGGTGGTACCGCTAAATTGCTTATGAAACACAATATTCCCGTCATTGAGGTTTCAGACTATACCGGATTTCCTGAGATGATGGAGGGAAGAGTCAAAACGCTTCATCCTAAAATTCATGGCGGAATTTTAGGGCGGCGAGGTTTAGATGATGATGTGATGCATCAACATCAAATTGCACCTATTGATATGGTCGTGGTTAACTTGTATCCCTTTGCTGACACAGTCGCTAAATCAGATTGCCGTTTAGAAGATGCCGTTGAAAATATTGATATCGGTGGACCTACCATGGTGCGTGCAGCGGCTAAAAATCATCAAGATGTTGCTATTGTTGTTGATTACAATGACTATGAGCCCATCATTGAATTGATGGATCAACAACACAATTCCCTTAGCTACCCATATCGTTTTAATTTAGCAATTAAAGCTTTTGAACACACAGCTAAATATGATGGAATGATTGCCAATTATTTTGGGCAATTAGTGCCATCCTATTATGGCGAAACAGATAAACCATCTGGGCAATTTCCACGAACATTAAATCTTCAATTTATCAAAAAACAGGATATGCGCTATGGTGAAAATGCGCACCAAAAAGCGGCTTTTTATATTGATGAAGATATAAAAGAAGTATCGATTGCGACCGCTAAACAGCTACAAGGTAAAGCGCTCTCTTATAACAATATTGCTGATGCAGATGCCGCACTTGAATGCGTTAAATCGTTTGATGAACCTGCGTGTGTGATTGTTAAACACGCTAATCCTTGTGGAGTAGCTGTGAGTGATACCATTTTTAATGCTTACTTAAATGCATTTAAAACCGATCCAACGTCTGCCTTTGGTGGGATTATTGCCTTTAATCGTCCATTAGATGCAAAAACGGCAACCATGATTGTAGAAAACCAATTTGTCGAAGTGATTATAGCTCCGTCAATCAATCAAGATGCGCTTGCCATTACTCAAACTAAACAAAATGTACGCATCTTAGCGTGTGGTCAATGGTCGCAAACACCCAATTGCCGTTTAGATTTCAAACGAGTAAATGGTGGACTGTTAGTTCAGGAACATGATGTGGATATGGTCATCGAAAATCAATTAACGGTGGTGACCAAACGACAACCCACTGACAAAGAACTATCCGATGCACTGTTTTGCTGGAAAGTGGCAAAGTTTGTTAAATCCAATGCCATTGTTTATGCCAAAGACAACATGACCATTGGAATTGGAGCAGGACAAATGAGTCGTGTTTATTCGGCTAAAATAGCCGGTATTAAAGCGCAAGATGAAAATTTAGAAGTAGCAGGCTGTGTGGTCGCATCTGATGCATTTTTTCCATTTAGAGACGGCATTGATGCGGCGGCTAAAGTAGGGGTAACTTGCGTGATTCAACCCGGCGGCTCTATTCGTGATGATGAAGTTATTCAAGCAGCTAATGAACATAATATTGCAATGATTTTTACTAATATGCGTCATTTTAGACATTAATTCTAACAAATTAAAAGTGATTCAATAACAGGTTAAAGGAATGGGGATGAAAGTATTAATTATCGGTAGTGGTGGACGTGAACATGCTTTAGCTTGGAAAGTGGCACAATCACCACTCGTTACAAAAGTGTTTGTTGCACCAGGTAATGCAGGTACTGCACTGGAACCTAATATAGAAAACATTGATATCAAAGCGAATGATCTTGATGGTTTACTCAATTTTGCTCAGCTCCAGCAAATAGACTTAACCGTTGTTGGTCCCGAAAATCCGTTAGTTTTAGGCGTGGTTGATAGCTTTCAAAAGGCAGGATTAAAAATCTTTGGTCCTACTAAATCAGCAGCGCAACTCGAGGGTTCAAAAGCATTTACTAAAGACTTTTTAGCACGACATCATATTCCTACTGCTGAATATCAAAATTTTACTGATATTGAGCCTGCACTTGCTTATCTCAGAAAAAAAGGCGCTCCAATTGTCGTTAAAGCTGATGGACTTGCAGCCGGTAAAGGGGTGATTGTTGCCATGACCCAAAAAGAAGCAGAAGATGCCGTTCGTGACATGCTAGCCGGTAATGCATTTGGTGATGCTGGTCATCGTGTGGTTATTGAAGAGTTTTTAGCGGGAGAAGAAGCCAGTTTTATTGTTATGGTTGACGGTAAGCATGTCGAGCCAATGGCAACAAGTCAAGATCATAAGCGAGTCGGAGACGGTGATACGGGTCTCAATACGGGGGGAATGGGCGCTTACTCTCCAGCCCCTGTTGTGACAGACGAAGTCTTTACCAAAGTCATGGAACAAATCATCTATCCAACTGTAAATGGCATGGCACAAGAAGGCAATGTTTATGTTGGCTTTTTGTATGCAGGATTAATGATTGATAAACAGGGTAACCCCAAAGTAATTGAATTTAATTGTCGCTTTGGCGATCCTGAAACACAGCCGATTATGATGCGTATGCAATCAGATTTAGTTGAATTGTGTCTAGCTGCTGTAAATGGCAAATTAGATACGCTGAAATCTAAATGGGATCCAAGACCTGCCCTTGGCGTGGTGATGGCTGCAGGCGGATATCCTGCTGATTATAATACTCAAGACGTTATAACAGGCTTACCAGTTGAATCAACTGATGATTGTAAAATTTTTCATGCAGGCACGTGTTTGGAAAAAGGTCGGGTTTATACTAATGGTGGACGCGTGCTTTGTGTTACCGCTTTAGGAAATACAGTACTGGAAGCTCAGCAACGTGCTTATCAGCACGTTGATAAAATCCATTGGCATGGCTGTTTTTATCGTCATGATATCGGTTATCGCGCCATTGAACGTGAAAAAAACACTCAATAGATAACTAAAACATGATTGAATTTATGTCAGTTATAGACTTAAAAGAGCCGAATGATATTCGGTTTTAATTTTAATAATTTAGTTTTGTTTAGCTATGTAAATTATATCGATAAAGATTAGTAGTAAAAAGGAATGTTTATTTTAAGTTACATAACTCTATGTTATGCTACCGATTAAATATGATCTCTGGATATTCCTTATGATAAACGATCCATTTTATGAACGAGAAGCGCAGAAATATGATTCTCCGATAGCCAGTCGTGAGTTAATTTTAGATTACCTTACCAAAGAGGCGAAACCTGCTAGCTTAGAAAAAATTGCTCAAGCCGTTTCTATCAAAAATGAAGAACAAAAAGAAGCATTACATCGTCGCTTGCGTGCAATGGAACGCGATGGTCAAGTTGTGTTCACACGCCGTAAATGTTATGCACTTCCTGAAAAGTTAGATATGGTTAAGGGGAAGGTGATTGCACATCGTGATGGTTTTGGCTTTTTACGTGTTGAAGGAAAACCTGAAGATTATTTTTTATCGCCAGAACAGATGAAAAAAGTCTTACAAGGTGATGTGATTTTAGCCCAACCACTGAGTAACCAATATCGCGGAAAAACAGAAGCACGTGTTGTGCGTATTTTAGAGCCTCGCAGTAATTTAATTGTTGGTCGCTACTTTATTGAACAAGGCGTTGGATTTGTGGTGCCTGATGATAGTCGCTTAAATTTCGATATTTTAATCACTGGTAAACCGAAACGTACTGTACGCATGGGAGCGGTCGTCGTTGTTGAGTTACAACAACGCCCTGAACGTCGCCAAAAAGCGGTCGGTATCATTAAAGAAGTCCTTGGCGAAATCATGGGCACAAACTTAGCCATTGATATTGCACTTCGTAATCATGAAATCCCATATGAATTTCCTAAAGCTGTTGAAAAAGAGGTGAGTAAATTCGGTGATGAAGTGCCTGAAAAAGCTAAAAAAGGACGTAAAGATCTACGGGATCTACCTTTAGTCACCATTGATGGTGAAGATGCACGTGATTTTGATGATGCCGTGTATTGCCAAAAAAATCGTGGTGGAGGTTATAGATTATGGGTGGCAATAGCTGATGTTAGCTATTACGTCAGACCCGATAAAGCACTTGATAAAGAAGCTTGCTTACGTGGTACATCAGTCTATTTTCCTTCTCGTGTCGTGCCGATGTTGCCAGAAGCGTTATCAAATGGTCTTTGTTCGCTTAATCCACAGGTAGATAGACTATGTTTAGTTTGTGAGATGACCATATCAAACAAAGGTCGTTTGACCGGTTATCAATTTTACGACGCTGTGATGAACTCACATGCAAGATTGACTTACACCAAAGTTGCAAAAATTTTAGATGGTGATGAAGAACTCCGTCAACATTACCATGATTTAGTGCCACATTTAGAAAACTTATATGGTTTATACAAAGTATTGGATAAGTCGAGAATTGCTCGTGGAGCGATTGGTTTTGAATCGGAAGAACCGAAATTTATTTTTAATGCTGATAAACGGATCGAAAGTATTGAGTTAGCGCAACGTAATGATGCACATAAGATTATTGAAGAGTGTATGATTTTAGCTAATGTTGCAGCGGCAAAATTGGTGATTGAGGCCGATGTACCTGCTTTGTTTCGTGTTCATGATCGTCCAGATGAAGAGCGAATGAATAACTTACGTAGCATCTTACAAGAACTAGGATTATCGTTAGGTGGCGGTGTTAACCCAAAATCAAAAGATATTGCCGAATTGATGCTTGCGATTGAAGATCGTATTGATAGTGATATGTTACAGACAGTTATTTTACGATCGATGAAACAAGCGATTTATGATCCAGAAAATCGGGGTCATTTTGGGCTTGCACTTGAAGAGTATGGTCATTTTACCTCGCCAATTCGACGTTATCCGGATTTACTGTTACATCGAACCATTAAGTGGATATTAGCCAATGAACAGCATAAAACCAGTAAGACAGGAGGGCATCGTTATACCGTTAACGAAATGCTCTATTTTGGCGAACATTGTTCACTGACTGAGCGTCGAGCCGATGAGGCTGTGCGTGATGTGGTTGATTGGCTCAAGTGTGATTATATGCAAGATCATGTGGGTGAAGTCTTTAATGGTACCATATCAAGTGTTGTGAACTTCGGGTTTTTTGTCAGATTAGATGATCTGTTTATAGACGGTCTGGTACATGTTTCATCGCTTGAAAATGATTATTATATTTATGACGCTTCACGAAATCGTTTAATTGGTGAAAATACCCATTACAGTTACCGTTTAGGTGATAAAGTTAGCGTTAAAGTAGAAAATGTTAATCCTGAAGAAAGAAAAATTGATTTTGCCTTGGTCAGTAGTAATAATAAGCCTAAACGGCAAGGCAAAACCGCAAAAACTAAGGCTAAACAGCTAAATGATAAAAATGATAAGGATGTTACGCCGACTAAAAAGCGTAAAAATAAAAAATCGGTAGTGAGTGGCAGCGTTAAAAAAAAGGTCAAAGCGACAAATAAAAATAAAGGAAAGCGTAAGAAGGTAGATAAAAATGCGACTAAAATCGCCTCGACATCAACAAGTAAAACGGCTAAAAGTAAGAAAGTAAAGAGTAAAAAATAGATGAGTGAAACAGTTTACGGTATTCATGCTATCGAAGCACTATTAACACGTGCTCCTGAAAGAATTATTGAGGTTTACATTGCTAAAGGGCGAGAAGATAAACGTCTTAATAGTCTTGTGCATGAAATAGAGCAACTTGGTTTAATCGTTAAAATAACCCACCGCCAGTGGTTAGATGACAAATCTAAAAATGGTGTACATCAAGGTATTTTAGCTATAGTAAAACCTTGTCGTGGTTATCAGGAAAATGATATTCCATTATTGATGGAACAGCAACCCAATCCCGTTATTTTGATTTTAGATGGCGTGACAGATCCGCATAATCTTGGTGCCTGCATCAGAACAGCAGACGCAGCAGGGGTTAATTTTATTATAGTCCCGAAAGATCGTTCGGCTCCGCTTAATTCGACGGCACAAAAAGTAGCTTGTGGAGCCGCTGAAAGTATCCCTGTTGTTCGGGTTACCAATTTAGCGCGTACCATGCGAATGTTACAAGATGAGTATCACGTGTGGATTGTGGGCACGGCTGGAGAAGCAGAACGTACACTTTATCAAACTGACTTTTACAAATCATCAACGAGTATTCCATTGGCTTTGGTTATGGGCGCAGAAGGGGAAGGAATGCGACGATTAACCAAAGAACATTGTGATGAATTGGTCAGTATTCCAATGGCGGGAATTGTGTCTTCGCTTAATGTCTCGGTAGCAACGGGCGTTTGCTTATTTGAGATAGTCAGACAAAAAAATAAATAATTAAGTAGGATAAAAAGCTTGGTTTAGTTAAAGCAATAACCAAGCTGTAAATTAAACAATATTCTATTCTTTTCTCAAGCAATTCTTCCAAATAGCCATCAAAACCGTGTTAAATTTATCTTTAAAAATTCAACAATAGAGTTAAGTCCTGTTCGCCAGCCAAAATAAGAATAAATGCATATAAATAGCATGTCTATTTAACTTGACGCCAGATCTATTACAACCATTAATTAAATCGTGCCGATTAAGCAAAGTCGGCACATTGGTTATGAGGTGGACTAACTTTTAATAAGATCGATTTCAATTCCTAACCCATTGGCAACCCCTGAACCATAATCAGGGTGGACTTTATAAAAATGCTTAAGCTGCCTAATTTGGATATCACGATCAACATTTTTCATTGAACCGACAATATTATCAATCAGTAGCTGTTTTTGATCGGGATTCATCAAATTGAATAATGCGCGTGGTTGTGAATAATAATCATCGTCAACACGATGATCATGCCTATCCATTGTACCCGCAGGCACATGCATCGGTGGCTCAGCATATTGTGGTTGTTGTTTTGGTGCGCTGTCAACACTATTTGGCTCGTAATTAGGCGCATTATCTGGTGTATAAAAGCGCATTGCTCCGTCACGTTGATAATTGTGTACCGTACATTTCGGTGCATTGATCGGTAATTGTTGGTAGTTTGTGCCTATACGATAACGATGTGCATCGGCATACGCAAAAATTCGCCCTTGTAACATCTTATCTGGCGATAACCCCGTTCCAGGCACGACATTACTTGGTTCAAATGCGGCTTGTTCAACTTCAGCAAAATAGTTTTCTGGATTACGATTAAGTTCCATTACGCCCACTTCAATTAATGGATACTGTTTTTGTGACCACACTTTTGTGACATCAAAAGGGTTTTCGGGATGATGATTGGCTTGTTCTTCAGTCATTACTTGCATGTAAAGGCGCCATTTAGGATAGTCACCGCGTTCAATCGCATTAAATAAGTCTTCTTGGGCTGAATCTGGATTACTCCCATCTAATTCGGCTGCTTTTTTAGGATGGATATTTTTAATGCCTTGTTCAGTTCTAAAATGCCATTTAACCCACGTCCGAACATTATCTTTATTAATAATACTGTAAGTATGACTACCAAAACCATGCATATGCCTGAAACCGTCAGGAATACCACGGTCAGAGAAGAGGATGGTGACTTGGTGGAGTGATTCTGGTGATAAAGACCAAAAATCCCACATCATTTGTGGATCTTTTAAGTTGGTTTTGGGATCACGTTTTTGGGTATGAATAAAATCTGGAAATTTGAGGGCATCACGTATAAAAAATACTGGTGTATTATTACCTACAATATCCCAGTTACCTTGATCGGTATAAAATTTTACGGAAAATCCTCTTGGATCACGAGCAGTATCGGATGAACCACGTTCCCCACCAACAGTAGAAAATCGGGCAAATACGGGAGTTTGTTTCCCCACTTTGGCAAAAATACTGGCATATGTATATTGAGTTATATCATTAGTCACGGTAAACGTACCGTGCGCACCTGAACCCTTGGCATGTACACGTCTTTCAGGAATGTTTTCACGATTAAATTGTGCAAGTTTCTCAATAAGCTGATAGTCATCAATTAACACAGGGCCACGAGGACCAGCGGTACGGGAATTTTGATTATCGGCTATTGGTGCTCCATTGTTGGTGGTTAAGGCTTTTTTTTCTGACATTGCAGCACTCCTTTTTATTATATAAAAAAAAGTCTTAAAGGAATAAAATTCCACCATGAGTTAGAATGTTTATTCTTTAAGACTTAAATATGAAACAATAATACATAACAAAAAAAGAACTAAAAGGATGAATAACATACTGTAAAAAAAGATTGTAATTTACAAATATTACTTTTGAATTGCCATTGTTTGAAAAACAATGTTAAGAAATGAAGCAAGGACAAGTATACCGCTTATTAATATTAAATGATACAAATTTTAACCATTTTTCCAAATTAAATTGTAAATGCGATTTAGGCATAAATAATTTCGGGTAATTGTATATCCCATGGCTGATTTTGAAGCCGCTGAACTTTTTGGCAGGCAAAACCTAAACCAATAGGTAAAATTTGGTCTGCTTTATAATTAGCTAGCAAGCGATCATAAAATCCTCCCCCCATTCCCAGACGATAACCTCGATTATCGAATGCAACTAAAGGGGTGAAAACAATATCCAATTTTTGATAGGGAATGACATCTAATACATTTAAAACAGGTTCAAGTATACCGTACTTATTTTTGATTAATTGACTGTTAGGAGTGTATTGAATAAAAAGTAAATGAGTGGACACAAAAGGATGGATAATCGGTAAATAGACAGATTTATTTTGTTGCCACAAGTATTCAATAATAGGTTTTGTTTCGATTTCGCCATCAAAAGATAAAAATATGGCTATATTACTTGCTTGATGAATCGCAGAATGATTAGCTATTTTTTGATAGACTAATTGCTGTGCCATTGCACGTTCATGATGAGATAATTGGCGCCTCTTTTGACGAATAATCTGACGGATATTCATGACGTTATCACTTATAAGAAAGAATAACACTCCAAGATGTCGTTAGGGTCGTAACCCTTGAACCCAAGGCTCAAGGTGAACAACGCGTTTTAATTTTTAGGTTTCCTTATATAAAGGCATACACACCAATTAAAAGTCACGTCATTCTAAAATAAAGAATATCGGCTCAGGGGACTAACCCTTAATCGCGAACATCCCAGAGATGAATAACATAATACAAAATTTAAAAAATCACACAACTGTATTTTTATTAAATTTACAATTAAAATGATTCACTGTTCGTTGTTAAAGCTGAATCAAGCAATTGTTGTAATAATTTTAATCGACCACTAAATTGATCACTTTTTTCTTTTTCTTTTGTGAGTTCATAAGAAATATTTAGTGCCGCAGTCATGATCAATTGATCACTACCAACTTGAGGTGATTTTTCACGTAATTTTGTTAAACGTGATTCAAGATCTTTTGCGGCATTATTTAGTGCGTCAACTTCATCAATTGGACAATTAAATTTTAATGTTCGTCCAAAAATTTGAATAGTGACAGCTTGAGTTTCCATATTTTACCTATTAATTTATAAATTTATTGATTTTATCGATAATATGTTCACAGTTTAATCCCATTTCAGCACGAATTTCACTTTGTGATCCTTGCGGAATAAATCTGTCAGGTAATCCAATATTTAAAATATCACATTTTATTTTTTTCGATAACAAAAATTCACCGACGCCACTTCCCGCACCGCCTTTGATACTATTTTCTTCTATAGTCACTAGTATATTATGTGTTTGGCTGATCTGCAAAAGTACTTTCTCATCTAATGGTTTTACAAAACGCATATCTATAACTGTAGCATTAATTTGATCTGCTGCTTGTAAAACTTCGGGGAGTAATGTGCCAAAATTAAGTAAAGCTATCTTTTCACCTTCTCGACATAGCTTAGATTGTCCAAGCGGTATTGTTTTTAATGGTTCTAAATTCACACCCGTTCCTTCACCTCTAGGATATCGTACAGCTACTGGTCCATGATGAAGGTAACCCGTATAGAGCATTTGTCGGCATTCATTCTCATCACTCGGCGTCATAATAACAAAATTGGGTACACATCTTAAAAAGCTTAAATCAAAGGCTCCTTGATGGGTTTCGCCATCTGCACCAACGATGCCGGCCCGATCAATAGCCAATAGAACTGGTAGATTTTGTATTGCAATATCATGAATAACCTGATCATAAGCACGTTGTAAAAAAGTAGAATAGATTGCCACAATCGGTTTAAAGTCACTAATAGCAAAACCTGCCGCTAACGTTACCGCATGTTGTTCTGCAATAGCTACATCATAAAATTGATTCGGATAGCGTTTAGCAAATTCTGTCATGCCAGAACCTTCACTCATTGCCGGTGTAATAGCTATCAATCGTTTGTCTTTTTCCGCCATTTCACACAGCCATTCACCAAAAACTTGTGAATAGGTGGGGGCTATTTTTTTATCTAAAGGAAATGTTCCATCAATGGGATCAAACTTTGGTACACCATGCCAGAGTGTAGGATTCTTTTCAGCAGGCTCATAGCCTTTACCTTTTTGTGTAATGACATGCAATAATTGCGGTCCTTTTAATTGCCTAACTCTTTGTAACGTTGCGACTAAATTTTCGACATCATGTCCGTCAATGGGACCAATGTAATTAAAACCTAGTTCTTCAAATAAAATGGCAGGGGTGACTAAACCTTTTAAATGTTCTTCAGTTTTTTTGAATAGTTCCTTTAAAGGCGGAATATTGGAAAGCACTCGTTTACCACTTTCTCGAAAAGATGCGTAAGCTTTACTTGATAAAATTTGTGTCAAATGCTGATTTAATGCTCCGGTATTTTCAGAAATGGACATATCATTATCATTTACAATCACTAACATATCGGGTTTGATATGACCAGCATGATTCATTGCTTCAAATGCCATACCTGCTGTTAATGCACCATCTCCAATAATGGCAGCAACTTTTTGACCTGATTGTTTTGCTTGTTCACTAATAGCAATACCCAGAGCTGCACTGATTGATGTTGAGGAATGTCCAGTTGTTAATACATCGTATTCGCTTTCTTCTCGATATGGAAAAGAATGTATACCGTCTTTTTGGCGAATAGAGAGCATCTGATCACGACGACCCGTTAAGATTTTATGTGGATAAGCTTGGTGTCCGACATCCCAAATAATTTTATCAAATGGGGTTTGATAGACATAATGTAAAGCAGTAGTTAATTCAACTACGCCAAGCCCTGATGCTAAATGGCCACTAGATTGGCTAACACAAGTTAATAAAAATTGCCTAAGCTCTTGGCAAATTGCTGGCAATTGCGAAAGCGGATAACGTCTAAGATCGACTGGTGAATTAATCTGTCTTAAAAGAGGATAATTATCTAAATTCATTTTTATCATTTAGTTAGTATATTAACTATTACGATTAATAATAAAGCTAGCAAGATCTTGTAATGGCTTACTATTATAAGGTATTTGCTTAATACTATCGATAGCTTGTTGATAAAGTTGTTGAGTCATTTGTTGAGCCTTTTGTAAGCCAATTAATGCTGGAAAAGTGCTTTTTTCATGAGCAACATCCGAACCTTGTGGCTTACCCATGATCGCTTGTTCGCCGATGATATCTAAAATGTCATCTTGAATCTGAAAAGCAAGTCCAATCGCTTCGGCATAATGATCTAAATGTTCATAATAAGGTTTAGCACCGTTACCACTAGCATAAGCTCCTAGGCGAATTGCGCATTTAATTAATGCGCCAGTTTTATAACAATGAATTTTTTGTAAATGTTCTAATGTGACCGATTGGTGTTCGGCTTGTAAGTCAAGGGATTGTCCTAAACACATACCATTTAAACCACTTGCTTGAGCAAGTTCTGCAATCATATTAATTTTAGATTGTGCATCAATCAATTGACTTTCAGCTAATAGTGTAAATGCTAGTGCTTGTAATGCATCACCCGCTAAGATTGCTTGAGCTTCATCAAATTTGATATGACAAGTTGGTTTACCTCTGCGTAAATCATCATTATCCATAGCAGGTAAGTCATCATGAATAAGCGAATAAGTATGTATTGATTCAATAGCCGCTGCTGGTTCATCAAGATTAGCAAGAGGGCATCCAAACATTTGACCTGTTAAATAAACTAAAATAGGGCGAATTCGTTTACCTCCAGCAAGCAAACTATAGTTCATAGCCTGTTGTAATTTGGATACAGGTTGTTTAGATAAATATGATACTAAAAAAGCATCGATCCGATCTTGTAAAGATTTTAAACTATTCATTATTCTCAACTAAAAAATCTGAAAGTTCAGCATCACTATTTTCAGATAGTAAAATTTGTATTCGTTGTTCTGCTTGTTTTAACTGTTTTTGACCTGCTCTGGCAAGTTTTACTCCTTTCTCAAACTCATTCAATGCTTCATCTAAGGGTAAATCGCCATTTTCTAATTGTGTAACGATGGTCTCAAGTTGTTTAAGCGTTTCTTCAAAACTGGGTTCTTTAATCGTTTTTTTAGGCATCAGGTATTCCTCTTTTTACTCAGTGAGTATACACGTTATTTTATTAATGGTGAATGACACTTTTTCTGTATATTCTGGTATTTAGCAATTTTTAACTTATAGCATTGTTAATCCTTGATTTAGGATGACTAATTTGAAATTTTATCATCTGTACGCTCTAACTCATCCATTGAGAGCAGTGCTAGGTCTGGATTGATCGGTTTTTTTACTTCAACTCCAAGTTCACGGAATTTTTCGATTTGTCCAATTACATTACCCCGACCTTTAGACAGTTTATTCATTGAACTTTGAAAGGTTTGTTGAGCTTTGTCTATACAGTTGCCTAGATTTTCCATATCTTCAACAAAACCACGGACTTTATCATAGAGTTTACTTGCTCTATCGGCGATCAACTCAGCGTTGCGGTTTTGATACTCAAATCGCCATAAATTATGAATAGTTCGCAATGCCACTAAAAGTGTGGTTGGACTGACTATCATAATATTATTTTTTAGTGCGTCATTGATTAATGACGGATCCTGATCTATAGCACATAAAAAAGCAGGTTCGACTGGAATAAACATTAAAATATAGTCTAAAGAATTAATCCCAATCAGTTTATGGTAGTCTTTTTGGCTAAGTTGTTTAAGATGATTACGGACAGCTATCAAGTGGTCTGACATAGCTTTAGCTTTGATGACGTCATCTTCACTATTAAAATAGCGTTCATAAGCAACAAGGGTGACTTTTGAATCAATCACAACATCACCACCTTGAGGTAAATGTACAATGACATCAGGCTGTAATCGTTGATTATCGTCATTGGTTAGATTTACTTGTGTTTCATATTCATAACCTAAACGTAATCCAGAATTATCCAAAATTTGGCTGAGGATAAATTCACCCCAATTTCCTTGAGTTTTATTATTTCCTTTTAAGGCATTGGTAAGATTAATCGCTTCTTTAGTCATAAGCTCATTGAGTTGCTGCAAATTACGAATTTCGTGTGTCAGTGTATGACGCTCTTTCGCTTCTTGACCAAAACTATCTTGGACTTGTTTTTTAAAGCTTTCTAGCTGGTCTTTAAGTGGTGACAATAAAAAATCTAAACTTTGTTTATTTTGTTGTTCAATTTTTTTGCCACTGTGCTCAAAAATACGGTTAGCAAGGTTTTCAAATTGCGTAGTGAGACGTTGCTCGCTTTGCTCAAGTATCGTTTGTCGTTCATGCGCTGAATTAAGTGTTTCTTCTAAGCGAGTTTTCAGCTCGCTAATTTTCATATTTTGGGCAACATGTTGTTGGCGATATTGATTCAACTCGTTTTCTAATTGCATCACTTGCTTGGCTAAAGTTTGTAATTCCTCTTTTTTTTGAGACAATTGAATTTCAAATAGTTGTTTCAAATTGGTATTTGTTAATTGGCATTTAAAAAGGATAATCAATAAAATCAATGATACCAAGCTAAATAAAATTGCTATCCAATCAGTTAGGCTTAATGCATTCAACATAATTAAGCCCTATCAAAAGTAAATGATACAACATCCGCTAGGCTCTGAGCATCAAGCGCTAGCATAATTAAACGATCTAACCCTATAGCGACTCCGGCACAATCAGGTAAACCAGCCTCCATCGCCGCTAATAATTCAATATCAATGTTTTGTTGTGGTAAGTTCAGTTTAATACGGTCTTGATTATTTTGTTCAAATCGTAGCTTTTGTTCTTGCGCATTTGTCAGTTCTTTAAATCCATTCGCTAGCTCAACGCCTTTATAATAAAACTCAAAGCGACTAGCAACACGATGATCTTCTTGGCTAATAACGGCTAGGGCAGCTTGTGAAGCGGGGAAATTAAATACAGCAATAGGTTTATCTTGCCCAATATGAGGTTCAACACCTAAAGTAAACAAGCACTGTAATAATGAATCTCGATCATAATCATCGGTCTTAATACCCATATCCAGCTGGTTTGCTGCATTAATTAAAGTTTGGTGATCTGCCTCAAGAGGATCAATATTCAAATGTCGTTGAAAGGCTTTTTGGTATGAGATCCTTTCTGCGGGTTCACAATCTAAGATAAATTGTAAAAGATCATCGACTTCGTTAATCATTTGCATCATATCAAATTGTATTCGATACCATTCAAGCATGGTAAATTCCGGGTTGTGAATTCGGCTCACTTCTTCATGATTACGAAAGGATTTACAGATTTGATAGATTGGACCACTGCCCGCCGCAAGTAAGCGTTTCATATGGTATTCGGGACTGGTGATCAGGGTCATTTTTTGCCCTTCAGATGGCTCAAATTCTCCAGGTTTGAAAAACATGCTATCAAATGAACTCAAATGTACATCAGTGACGGCATATTGACTTAAGGTTGGAGTTTCGACTTCTAAAATACAACGGTCAGCAAAGAATTGTCTTACTTGAGACACAATTTTTGCTCGTTTAAGAAGATTATTGATAGATGCAGAAGGTTGCCAAGTCATAAAAAATCCATGAAGTTTGGTTATTTACAAAAAAAGGAAAATAGGGCTTAAGCCCTATTTATTAATATTGACGTTCATTTTGCCATATTAGGAACAAATTGTCGTATCTTTCTTGTTGTTGCCATACATGGCAATGTAAAGCAGAAAGAATGAATGGGTCTTCTAAAATTGCTAGTTGTTGTTCTTTAGTAATTTTTTCAAGATCAGTATTTTCATAGTGTTTAATCAGTTCATCTCGCAGAAGCTGATTTTTATCATTCTTTAAATGACGAGAAGTCGATAATGCGCAAGCAAGTGCATTATAAACAGGATCAATTAATGCCATGATAAAACCGTGTTCAACAGACGCTGCTTCTGTTTTGACTAAATACTCTCCTGTTAGTTCTACAACTCTAGCTGGATGTGTTTCTTCTGGTGTTAAAAATAATCCGGCTTTTTTTGCTTTCATACCAATACTTGAAAGTCCGGAAATTCTAATTACTAACGGAGAAATTGTTAATGGTATTAAAATGGCTATATACCAATAGGTAAATTGAGGATTAAGCCAAATGATTACACCTAACCAAACAATTCCTAATAATGACAATGGCCAGCAAAAGTAGAATGATTCACCCCAAGTGAGAGAATCATCATTTCTTGAAGGTGATTTCCATTGAATTTTGCTACCTAACCAAGCTTTAACTACAAATTTACTGTGAAATATCATACGAATTGGCGCTAAAATCATTGACCAAATCATTTCTATAATGATAGACAACGTTAATTTAAAAATACCACCAACATCCTTAGCTCTTGTTCTGACAAGAATAATGCCGTAGCTAAAGAATTTTGGTGCAAATAATAATATTAATGTCGTCGATAATAGTCTTATTGCTAACTGTTCATCCCATTTAGGCCAAGTGGGATAAAATTGATTAGATTGATAAAAATATTGGGGTTCAGAGAAATTAAACACCAATAAAAGTAGGGTAGAAAAGATTAAAAATACTAACCATAATAGAGATGAAATGTAAGCCATACCACTGGTGGCAAACATGACTCGATGGGTTAGTGTAATTCCACTTTTGAAGATTAATCTTAAGTTGATTAAGTTCCCCATACACCAACGGTTATCTCGTTTTAGATCTTCGATCATATTGCCAGGAAGCTCTTCAAAACTTCCATGTAAATTATAAGCTATCCAAACGCCATAACCTGCTCGTCGCATTAATGAAGCTTCAACGAGATCATGTGACAATATATGAAGTGGACCTTTACGTTTTTGTAGTGGGGATAAAATACAGTGTTCAATAAAAGGTTTTAAACGAATCATTGCATTATGTCCCCAATATTGGGCTTCATTTAATTGCCAAAAGTGGGTTCCTGAACAGAATATGTCGCTATAAATTTGATTGGCGAATTGTTGAATTCGTCCATATAGGGTTTTCATTCTGACTGACTTTGGTGGTGATTGTAAAATACCTGCGTTTGGCGTCATCTCCATCATGGCGATCATTTTTAAAATACAATCACCGGTCATAATGCTGTCTGCATCGAGAATCATCATATACTCATATAAATGTCCCCAACGACGACAAAAATCATCAATATTACCACTTTTACGTTTTACACGGCGTTTGCGATGACGATAAAAAATATTACAACCATTATCTTCTTTTTGGGCATTAAAATCAGTCCATGCTTTAAGCTCATTAATATAAAGATCCGGATCGTTGGTATCACTTAGAATATAAAAATCACAATGTTTAGCGTGACCCGTTTCAACTAATGATTGATAAGTCGCCTCTAATCCAGCAAATACACGTGCAACATCTTCATTACAAATTGGCATAACAAGTGCTGTTCGATGAGTGTTGTCAATATGAGACGCAGGATCGCTAGGGATTGGGATCGTATAACGATCTTTTCCTATGATAGCTAAAATTAGTCCCATTATACTGGTCCAAAAACCAATAGAAATCCACAAAAACAGTATGGCAAATAACGCAATAATAAATCCTTGGATGATATAGGGAATTACGCTATAAATTGCTAATTCAGGGTTTAATTCCCAATTAGCCATAAAGTTGATTTTTTGCCAACTTTGATAAGGTAATAGTGAAGATAGATAGCTTGTGCCTACATAGGTTTGAATGACAATAAGAAAAAACATGACCAAGCGGCGGAAAAGAGCAATTAAACTTGTTTTAGGTTTTAATTTTGCTTTATAAGGTTTATTCCAAAGCTGAGGTTGAACCGGAACACGTTCAAGTTTAGGGTAAGTAGGGAGTTGCTGCCTATCATCAATGAACGTTTCAGTATCACTGATTTTGTTTAAGCGATATTTTAAAAATGCGGCATCATTAGATGGCATTTCACTGTTTTTTGCTATCTGACACCAATTCTCGGTGTCAGAAGTATTAGAAAAGTAATTTTTTTTCATTTGATTATCTTTATTGTGCAGGATATTGACCGCTCCAAGTTTCAGATAAAATCTCGTTGGTTTTTTCAGAAGCTAATTGAATACGAATGTCAGTTGGTTTTTTACTATCTTCAACATTAAATCGTACAATTACACGCCAACCTTTGGTGAAAGAGTTGTATTGTGATTCAGTACTGACGATTGAACCATTGTTAATACTTGAAATTACTTTAACCGGATCTTGATTGGACAATTGTGGCCCTGCAAAGTCAATGACATAAGCATTAGAACCATCAAGTTTACGAATCAAATTAGCTTGTTTAATGTCACCTAAGGATAAACGAGTGCTAATTGCTCTGGCTATATTACTTGGATAACGTTGAAGTTCATTGAGAGAATAATGTAAGCGATATTTTATATCAAGAATATCACCTGCGTCATAGTGCTTTTTAGGTACCCAGAAAGTGACAATGTTATCATTGGTTTCATCAGCGGTAGGAATTTCAACGAGTTCAACTCGACCTTTTTGCCAATCCCCTAAAATTTCAACCCAAACACTAGGACGTTTTTCATAGTGATCATCAAGATCTTGGAAATCATCAAAGCCTTTGTCTCGCTGAATTAAACCAAAAGATTTCGGGCTTTCTAGGCTATAAGAAGAAAAAGATAGTCGTTTAGGATTATTTAATGGTCGCCATATCCATTCATTATTGTTGGCTAAAATAGATAATCCATTTGAATCATGCATAGCTGGACGATAGTTTAATATTGGTGAAGGCTGATTTGGTCCATACAAAAACATACTGGTTAAAGGTGCTACACCAAGTTTTTTAACAGATGATCGAAAAAAAACTTTAGCTTCCACTGTCACAGTTGTATCTACACTTGGTATTAACGTGATTTTATATGCTCCAGTTACACTAGGTGAGTCGAGTAATGCATAAATGACTAAATGCTTTTGGTTTGGTTCTGGTCTTTCAAGCCAAAACTCTTTAAAACGAGGAAATTCTTCACCGGTAATTTCTCCTGTGTCGAGCGCAAGCCCTCTTGCAGACAAACCATATATTTGGTTCTTACCTACGGCTCTGAAATAACTACCTCCAAGTGCGGTAAATATTTCATCATCAGTTTTAGTCGGTGAGTTGATTGGATAATGAACTTTGAATCCGGCAAAACCAAGATGTTTGGTATCAAGTTTATCTAAATGAAGTTGGCTAAGATCGAAATAACTAGGATCATACTTAATTTCTTCGACTTGATTGTTCACAATTTCATTTATTTTAACTGGTGTATCAAAATACATACCTTCATGATAGAACTCAAGTTTAAAGCGTGTTTTTTGATTTCCCCAATAGGCCTTCTGATGATTAAAAGCAATTTTTTGATAATCGGCAAATTGAAGTGATGATAACTCTTTTGGTAAATTTTTCGATGGTTGTTCGTAAGCTTTATGTGATAAATCTTCAGCTTTTTTTATCACGTCATCGAATGAAAATGCCCACGAAGAAAAACTAATCAACGAGGCAGTAAGAATACCCAATATTTTGCAGGTAAAAATCTTACTAGATTGATTTAAAGGCAATAAATTGTTCATATAACGCTCACATTAGTTTTGTCTAAAAATGTTGAGATAATTAATAATATTATTTTTAGGATCAGTTAAGCATTTTTCAACATAATCGCTCTTCATTTCAAAAAGAATAGTTGGGTTTTGCTCAATCAAAAAGTGTGAATAATTATCTTTATTGATTTTGCCATACAAATGGGTTAAATCTGCTTCAGACATTTTAAAAAGTGGTTGATAATAACTGGAAATTTTAGCCGTATCTTGTGTATAAATTGCTGACATAAAATCGGCACTAAGCTGACAATAATTTTTAATATTGCTATCAGTAGCTTTTATTTTATTAAGTTCAATTTCACGTTCAACTTGGTTTTGTTCTGTTATTTTCTTTAATTGTAAATCATATTTCAGTTTATAATATTCATTGAGATAAAAATTTAATACGCAAAATGATTGATTTTCATTATTTTTACAGTTTAGAATGCCATTTTTAATAATATAATTGTCGAAATTTTTGTTTCCTATAAGTTGGGCTAATTGGTTTTTGGCATTAACAACAAAAGTATTATTTTTCTCTGACTGTTTTTTTAAAAGATTTAGTTCTTCTGTTTTACTAATTTGTTTATCACTTTGAAGCGATGGAAAAAAGTTTAAGGCGCAACTTGAAACAAGAATAGAAACAATGGCGCATGTCAAAATATTACTTATTTTCATATATAAAATTCCATGATTATATTCTTGAGTTGTAATTTATGGGCAGGTTAACTAATGTTAGCGCAAAAATTATATACTCATATTTTTTTAAACACACGATAATTTTTTTGTAAAAAAGTGAAATGAAATTTCGCACAATTTTAAAGAATTAATGATGACAGATTTTTTCTCTATTTACTGTAAATTCTCTATTTGTTATAGGTAAAAATTTTCCTTTAGTTTTTAAAAAAGAAATCAGCTGTTTCGCATCCATATCAGTCTTTGAGCAGGTATGAAATTTTGCATCTTTGCCAAATCGTTGTTCAATAGCTTCCAGTAAAGATGATTCTGTGTAATTATTTCCTTCCATCATGTGTAGAACTTCGTGCCCATGAATTGATAACATAACTTCCTCTTAATACAATTTATCACTCTTTTTGATAGTAATTCCAAAAAGATAACAGATCTTATATAGAAAAAAAAGAGTTAAATCGTTAAATTATCGTCAATATACGATGTCAAATTTCTAAAAAACAGCAGTTTTAAGTAAAAACAAGTTGTGTAGCAATTTTGACATCATATTTATTACTTATTGATTATTCGTTGTTTGTTATCTTTGCAATAATTGATTGATTTTCGGTCTTGATTTGATAAATTGACACAGATATATTATCAGCGAGTTGATAACGTATTGTATCGTTAATTTTGATAAGTCCTTCTTCTGGTAGCGATATAATCTCTTCTTTAACAGGATGTAACATCGACAAAGGTAGAAAAGCAAAAGCACCGATGTCGGTAAGTCTAACGCGTGCACCGCCCCGATTTATATCGACAATTTCAGCATTAAATGTTTCTCCTACTTTATTTGATAAGTATTGAGCATAAAGATTTTCAGCCATATCACGTTCAGCAAATCTTAACATTTTTCGCCTTTCATTCATGTTTTTAAGTTGTTCTTTATCAGGTGAAATCAATTCTTCATTACGCAGATAAGCTTTAATTAAACGATGATTAACAATATCTCCATATTTACGGATTGGTGATGTCCAAGTTGCATAAGCATTGAATCCCATACCAAAATGAGGCTGTGCTTCAATCGAAAAATCAGCGGGGGTTTGATATTTACGTAATCGAGTTGTTAAAAAAGGATTATTATCAATTAATCGTCGAAGTGTTTTATATCCTTCAAAGCTGGTTAGGTATTCTTTATTGAAATCTGCAATACCATGGTCAGCGAGTGTTTTTACAATCTGATCGATATATTTGGTATCAAATCCGGTATGAATATTAAAGATACCAAATCCAATTTTATCTTGTAATAACATGGTTAATGCTTGATTTGCAATAACCATTGCTTCTTCAACAATTTGATTTGCAATACGGCGTGGCTCTTTGATTATACCTTTTACTTGCCGATTTTCATCAAGTTGAAAACGATAGTCGCTTATATCTTTAAAAACAAGCGCATTCTTTTGTCGCCAATTAAAGCGAATATTAGCTAGATCGGCTAATAGCTTAAGTTGTCCTGATAAAGATGGCACATCCGATGATAATTTTTCATTATTTTCTAAAAAGTCCGAAACATTGTGATAAGAAAGTTTTGCTTTAGATTCAATCCAAGCAGTAGTAAAGGAAATATTGTCCTGCAAGATATTTCCAGATTGATCCAGTTTTATCTGACATACTAAGGCTGGGCGTTTCATATTTGCTTTTAAAGAGCATAAATCATCAGCTAACTCTTTAGGTAACATTGGTATATTAAAATCTGGCAAATAAGTCGTAAAACTTCTCTCTTTTGCAATTTTATCGGTGGTACTGTCTTGTGATATAAATGCAGTGGGATCGGCAATGGCTACTTTTAAATCATAATTACCGTTTTCATCTTGAGATATAGCAATGGCATCATCCATATCTTGAGTATCTTGACTATCTATAGTAAAAAAGCAGACATCTGTTAAATCTTGACGATTTTCAAGCTCTTTTGCGTTGATTGATAAATTGTCTGCTGTGGGTGCTACTCTTTCTAAATTATAACGAGCTAGAGTCTTGAACCATAATTTAAAAATAGAATCATCTTCAATAATAAAATCGGTGACATGAGCAAAAAAGTTCTTTTGACGACCTTCTTTTAAAGGATGTGTAGTAAGCGTTGCAACCACCCAGTCGTTTTCCTTTAATTTTTGTTGGATATGATTACTTATTTTGCAGGGTATAGCGAAATTGCTCGGCATATTTTCAGGATAAATAACCATTGAACGTTCTTGGAATCCAATTCGACCAATAAATTTTTCTAAAGCACTTTCAATCAATATTTCAGGCTCAAAAGATTCTTTGTCATTATTTTTGACAACGATTCCTGAAACTTTGTCGCCATGACAAACAGTTTTCATTTTAGCCATTGGTATAAAATAACTAGTTTTAACATCAACATCCAGAAAACCGAATCCTTTTTCGTGTGCTCGAATAGTACCTTCAATTCGAGGTGTTTGTTGATGAAGTTCTTGTTTTAATTGTGCGAGTAGTGGGTTATTTTGAAACATATGACTTAATATATAATGAAAAAAATAGTATTAAATTCTAACATACTTATATCTTTTGTTGTTACTGAATTAATTACTAATTGCTAGCCATGTTTAGCATGGAATTTTTTATAAAAAAATTAATTAACTGAGAGAAATAATGAAATTAAACTATAAAATCCAAGGTAATGGGCAACCCATTTTATTTTTGCACGGTATGTTTGGCAGTTTGGATAATTTAAATATGCTTGCTAAAGAGTTCGTTTTAAATTTTCAAACGGTTCAAGTTGATCTGCGTAATCATGGGCTTTCACCATGGTCAAATGAGATGAATTATGAGGTTATGGCAGAAGATGTGGCGACACTATGTCAGCATTTACAATTAAAAAATTTGATTGTTGTTGGCCATTCAATGGGAGGGAAAGTTGCTATGCAATTAATGCAAATAATCCCGGATGTTATCGAAAAAGTTGTGGTTATTGATATTGCACCAGTTAAATATGTTAAGTCCCCCAATCTCAATGTAATCGAAGCGTTAAAACAATGTGATTTGCAACAGGTGACTGATAAAAAACACATTATGGATATTATGAAACAACAAGGCATTGATTTAGCCACGAGCTATTTTTTATTAAAATCATTCAAAGACGGACACTGGTTATTTAATTCTAGAATTATCGTTAAACAATATTCCGATCTATGTGATTGGCATAACAATGGTGAACCTTGTAAAAAACCCATACTTTTTATACGAGGCGAAAATTCAACATACATAACAGATGAATATGTGAATACCATTATGGCACAATTTCCTAATGCAAAAATAGTCACTGTTGCAGGGGCTGGTCATAATGTTCATGCTGAGAAAACAGAACAAGTTTTAGAAATTTTGCATGATTTTATAATGAATTAACTGAGTGCGATTATTTAATTGCAAAACAGTCTTTGTTGTTGACTTTTATTATTTTGGGATGTATTGATAATCACTTTTACAAGTGTACATTGATTATTATAAGTTTGTCTTTGTACACTGTATTCCCAACCTTTTGGAATAATATGCTGAGGGACAAAAGGATAGCTATCAAGTAGCTGAAAAGCAATTTGATCCGCTTGTAATTTATTTTTTAAATAATGATGTTTATCCAATAGTTTTTTTTGAATATTCATAAACCCAATTAGAAATAGTGAAAATATCAATGATGCAATCATCACCTCAATAATACTAAAACCATTGGTATGTTTATTATTCACAATCACTGTGTTTTTTTTCTGGGCAGTAATCAAGCCAATTTCCTTTATCGATAATTAATTTATTGTTATTAAATGAAGCTAACTCATATAAATAAAGTTTATCTGCTTCACCTCGAACTAAAGTAAAATTACCTATTTTTAATTTCGATTTTTTAATGCAAGTCTTTAAGTGTAAATTAACCTCTTCTTTGCATTGCCAATTCGCAGTAGGCACATCCCATTTTTGCGTTTTCGCCCAGTGTAAAGAGGATCTTGCGGTATTAAATTGTTGATAATGGTCTTTTTCTATTAGGATAGTTTTTTGCCATGAGGTAACCAAAGAATTAAAATCGGTTAATAGCGTTAAGCCAATTATCATTAAAATCATCACTAAAACAATAGCACTAAATCCGAATTGATTAGGCGTTTTATAATCTATTTTCATTTCTAATGATTTTAAATATCTGATGACTAATATGATGATGTTTTTTTAATTCTGCAGCTAAAGTCATTTCGATAGTATTGTTATTTTGTTTTATGACAAATTTTGTTACTTTTATATCATTTGGATCGAATATTTTCTGCCAATTTGTACCATGGCAATTCATTGCCCCAGTTTTGTATTCAAGATTATTTTGGTAATAACGATAACTAAATATATCTGAATTATTTAGGTGTTGTGGATCGTTAATCCAATCATGACGAATTTCGCTATCATAACGGATAATGATACAGTTATTGTTATCATTAATTTCAATTGATTTTTGATTAATTTTGGATGGTGAGTTAGCGATAAATCCCGCTCGTTTGATGTCTTTAAATAATCCTGAAATAGCTTGCTCAATATTTTGTTCCAGATGAGTGTTTAAATAATAATTCATGTTAGTTGCATGTAATTGTTTATAAAACATAGAGGTACCCGTAATAATTAGATTTAATATTAGCATACTGATTATCATTTCAAGCAGTGAAAACCCCTGATTTTTCAACATGGTGGCAAACCTGATAAATAGCCTGTTTCGTAGCAAAAGCGAATTCTACCTCGAAAGGAAATTAAAACTTTTGTTTCACCTATTTGATTGCGAAGTATCAAAGAGCCGGTTTGTGCCATATTTCGTCGCCCCCAAAATGAAATGGTTTTTTTATCTGTTAACCCACTTATTTCAACTGAATTTTCAGGTTTTATAAATTTTAGTTCTTCTTCTAAACAAGAAGATGAATCTTCTTGTTTACTCGCAACTAAGCACCATGGGGATGAAAAAAGATAAAAATGATAAGTATCGTTATAGGTATTTGCCTTAATTTGAACCTCGTTTAGAAAATAGGCTAATTGCTTAGTGGTGGATACCAGTTCTTCACGCAGTTGTAGTGTTTTCCAATGTGGTATTCCAATTGAAACTAAAATGGCACCGATGCAAATGATAACTAATATTTCTAATAATGAATAACCAGAAGCCTGCATAATTTATCAAATAAACAATAAATAATATTGATTTTATAAATCAAATCATCAAGCGTCGTTTTTATTTAGTTTAATGAGCAGTAGTGCACAAATTTAATCTGTTTTTTACAAAGGATATTAAGATAATATGACAAACCGCTTAAAAAGTGCCATTTATTATAATATACTGTTTGCCTATTTTAATTTGTTTACGGACTTCAAAGTTAAAGGAAACAAGAGATGCAACATTTACAAACTATTATTGACGCTGCATTTGAGCGTCGCGCTGAAATTACACCATCGAATGTCGATACCCTTACACGAGATGCTATCAATCAATGTATTCATTTATTAGATAGCGGTAAAATGCGTGTTGCTGAAAAAATTAATGGTGAGTGGGTAACACATCAATGGTTAAAAAAAGCGGTATTGCTCTCGTTTCGTATTAATGAAAATAAACTTATCAATGGCGGTCCGACAAATTATTATGATAAAGTTCCATTAAAATTCGCTGATTATGATGAAACCAGATTTGCGCAAGAAGGTTTTCGTGTTGTTCCATCGGCAATAGCACGTAAAGGGGCATATGTTGCTCGTAATACTGTATTAATGCCATCTTATGTGAATATCGGTGCGTATGTTGATGAAGGCACGATGGTTGATACTTGGGTAACTGTTGGTTCATGTGCTCAAATTGGTAAAAATGTTCATTTGTCAGGTGGTGTTGGAATAGGTGGCGTGTTAGAACCATTGCAAGCAAATCCGACCATTATTGAAGATAACTGCTTTATCGGTGCTCGCAGCGAAATTGTAGAAGGCGTGATTGTTGAAGAAGGTTCTGTTATTTCAATGGGTGTATTTATTGGACAAAGTACCAAAATTTATGATCGTGCTACAGGCGAAGTTTATTATGGTCGAGTGCCTGCTGGTTCAGTTGTTGTATCAGGTAACTTACCGACTAAAGATGGTAAATATAGCCTTTATTGTGCTGTTATTGTTAAAAAAGTTGATGCTAAAACGCTTGGTAAAGTTGGTATCAACGAATTACTTCGTACTATAGATTAATTCAATTAATCACTTCTAATCTGCCGCTAACTTTTGTTAGTGGCAGCGTATCAATCTAATTAAGTTATAAACATTTGAAGAGGAGAATTTATGCCTTCTTTTGATATTGTGTCAGAAATTCAAATGCCAGAAGTAAAAAATGGTGTAGATAATGCAACGCGTGAATTAACGACTCGTTGGGATTTTAAAAATGTTGAAGCTTCATTCGAATTGGATGAAAAAAATGAAACAATAAAAGCGACCAGTCAATCTGAATTTCAAGTACAGCAATTGCTGGATATTCTACGTGATAAGCTTACTAAGCGTGGAATAGACGGAGGGGCTTTGGACATTCCTGAAGAAATGGAGCATAGTGGCAAACTTTATAGTATCACTGTAAAGCTAAAACAAGGTATCGATAAAGAGTTAGCCAAAAAAATTGTGAAACTTATCAAAGACAGTAAAATCAAAGTTCAAGCTCAAGTTCAGGGTGACCAAGTTCGTGTTACCGGAAAATCACGAGACGATTTACAATCAACGATGGCTTTGGTTAAAAATGGTGAACTAGGTCAACCTTTTCAATTTACCAATTTTAGGGATTAATGGTCTGTCAACTTGCCGATAATGTCGGCAAGTTAAATTAAATGCTCAGGTTATCGCTAATTTCAAATTATTCATTACAATACATTAATCTAATTCTTCCTTATAAACGTCAAAAAATATATCACTAATACAAATTTAGTAAAGATTGAGATTTTTTTTTGTTATTACGTTATTCTATCTTTATAAAATTCTTTACAATGAAAAAAATTGATAACAAAACAATGAAAAAAATAATCTTATTTTTAACTTTATCTCTTTTCTCTAATTTTATTCTTGCTATTAATAGTAGTGAGTCTAAAAAAGTTTTTATTGATGAATTATTATCAAAAATGACGATTAAACAGAAAGTTGGTCAACTACGTTTAATTAGTGTGGGAGGCGAATTAAGTTTAGATAAGGTATTAGACCAAATTGAGGCAGGCGAAATAGGTGGAATTTTCAATACTATCGTCGAGCCTGACTTATCAAACATGCAGGATCGTGCGTTAAAATCACCGCATAAAATCCCCTTATTATTAGGATTTGATATAATACATGGTCATCGCACCATTTTCCCGATTAATTTAGGCATAGCATCAACTTGGGATCGAGAGGCAATCGCTAAAGTGGCACAAGTCTCAGCTGATGAGGCTACATCGGATGGCTTGAATATTACTTGGGCTCCAATGGTTGATCTTAGTCGAGATCCTAGATGGGGTAGAGTGTCAGAAGGATTTGGTGAAGATCCTTATCTGACTTCAGAAGCTGGACGCATATTCGTTGAACAGATGCAAAAACAGTCCTTAACAGACACAAAATCATTGGTAACAACGGTCAAACATTTTGCACTTTATGGTGCAGTAGAAGGCGGTCGAGAATACAACAGTACCGATATGAGTGAGCGTAAAATGTTTCAAGAATATTTAGTTCCTTATAAAGGCGCCATAGACGCAGGAAGCCGAGCAATTATGGTTTCTCTGGCTAGTGTTAATGGTATTCCTGCAACAGCTAATCATTGGCTTTTGACTGATGTTTTGCGTAATCAATGGCATTTTAATGGGGTTGTTATTAGCGACCATGGTGCAATTCGGGAACTCATTAATCATGGTGTTGCCAGCGATGCCAAAGATGCTGTTCGAGTCGCAATCAAAGCTGGTATTGATGTGAGTATGAATGACGAGTTTTTTCTCCAGTTCATTCCTGAACTTGTCGAACAAGGCTTGCTGAGTGAAGATGAAATTAACAATGCTTGTCGTCATGTTTTGGAACTCAAATATGATATGGGATTGTTTAAAAACGCTCATCGTAATTTAGATCCAAATTTAGATATTGAAACCATGTTTGCTGACAATCGTTTGCATCGAGAAGATGCGAGAGATGTTGCTCGTCGTAGTATCGTTCTATTAAAAAATGAGCACAATCTTTTACCTTTATCTAAAAATCAAAAAATAGCTGTAATTGGGCCTCTTGCAGATTCAAAACGGGATATCTTGGGTAGTTGGTCGGCGGCTGGTCGAGCCAATTTAGCGGTGACTCCTTTAGAAGGAATTAAACTTGCCGTCAACGATCCAAAAGCCATCAGTTATGCATTTGGGGCAAATCTTTCTGATGACCCTGAATTGTTTAATTTTTTAAATCTGTATGATGTTGCAACAAAATTTGATTCAAGACCGGTTAATGTGATGCTTGATGAAGCAATTGAATCAGCTAAAAATGCAGATGTTATTGTCGCATTTGTTGGTGAAGCTCAAGGAATGGCACATGAATCTTCAAGACGAACAGATTTATCGCTCGCTGCTAGCCAAAAAAGGTTGCTTACTGCATTAAAAGCAACGGGTAAACCGCTTGTTATTGCATTAATGAATGGACGTCCTTTAACATTAGTTGATGAGTTCCAACAGGCAGATGCAATGCTTGAAACGTGGTTTTTAGGAACCGAAGGTGGAAATGCAATAGCTGATGTTTTATTCGGTGATTACAACCCATCAGGAAAACTACCTATGTCATTTCCAAGAAATGTTGGTCAAATACCAGTTTATTATAGCCATTTAAATACAGGGCGTCCGAGAGGAACGATAAACATGGGTAAATATACCACATCCTATTTTGATAGCCCAAATGAGCCATTATTTCCTTTCGGATATGGCTTAAATTATACTGATTTTTCGATAAATTTTGTGTTATCGACAAATGAAATGAAACAAGATGGTAACTTAACTGTCACTGCTATTGTTGAGAATACGGGAGATAGAGAAGGAACGCAAATTGTGCAACTATATCTACAAGATATTACCGCTTCGGTAAGTAGACCAGTAAAAGAATTAAAGGGTTTTGAAAAAGTAACGTTAAAATCACATGAAAAAGCAGAAGTGAAATTTGTCATAACGCCTGAAATGTTGAAGTTTTGGAATGATAAAATGCAATTTGTCGCTGAACCAGGTAAGTTTAACGTGTTTGTTGGTTTTGATTCAACGACAAAAAATGTCCAAACTTTTACATTACTTGACAATTAAACTACTTTATCAATCCATCGCCCTTTATTATGTGTGAATTGTTTTAGCGATTTGATTTATGCTTGAATTTGATTTGATTCTACAACTTTTACAACAAATGTGTGTTTATTTAGTGATTGCATATTTACTAAGTAAAACGCCTATTGTTATTCCTCTTATGCAAGTCACTGTACATTTGCCGCATAAATTAGTGTGTTATTTTATCTTCTCTCTGTTTTGTATTATGGGTAGCTATTTTGGACTTCATATTGAAGATACTATAGCAAATACCCGTGCTATTGGTGCGATTTTAGGAGGGCTTCTTGGTGGCCCTATGGTCGGATTTTTAGTCGGGGTGACTGGAGGGATTCATCGCTATACATTAGGTGGAATAACTGCTGAAAGTTGTATGTTATCCACCATTTTAATTGGTTTAATTAGTGGATTTCTTCATTATGTATTAATGAAAAAAGGTCGTGTAGATCTCATTTATAATCCTCTTTTAGTTGGCGTTTTAGGACTATTAGTTGAGTCTCTTGAAATGATTTTAGTGTTGTTAATTTCACGACCTTTCGAAACAGTTTTACATGCTGTTCAAAGTATAGCTGCCCCTATGATTGTGGCAAATAGCATCGGTTCGGCGATGTTTATGCGAATTCTGTTGGATAGACGAGCGATTTTTGAACGCTATACTTCAGCTTTTTCCGCTAAAGCTTTACAAATTGCAGTCAGTACAGAAGGTTTATTGCGAGACGGTTTTAATCAAGAAAATAGTACCAAGGTTGCCGAAATTATTTACAAAGAATTGGATATAGGTGCGGTTTCTATCACCGATCGTGAAAAGATATTAGCTTTTATTGGTATTGGTGATGATCATCATTTACCAGGGACTCCTATCACTTCCCATAATACATTAGAAGCAATTGAAAAAAATGAGGTTCAATACCTTGATGGTGCTCATTTACCTTATCAATGTTCAATCAATAAATCTTGCCGTTTAGGATCTACCCTTGTTATACCACTGCGTGGAGAAAATAATACGGTAGTGGGTACAATTAAATTATATGAAGCAAAAAATACCTTATTTAGTTCAATCAATCGAACACTTGGTGAAGGAATAGCCAGTTTATTGTCAGCGCAAATATTGGCTGGTCAAAATGAGCATTACAAACAATTATTATCCAAAACAGAAATTAAACTATTACATGCTCAAGTAAATCCTCACTTTTTGTTTAATGCATTAAACACGCTTCTGGCAGTTATTCGACGAGATAAAGATCAAGCTTCTCAACTGGTACAAAATTTATCTACATTCTTTCGAAAAAATCTTAAAAGAACAAATGAAATCGTTACCCTTAAAGATGAGATTGAGCATGTCAACGCTTATTTACAAATTGAAAAAATGCGTTTTATGGATCAACTCTCTATTGAAATTAATATTCCACCTGATTTAGAACATGCACAATTACCTGCCTTTACATTACAACCAATTGTTGAAAATGCTATTAAACATGGAACATCACAATTAATCAGTAGTGGAAAAGTAACGATAACGGCTTATACACATAACTTTTCGCTAATTTTAGTCGTTATCGATAATGCTGGTAATTATTGTGAAGACAAAAAAGATGTCAAAGGGTTAGGGCTAAATTTGGTCGATAAAAGAATTCATATTCGTTATGGTGAAAAGTATGGTATAAAGATTCAGTGCCAACCAGATGAATATACAAAAGTTACCTTGTCATTGCCATTGCAAGAGGATGCAAATATTGAATGTTAAATGTAATTATCGTTGATGATGAACTTCTTGCGCGTGAAAATCTACGTTGCTTACTTGAAAATGATTCTGAAATAAATGTCGTTGCAGAGTGTAGTAATGCAATGGAAGCAATCCGCGAAATTCATCGCTTAGAACCCGATGTGGTTTTTTTGGATATTCAAATGCCTAAGATTAATGGGTTTGAGATGTTATCTATGCTTGATCCTGATACCATGCCAAGTATTGTTTTTTTAACAGCCTATAGCGAATTTGCCGTCAAAGCTTTTGAAGAACAAGCTTTTGATTATTTATTAAAACCAGTAGATAAACAAAGGTTGAGTAAAACGCTTAGTCGTTTACATCATCGCTGCTTATCGAATCCAATTAATCAAATTGAACAGAATTTAAAATATATTCCCTGTATTGGTCATAATCGCATTTATCTACTTAATTTGAATGATGTATTTTATGTCTCTTCGAAAGTAAGCGGAATTTATGTATTTAATCAGAATAATGTGGAATACTTTACGGAATTAACATTAAAAACTTTAGAAGATAAAACACCACTAATTCGTTGTCACAGACAGTATCTGGTAAATTTAAAAAAATTGAAAGAGATTCGGTTTAATGAGTCAACGGGTGTAAATATTATTTTAATAAATGATGTCTCTGTTCCTGTAAGCCGCCGTTATCTTAAATCTCTCAAAGAATTATTAGGACTATAAGTGCCAATTGTATTTTTTGTAAAAATAAATGACCGTTTAACGACGGTTTTAGACCACTCATTATTGCCATTGAACCTATAACTCAATTGGTTGTATTATTCGTTTTAGTAAAAATTTATCATAGCCTCGAAAGTAAAAGTAAAGTGTCGAAACTTATACTTAAAACCATAACAAGATATCAGGAATAGCTGAAAATGATGGTGAATACTTGTTTTTAAAAGTTTAATTTATTAACAAGTTTATATTATTTGTATTTATCGAAATAGCAAGCAAAACTGGACTGTAAAGGTCTTAAGTATAATATTCTTTAATCTTAAAACCCATAAAGAGAATCATTATGAATAATAAAATATTAAAGCATATTCCTTGGGTCATTCTCGCTTTTGTTGGTGCATGTTGTTTAGCTGTTATTGCACTACGACGAGGTGAACATATCAGTGCGTTATGGATTATTGCTGCTGCGGTATCGGTTTATTTGGTTGCTTATCGATATTATAGTCTTTATATCGCCAACAAAGTGATGAAATTAGACCCGACTCGAGCAACTCCGGCAGTGATAAACAATGATGGTTTGAATTATGTTCCAACCAATAAATATGTTTTGTTTGGTCACCATTTTGCTGCAATTGCTGGTGCGGGTCCATTAGTGGGGCCTGTTTTGGCCGCTCAAGTCGGTTATTTACCAGGAACACTTTGGTTACTTGCTGGTGTTGTCTTTGCCGGTGCAGTACAGGATTTTATGGTGCTTTTCTTATCATCTCGCCGTAATGGTTCTTCTTTAGGTGAAATGATTAAAAGCGAGATGGGGCCAATTCCTGGTGCTATTGCCTTGTTTGGTTGTTTCTTGATCATGCTAATTATTTTAGCGGTATTAGCTTTAATTGTTGTTAAAGCTTTAGCAGAAAGTCCTTGGGGTGTTTTCACGGTTTGTTCAACCGTGCCAATAGCTTTGTTTATGGGAATCTATATGCGATTTTTGAGACCAGGACGAGTTCTTGAAATATCAGTCATCGGTATTGTATTGCTCATATTATCTATTTGGTTTGGGGGCGTTATTGCTCACGATCCTTATTGGGGACCGGCGTTGACCTTCAAAGCAACAACTATTACCTATGTGCTGGTTGGCTATGCTTTAATTTCTGCGATGTTACCCGTATGGCTAATATTGGCACCACGTGATTATCTAGCAACTTTCTTAAAAATTGGGGTTATTGTTGGTTTAGCAATTGGGATAGTCATTTTAAATCCTGACTTAAAAATGCCTGATGTAACTCAATATGTTGATGGTACCGGCCCAGTTTGGAAAGGTTCATTATTTCCATTTTTATTCATTACAATAGCTTGTGGTGCGGTTTCTGGATTCCATGCGCTCATTTCATCTGGTACTACGCCAAAATTACTGGCTAATGAAAATGATGCGCGCTTCATTGGATATGGTGCAATGTTGATGGAATCGTTTGTTGCCATAATGGCATTAGTCGCAGCTTCAATTATCGAACCTGGTCTCTATTTTGCTATGAATACTCCACCTGCAGGATTAGGGATTACAATGCCTGATTTGCACAAATTGGGGACTGATGATGCACCAATGATAATGGCACAGTTAAAAGATGTGACGATTCATGCGGCTGCAACGGTTAGTTCTTGGGGCTTTGTGATTTCGCCAGAACAAATTTTACAAACAGCGAAAGATATTGGTGAACCGTCTGTCTTGAATCGTGCCGGTGGAGCACCAACATTAGCCGTAGGTATTGCTTATGTCTTTAACCAAATCTTACCGGGTGAGAATATGGGCTTTTGGTACCACTTCGGTATTTTGTTTGAAGCTTTATTTATTTTAACGGCGCTTGATGCAGGAACTCGCTCAGGTCGATTTATGTTACAAGATTTATTAGGTAATTTTGTACCGTTCTTGAAAAAAACGGACTCACTTGTTGCTGGCTTCATTGGTACGCTGGGATGTGTGGGATTATGGGGATATCTGCTCTATCAAGGCGTTGTTGACCCATTAGGCGGTGTGAAGAGCTTATGGCCATTATTCGGAATATCCAATCAAATGCTAGCTGCTGTCGCGCTAATTTTAGCAACCGTGGTATTGATTAAAATGAAACGAGCACAATACATTTGGGTTACTGTCATTCCAGCTATTTGGTTACTAATCTGTACAACTTGGGCATTAGGTTTGAAATTATTTAGCGATAATCCGCAATTAGAAGGTTTCTTCTATTTAGCTAAAGAATATAAACGTCAAATTGCTGAAGGTGGTAATACGTTAACGGCTCAACAAGTTGACAATATGCATCATATTATTATTAATAATTATACGAATGCAGGATTAAGTATATTATTCTTACTTGTGGTATACACGATTATCTTCTTTGGTATTAAAACTGCGCTTAAAGTTCGCAACAATAAACAAAGAACAGATAAAGAAACAGCTTATGTTCCTATACCAGAAGGTGGTGTTAAAACATCAATGTCACATTAATTGGTCTGAATCGGGATGTCATAGTGATATTGCCTCCTGACAGTAAACTCCAATTATTTTAGTTAAAGCTCAACAATCTGACATTGTTGAGCTTTTCTATTTTTGCAATGAAAAAAATGTTTCCAATATCCTAAATAAAACGTGTTAAATTAAGAAATTTAGCGTTGTCGGCATAACTCTCTATATGTAATTTTCAATTTAAAAGCAAGCCACATTAATAAGTAAAACGAAGGTGAACAATTTATCTTGATTGTTATGACAAATAATAAAGGTTTATTAACTAAAAAATTAGCCAATAATCATTATTGGCTAATAGGATAAATGAATCTTAAGATTAATAGTATCGAATTAATGATACTGCTTTGTTACACAATAAAGATTGCATAAATTTTGGTGCATTTTATTGTCACATTCCATTGAAGAATTCTATTTTCTTACACTAAATATTATTAAATAACAGGTTCAACATTTAAAATTATTCCATCGACAGAAGTAACAACAACCGATTGACCTACAGACAAATCTTTGTTACATCTTGCTGACCATGTACCATCCTTTATTTTAACTCGACCAGAACCATTAACAATTGCATCTGTGACGACTGTTTTGATACCAATAAGATCGTGTTGGGGTTGATTGAGCTCGCCTTTTTTTGAAAGATGTTTTCCCTTGCTTTTAAGCCATACATACCAAAGGTAAGCAGAGACCAGCGTTAAAATTGAAAATAATATCCATAAAATTGGCCAGGATAAAAAAGGTATGAACCAAGCAATGAGTCCTACAGAAATGGCTGCAATTCCACTCCAAAGCAAATATCCTCCAGTACCGAGTAACTCAGCTATAAGCAAAATACCGCCGAGTGCGATAAAGATCCAATGAGGATAGTAATAAATAACTGTAAAATTATCAGCCATCGTTTTTCCTTCCATCTAAATAAATATTAGAACAATGCCTCTAAATTAGCATTAATCATTATAGCTAAAATAGAGGCATTAATATTAAACAAATTATTTTGAATTAGTTTTTGATTCTTTGATTAATTCAGCAATACCGCCAATACTACCCATTAGATTTGAAGCATCTAACGGCATCATAATCACTTTGCTATTTTTAGCAGAACCAATTTCTTGAAGCGCTTCGGTATATTTTTGCGCAACAAAATAATTAATTGCATTGATATTACCGGCGGCAATAGCTTCAGAAACCATTTGAGTTGCTCTTGCTTCGGCTTCAGCTGCACGTTCACGTGCTTCAGCTTGTAAGAATGCGGCTTGTCTTTCACCTTCAGCTTTAAGAATTTCAGATTGTTTTTCACCTTCTGAACGTAAAATTGCTGCTTGACGAATACCTTCTGCTTCAAGAATTTCAGCACGTTTATTACGTTCAGCTTTCATTTGGGCATTCATCGCTGCAATCAATTCTGCTGGTGGACGAACATCTCGAATTTCAATACGGGTAATTTTAATTCCCCAAGGATTGGTTGCATCATCAACAATACTTAATAATTTAGAGTTAATATGATCACGTTGTGATAACATTTCATCAAGTTCCATACTACCAAGTACGGTACGGATATTGGTCATCATTAAGTTAATCACCGCACGTTCTAATTGATTGACTTGATAAGCGGCTCTTGCTGCATCTTGTACTTGGATAAAACAAACCGCATCAATTTGCACATTCGCATTATCTTTTGAAATAACTTCTTGTGAAGGAATATCAAGAACTTGTTCCATCATATTAATTTTTCGGCCTACACCATCCATAAACGGAATAATAATATTTAATCCTGGTTCAAGAGTATGGGTATATTTACCAAAACGCTCAATAGTATATTGAAAACCTTGCGGAACAATAGTTATCGCTTTTAATACCGTGACTAAAGCAAGTAACACAATAACACCAATAACGATGTAAAAAATAGGCATATCCAAAAATTCCTTATAAATAAAATGATTAAATTTCTGGTCTATTTTAAAGTTAATTTCTTAGTTTGACTAGTAATTATTATGAACAAATCAACTTTGAAAAAGTTATCAGTATTGAATTAAAATTAATCTATTGACAATACATCAATGAACTAGTTTAATAGTACAAAATCTACTTAAATTTGATAAATGATGAAAGAACAATATTTACGCAAAATTACTCGTTCGCTCACTAACTTTAATTGGTGGCGTATGACTTTTTGCGGGTAATATGAGGATATTTTTGTTCTTTCATAAACCCGCCAGATGCGGGTTTTTTAGTTTCTGATAGATGAAATAATAAATCCATAATAAAAATTTAAAAAATAGAGAGTCAACAATGAATAAGCCAACCTTAACCCAGATAATCAAGACGATTAGTTATCATCGTGATCCGACTCTGGTTTTTAATCAATTATGCGAAAATCGTCCCGCAACGTTATTGCTCGAATCGGCTGAAATCGATAATAAGCAAGGTATTAAAAGTGTCATGATTGTTGATAGTGCATTACGTATCTCGGCAATAAATTCTCAAGTGACTTTTGAAGCCTTAACTACTAATGGTGAAAAGTTGTTACCGTTATTACACGATGCTTTTAATGAAGATGTAATTAAGACATTCAATCATTCCCAAAAATTAACCTTGAGTTTTCCAACGATTGATAGCCTGCAAGATGAGGATTCTCGCTTAAAGTCGCTATCGATTTTTGATGCGTTAAGAACATTACTTAAGATAGTAAATATTCCTGAAAAAAGTAGTTCGGATGTCATATTTGTTGGTGGGTTATTTTGTTATGACTTGGTGGCAGGATTTGAGAACTTACCTATTTTACCAACAGAACAACGTTGCCAAGATTTTTGTTTCTATTTAGCGGAAACGCTATTAGAAATCAATCATCAAGCTCATGTGTCAATTTTGAAGGCGACCGCTTTTACATCAGATCAGATTGAAATATCTCGCTTAACTCATCGTTTAGCTGAATTAGAAGCGACATTAAGCAAGCCGATGAAACCAATTCAAACCCAATCACTGGCAAGCATTGATGTTACGTGTAATAAAAGTGATGACGATTTCAACACGGTTGTTAAAAAAATGCAAGATGCTATCCAACAAGGCGAAATTTTTCAGGCAGTGCCTTCCAGACGTTTTACGTTACCTTGTCCAGCCCCATTATCGGCTTATCAAGTGCTAAAAAATAATAATCCAAGTCCATATATGTTTTATATGCAAGATCGTGATTTTGTCTTGTTTGGAGCATCGCCTGAAAGTGCACTTAAATATATTAAAGCGACAAATCAAGTTGAAATCTACCCGATTGCTGGTACTCGCCCTCGAGGATTAACGGCGAATGGTGAAATTGATTATGATTTAGACAGTCGATTAGAACTTGAGATGCGCACCGATAAGAAAGAGTTAGCAGAACATCTAATGTTAGTTGACTTAGCCCGTAATGATTTAGCGCGTATATGTCAACCTGGTACTCGCTATACTAAAGAATTATTAAAGGTTGATCGTTACTCTTTTGTTATGCATTTGGTTTCGAGAGTGGTAGGGCAATTACGACATGATTTGGATGCCTTACATGCTTATCAAGCAACAATGAATATGGGAACGTTAACGGGCGCTCCAAAAGTTCGAGCCATGCAATTAATCGCCGAATCAGAAAAAGTAAAACGAGGTAGCTACGGTGGAGCAGTGGGGTATTTTACCGCCAATGGTGATTTGGATACTTGCATAGTCATTCGTAGTGCCTACGTGGAAGAAGGAATTGCAACCGTTCAAGCAGGTGGGGGTGTAGTGTTAGATTCAGAACCACAATTTGAGTCTGATGAGTCACGTAATAAAGCTCGTGCCGTTGTTCGTGCGATTATGGCAGCACATAATGTAGAAGGTGTATTTTAATGGCTAATATTTTATTTATTGATAATGTTGATTCATTTACTTATAACTTAGTTGATCAGCTACGCAATAGCAAACATTGTGTCACTGTTTATCGTAATACGATTCCTGCCGACGTCATTATTGAAAAATTATCTCAAATGCAAAACCCTATTTTAATGTTATCACCGGGCCCCGGTACGCCAAGTGAAGCAGGATGCATGCCAGAACTACTTAAACGTTTGAAAGGTCAATTGCCAATTATCGGTATCTGTCTTGGTCATCAAGCGATTGTCGAGTCCTATGGGGGAAGCATTGTACCAGCAGGTGATATTTTACATGGTAAAGCATCGCTTATTGAACACGATGAACAAGCTATGTTTAGAGGATTACCCAATCCACTACCTGTTGCTCGATACCATTCATTAAAAGGCGAAAATATTCCAAATACACTCACCATTAATGCTCTTTGTAATAATATTGTGATGGCAGTGCGCAATGATCATGATCGGGTTTATGGCTTTCAATTTCACCCCGAATCGATTTTAACTACTCAAGGTGTAAAATTGTTAGAACAAACGATTGAGTGGGCACTCAATCCACCACAACCAAAGTCACAATCAAAACCTGAGGCCATTATTGATAAACAAGAATACAACATTCAACCCATTATCAATAAATTGTATTTAGGACAAACATTAACCCAAGATGAGAGTAAAATTCTATTTAATCTTATTATTCAAGGCAAAATTGAACCAACCGTTTTAGCAACTGCGGTGATTAGCATGAAAGTAAGGGGTGAAAGACCCGATGAAATTGCCGGTGCTGCTCAAGCCTTGCTTGAAAATGCGGATAGTTTTGATATTCCCGATTATGAATTTACCGATATCGTGGGAACAGGTGGCGATGGTACCAATAGTATTAATATCTCCACAGCAAGTGCTTTTGTTGCAGCAGCACTAGGCTATAAAGTGGCTAAGCATGGTAATCGTGGTGTATCAAGTAAATCGGGATCGTCCGATGTATTATCGGCACTAGGAATAAAATTAAATATGCCTGCGGAAGCATCTCGTAAAGCATTAGATGAACTGGGAGTATGTTTTTTATTTGCGCAACAATATCATTCAGGTTTTCGTCATGCTGCGCCCGTACGTCAGCAGTTAAAAACAAGGACTATTTTCAATGTGCTTGGGCCGTTGATAAACCCGTCCAGACCTAAACGTATTTTATTAGGGGTTTATCATCCCGATTTAATTAAACCGATTGCAGAAACGTTAAAAATGCTCGGTTATACTCATGCTTATGTTGTTCATGGCTCTGGAATGGATGAAGTCGCTATTCATGGTGAAACCCAAGTGGCTGAAGTTCGAAATGGCGCAATTCGCTATTTTACTTTGATGCCACAAGATTTTGGGTTAAAACAGTATACCTTAAAAGATATTGAAGGTGGTACACCTGAGATGAATCGTGATATGTTAATTGCCATTTTACAAGGGCATGGTAAACCGGCGCATGAAGCAGCCATTGCAGCTAATGTCGCCATGTTAATGAGCCTGTTTGGTCAGTCAGATTTAAAACAAAATGCGCAGCAAGCAATTGATATGATGCATAGTGGCAAAGCATATACGTTGTTACAACAATTAGCAGCAAGGTAAAAATGGAGAGTAACATGGTTATAAATACATTAACCGAAAATGTTGAAATGGCGACTGTTTTAAAACAGATCATTGATGATAAAAAGCAATGGCTAATCGAACAAAAAAAACAAAAACCACTAGACACATTTAAATCAGAAATTAAACCAAGTGATCGTGATTTTTATCAGGCCTTAAATCAGCCTAAAACGGTGTTTATTTTAGAGTGTAAAAAAGCATCGCCTTCAAAAGGCTTAATCCGTAACGATTTTGATCCAGCGAGTATTGCTAAAGTCTATAAAGATTATGCTTCGGCTATTTCTGTACTGACTGATGAAAAATACTTTCAAGGTCGTTTTGAATTTTTGCCAATTGTTCGCAACGAGGTGACACAACCCGTTCTTTGTAAAGATTTTATTATTGACGAATACCAAATCTATTTAGCGCGTTATTATCAAGCAGATGCTATTTTATTAATGCTATCTGTTGTCACCGATGATGAATATCGTCATTTAAGTCAGATTGCTCATCAACTTAATATGGGTGTACTAACTGAAGCGAGTACTGAAAAAGAAGTCGAACGAGCCATTGAACTTGGTGCTAAAGTCATCGGTATTAATAATCGTAATTTACGTGATTTGAGTGTCGATTTAAATCGGGTCAAGAATTTGTCTAAAACAATTCCGACTGATCGCATCATTATCAGTGAATCAGGTATATACACTCATAATCAGGTGAAAGAACTCAGTCAATTTGCCAATGGTTTTTTAATTGGAAGTGCATTAATGTCTGAATCTAACTTAGCGTTAGCGATTCGAAAAGTTATGCTAGGTGAAAATAAAGTATGTGGTTTGACGCGAACAGAAGATGCTGTTGCAGCTTACCAGGCTGGCGCTGTTTATGGGGGATTAATTTTTGTTCCCCAATCACCACGCTATATTTCACCAATAAAAGCGCGGTCTCTTATTGCTGTAGCTCCACTTAATTGGGTCGGTGTTTTTAAAAATGAAAATATCGAACAAGTGAGTCAAATTGCCAAGCAATTATCACTTTATGCCGTTCAATTACATGGCGATGAAGATGAAGACTATTTACAAACCTTACGTCAACAGCTGCCTCAATCCTGTCAAATCTGGAAAGCGCTAAGTATTAGCGATGTCATCCCAGAACATCACCATCCGCTAATCAGTCGCTATATTTTTGATCATGGAGCTGGGGGAACTGGACAACATTTTGATTGGTCATTATTAAAAGGGCAAAATTTAAATAATGTGATTTTAGCGGGTGGTATTAATCCACAAAATATCAAATCAGCATTAGCCACTGAGGTTATCGGCGTAGATATTAATTCTGGCGTGGAAATGTCTGCAGGTATTAAAGATAAACAGAAAATTAAAGCCGTATTTGAACAAATTTAATTAATTTTAAAAAGGAATGGTTATGTCTAAATTAAATCCTTATTTTGGTGAATTTGGCGGGCAATACGTCCCTCAAATATTAATGCCTGTACTTGAGCAACTTGAGGATGCTTTCATCTCTGCGATCAACGATCCCAGTTTCCAAAAAGAGTTTAACGATTTGTTAGTCAACTATGCAGGTCGACCTACAGCACTCACATTATGTAAAAATTTAACGGCGGGTACGAAAACTAAACTTTATTTAAAACGAGAAGATCTTGTGCATGGTGGGGCACACAAAACAAATCAGGTATTAGGGCAAGCTTTATTAGCCAAAAGAATGGGCAAAACGGAAATCATTGCCGAAACAGGTGCAGGGCAGCATGGCGTTGCATCGGCTTTAGCATGTGCACTTTTAGGCTTAAAATGTCGTATTTATATGGGGGCAAAAGATGTTAAGCGCCAAGCACCTAATGTCTTTAGAATGCGTTTAATGGGTGCAACAGTTATTCCTGTTGAAACAGGCTCTGCAACATTAAAAGATGCTTGTAATGAAGCATTACGAGACTGGTCTGGTAGTTATGAAAAAGCACATTATATGTTAGGTACTGCTGCTGGACCGCATCCTTTTCCAACCATTGTCCGAGAGTTTCAACAAATGATCAGCCGTGAAGCAAAACAGCAAATTTTAGAAAAAGAAGGGCGTTTGCCTGATGCTGTCATTGCTTGTGTTGGTGGTGGGTCAAATGCTATCGGGATGTTTGCCAATTTTATTGAAGATAAATCGGTTAGATTAATTGGTGTTGAACCGGGTGGTCATGGTATTGAAAGTGGCGAGCATGGCGCATCATTAAAACATGGTAAACTGGGCATTTATTTTGGGATGAAATCGCCAATGATGCAAACCGATGAAGGACAAATTGAAGAATCTTACTCGATATCTGCGGGTTTGGATTTTCCGTCGGTGGGGCCTCAACACGCTTATTTAGACAGTATCGGACGGGCTGATTATGTGTCGATTACTGATGACGAAGCATTAGCCGCCTTTAAGGCTCTATCACGTAGTGAAGGCATTATCCCAGCATTAGAGTCATCGCATGCCTTAGCTTATGCTATCAAGATGATCAAGGAAAACCCAAATAAAGAACAGTTATTAATCGTCAATTTATCAGGTCGTGGGGATAAAGATATCTTTACTGTTTATGATATTTTAAAAGCAAAAGGAGAAGTCGAATGAGCCGTTATCAAAAACTGTTTGATAAGTTAAAGCAAGAAAAACGAGGTGCATTTGTTCCTTTTGTTCCCGTTGGTGATCCCAATCCAGAGCTCTCATTACAAATAATTCAAACATTAATTGATGCGGGTGCTGATGCATTGGAGCTAGGCATTCCATTTTCGGATCCCATGGCAGATGGTCCAACTATTCAAAACGCCAATATTCGGGCATTTCAAGGTGGTATCACCGTAGATAAATGCTTCGATATTTTAACCAACATCAGAAATCATAATGCCAATATCCCTATTGGATTACTCATCTATGCTAACTTAGTATTTAAAAATGGTATTGATAACTTCTATGCCAAGTGCGCTAAAGCAGGCGTAGATTCAGTGTTGATTGCAGATTTACCTGTTGAGTATGCACAAGAGTTTATAGGCTCAGCGGAAAAACACGGCATTGCTCCAATATTTATTTGTCCACCAAATGCCGATGATGAAGTGATTAAAAATATTGCTAAATATGGTAAAGCGTATACTTATTTAGTATCTCGCTCTGGTGTGACAGGGACGGAAAATCGTGCCAATAAACCCCTTACCCATTTATTGAAAAAGCTTATTGAATTTGGTGCGCCTCCTGCTATTCAAGGATTTGGTATTTCTGAACCTTGTCAAGTTAATGAAGTTATTAAATTCGGTGCAGCAGGTGCTATTGCTGGATCAGCAACAGTAAAAATAATTGAGAAAAATCTAGATAATCCCAATAACATGTTGAGTGAATTAAGTACTTTTGTCAAAAACATGAAAAATGCAACTCAACATAGTTAATAAAAATAGTGAGTTAAATTAAATGACAAAAACAGTTTTTCCGCTGAGAATTCAGCGGAATTCCTTTGGATTTCATCAGAAAATAAAATAATGTTTTTTTCGATATAATAATGAAAAAATTATTATTAGCTAAGATAAAATGACTAACTGAGTTATTTCAATAACTTCAAGTAAAAGTGTCAAAAAAGCATTATTTTCAGTTGCATTTTATTCAAAATCAAGTATACTCATCAACCATCTATCGCGGGGTGGAGCAGCTTGGTAGCTCGTCGGGCTCATAACCCGAAGGTCGTTGGTTCAAATCCAGCCCCCGCAACCACTTAAATTTTCATTCATAAATCAATTTATCCTGTTATTATTGCATGAAAGTTCGAATCAAGTGGCTTCATTATAGTTAGTTTTAAATGTAGCCTCGCATGTCGAGGTTTTTTTTCGTGTATTAATTTAAGCGTAAGTTTAAAAGGAATGTTGGGCTTTATGCCCTTTTTTATTTTCTGCAGTGGAGGTTTGTTTGGCTAATATTGAACAGCAATTGACTGAAATTATTCAAGAGCCAGTGAATGCGCTTGGTTTTGAATTAGTCGGTATTGAATATATTCGTGGTCGGTATCCAGTGTTACGAGTTTATATTGATAGTGAAAAGGGTATTACTGTTGATGATTGTGCTGATGTTAGTCGACAAATTAGTGCAGTACTTGATGTCGAAGATCCTATCAAAGATGCTTATAATCTTGAAGTTTCATCACCAGGTATGGACAGACCTTTATTCACGCTTGAACATTATCAACGTTTTATTGGTGAAGAAATCACGATGAGTTTACGCATTCCTGTTGCTAATCGTCGTAAATGGAAAGGACATATAAAATCCATCAATAATGAGATGATTACATTAACAGTCGATAATAATGATGAGGTATTTGCTTTTAGTAATATACAAAAAGCAAACATTGTACCTAATTTTAACCTTAAATAGAGTACGGGTGTAAAGGATGAATAAAGAAATTTTAGCTGTGGTTGAAGCAGTATCAAACGAAAAAGCATTAACGCGAGACAAAATTTTTGAAGCTTTAGAGACCGCATTAGCGACAGCAACTAAAAAGAAGCATACAGTTGATATTGATGTTGTTGTAAAAATTGATCACAAAACAGGTGACTATGACACCTTCCGCCGTTGGCTTGTTGTGAACGAAGTCACTCAGCCAACGAAAGAAATGACTTTAGAAGCTGCACAATACGAAGATCCTTCTGTAAAAGTTGGTGACTATGTTCAAGAACAGATTGAATCGGTTGCTTTCGATCGTATTACCACACAAACCGCGAAACAAGTTATTGTACAAAAAGTTCGTGAAGCTGAACGTGCCATGATTATAGACATGTTCAGAAATCGAATTGGTGATATTGTTACTGGTATTGTTAAAAAAACAACTCGTGAAAGCGTGATTCTTGATTTAGGTAATAATGCTGATGCGATGATGACACGTCATGACATGCTACCGCGTGAAAACTTCCGCATAGGTGATCGTGTTCGTGGTATCTTGTATCTAGTTGAACAAGATAATAAACCAGCTCAACTTTGTATTAGTCGTTCAAATCCACAAATGATGGAAGAGCTATTCCGTATTGAGGTACCGGAAATCGGTGAAGAAATGATTGATATCAAAGGGGTTGCACGTGATCCAGGTTCTCGAGCTAAAATAGCGGTTAGTAGCAATGACCGGCGTATAGACCCAGTTGGTGCTTGTGTGGGTATGCGTGGTGCTCGTGTTCAGGCTGTATCCAATGAATTTGGTGGTGAACGTATCGATATCGTTTTATGGGATGATAATCCTGCGCAATATGTGATTAATGCCATGGCGCCTGCTGATGTTGTTTCCATTGTCGTTGATGAAGATAAACATACAATGGATGTTGCTGTCAATGCAGATACCTTACCACAGGCTATTGGTCGTAACGGTCAAAATATTCGTTTAGCATCACAACTTACAGGCTGGACGTTAAATGTGATGAGTACCGAAGATTTGCAAGAAAAACATCATGCAGAATCATTTGCGGCAATCAATAATTTGATTAAACATTTGGATATTGATGAAGAATTGGCAAAACTTTTAGTTGAAGAAGGTTTTACTTCTTTAGAAGAACTTGCTTATGTACCGGTTGATGAATTGCTAGAAATCGAAGAACTTGATGAGGAACTCGTCGAAGCATTAAGAAACCGAGCTAAAGATGCATTAACCACGATAGCATTAGCGAATAGTGGTGATAAAAGACCTGCTCAAGATCTCTTAGATTTGCCAGGTATGACACAAGAGTTAGCCTATCAATTAGCTCAGCATGACGTAATAACGTTAGAAGATCTTGCTGAACAAGGTACTGATGATCTTGTGGGAATAGAAGGGTTAACAAGTAATCAAGCTGGCGATTTTATTATGGCTGCACGTAATATTTGTTGGTTTGCAAATGAATAATTGAGGGAAAGTAACACATGACCAAAGTATCAATCGAAACACTGGCTCAAGAGATAAAAACTCCAGTGCAAACACTTTTGCAACAGTTTGCCGATGCAGGAATTAAAAAAAGTGCATCTGATACTGTGACCCAAAAGGAAAAAGAAGCTTTGCTTGCTCACTTGAATCCTCAGCAAGGGCCAACAAAATTAACATTACAACGTAAAACTCATTCTACTTTGAATGTATCGAGTGGTGGTGGCAAAAGCAAAGAAATTAAAGTAGAAGTGCGAAAAAAACGCACTATTGTTAAACAAGATCCTGCTGAATTAGAGAAAGCGCGACTTGAGGCTGAATTAAAGGCAAAACAAGAAGCTGAGCAGAAAGCACAGAAGGAAGCTGAACTGAAAGCTCAAAAAGAAGCGCAAGAAAAAGAGAGATTGAAAGCAGAGCAAGAATCTAAGAAACTTGCAGAAGCTGAAGCTAAAAAACGCGCCCAAGAAGAAAAATCTAAACAAGATGAACAAAATAAACCAGTTACCAAAGCGGTGCAAGAGCCAACTGTAGATCCTAAAGTGAAAAAAGCCCAAGAAGAAAAAGCACGTTTAGAAGCTGAAGCTAATGAAATAAAACGAAAAGCTGAAGAAGAAAATCGTCGAAAACTGGAAGCCGAAGCTAAGCGTATGGCGGAAGAAGCTCGAAAATTAGCTGAACAATATAATGATGTCGATGACACTGATAACTCTGATGATGAAGATTATCATGTTACGACATCTAAATATGCAAGAGCTGCTGAAGATGATACTGATCGTGAAGTTGAAGGTGGGCGAGGACGCGGACGTAATGCTAAACAAACCAAGCAGAAAAAAAGCAGTAAATTATCTGAAGGTAAAGCAGAACGCGAAGAAGCACGAGCAGTAACGCGCAGTAGCCATAAAAAGAAAGGTAAAAGTACCTTACAACAAAGTTTTAATAAACCTGTTCAAGCCGTTAACCGAGATGTCGTTATCGGTGAAACCATTACCGTTGCTGAACTTGCTAACAAAATGGCAGTTAAAGGTTCAGAAGTTATCAAAACGATGATGAAAATGGGTGCTATGGCAACCATTAATCAGGTGATTGACCAAGAAACAGCACAATTAGTTGCTGAAGAGATGGGACATAAAGTTGTTCTACGCCGTGAAAATGAACTAGAAGAGTCATTAATGAGTGATCGCGATACGGGTGCTGAAAAAGTATCACGTGCTCCAGTTGTGACCATCATGGGACATGTAGACCATGGTAAAACTTCATTGCTTGACTATATTCGTAAAGCAAAAGTTGCTTCTGGCGAAGCTGGTGGTATTACTCAGCATATCGGTGCATATCATGTTAAAACGGCTAATGGTGAGATCACTTTCTTAGATACACCGGGACATGCAGCATTTACTTCAATGCGTGCTCGTGGTGCAAGAGCGACAGATATTGTTGTTCTTGTCGTGGCAGCAGATGATGGCGTCATGCCTCAAACTATCGAAGCAATCCAGCATGCTAAAGCTGCAAATGTACCCATGGTTGTTGCAGTAAACAAAATCGATAAACCTGAAGCCGATCCAGAACGTGTAAAAGGTGAACTTGCACAATATGGTGTCATGTCAGAAGATTGGGGCGGAGACACTCAATTTGTTCATGTGTCAGCTAAAGCAGGAACAGGTATAGATCAACTACTTGAAGCCATTTTGTTACAAGCTGAAGTGCTTGAACTCACCGCATATGAAACCGGTATGGCTAGTGGTGTGGTTATCGAATCATTCCTTGATAAAGGTCGTGGATCGGTTGCAACAGTACTTGTTCAATCAGGTACCTTACGCAAAGGTGATATCGTTTTATGTGGATTTGAATATGGTCGTATTCGTGCAATGCGCAACGAATTAGGTAAAGAAGTGACCGAAGCGGGTCCATCAATTCCTGTTGAGATACTTGGTCTATCGGGCGTACCTTCTGCTGGTGATGAAGCAACTGTTGTACGTGATGAAAAGAAAGCACGTGAAGTGGCATTATATCGTCAAGGCAAATTCCGTGATGTTAAACTTGCTCGTCAGCAAAAAGCGAAACTTGAAAACATGTTTACTAACATGACTGAAGGTGATGTATCTGAACTTAATATCGTGCTAAAAGCCGACGTTCAAGGTTCGGTTGAAGCGATTTCTGACTCATTACTTAAACTTTCAACCGATGAAGTTAAAGTTAAAATTATTGGTTCGGGTGTTGGCGGAATTACCGAAACGGATGCATCCCTTGCGGCAGCATCGAATGCTATTATTTTAGGCTTTAACGTACGTGCCGATGCCTCTGCACGAAAAGTGATTGAATCAGAAAATTTAGACCTTCGCTATTACTCAGTTATTTATGATCTAATAGATGAAGTGAAACAAGCCATGAGTGGTATGTTAGCACCAGAATATAAGCAAGAAATTATTGGTCTTGCGGAAGTTCGCGATGTCTTTAAATCGCCTAAATTTGGTGCAATCGCTGGTTGTATGGTCACAGAAGGTGTGGTTAAACGTCATAATCCAATCCGTGTTTTACGTGATAACGTTGTTATCTATGAAGGCGAACTTGAATCACTACGTCGCTTTAAAGATGACGTTAATGAAGTTCGTAACGGAATGGAATGTGGTATTGGTGTACGTAACTATAATGATGTTCGTGTTGGGGATTCAATCGAAGTCTTTGAAACTATCGAAATCAAGCGTACAATCTAAGATTGATAATACAACCATATTATAAGCAAGGTTTATACCTTGCTTATTCATATTTTAAGGAAAATAGATATGGCAAAAGCATTTAATCGCTCATCTCGAGTTGGACATGAATTGCAAAAAGAAATTGCAATCATATTACAACGAGAAATCAAAGATCCACGTCTAGGCATGGTTACTGTTTCGGGGGTAGATATTTCACGTGATCTATCTTACGCTAAAGTATTTGTGACATTTTTAAACGACGATGATCCACAAGTTATTGAGCAGGGTCTAACCGTACTCAATGATGCGAAAGGATACATTCGTACTTTAATTGGCAAAGCTATGCGATTACGCATTATTCCAGAAATTAAGTTCCTTTATGATGAATCATTGGTTAAAGGGATGCAAATGTCTAGTTTGGTCTCTGATGTTATCAAACAGGATAACGAACGTCATAAAGATTAATTTTATTGGGCAATAAAACTTCAAAAAAAGAAGTTGGTTACAATTACATTACACGTTAGTACAAAGTTGACATCATGAATATAAAAAAAACTCGCCGTGATCTTCACGGCGTTTTATTGTTAGATAAGCCACAAGGCATGACATCCAATGATGCATTACAAAAAGTTAAACGGCTTTTTAATGCGAAAAAAGCGGGGCACACAGGCGCTCTTGATCCTTTAGCCACCGGCATGTTACCTATTTGTTTTGGTGAAGCGACCAAGTTTTCTCAATATTTGTTAGATTCAGATAAACGTTATCAAGTCATTGCTAAGCTAGGTGAGCGAACAGATACTTCAGATGCAGATGGTCAAATCATCTGTTCTAAACCAGTCAATATTACTCAATCACAAATTGATGAAGCATTAACGCATTTTCGTGGGGATATTTTACAAGTGCCAACCATGTTTTCGGCATTAAAGCACCAAGGTAAACCACTATATGAATATGCCCGTCAAGGCATTGTCATTGAACGAGAAGCGAGACCCATTACCGTTTATGAAAATCAATTCATTCAGTTCGATGTTACTAATCATGAATTAACATTGGAAATACATTGCTCTAAAGGAACTTATATTCGAACGATTATTGATGATTTGGGAGAATTACTGGGGTGTGGAGCACATGTCATATATTTAAGACGATTGCAGGTTTCTAATTATCCAATCAAAAAAATGGTCACATTAGATGCTTTACAAAACCTAGCCGATAAAGATGAGTTACTAATGCCAGTTGATAGCCCAATGAATGAATATCCAAAAGTAATACTTTCTGAGCAACAAGGCAAAAATATTTTGTTAGGTCGGACGATTGAAATAGATTCAACCATTAATGAGGTTAATGTTTCAACTAAAGAAAATTTGGTGAGAATTTATCAAGATCAACGATTTATCGGAGCTGGCATTCAAACAAACAATAAATTATCTCCTAAGCGTTTGATATCATTATAAAATTAAGCGGGCATAAAAATTGGTGCTGTAATATTATCAAAGTTATTCAATATTATATTTCAACTAGCATTAATTAATAAAAATGGATTCGGTTTCTACAAGATGATATTGCAATGATGAAGGACAATTATGTTTAAGAATGTCACAGAGTAAACTGGCTGCTTCCTGTCCCATCTTATATAAAGGTTTATAAATTCGACTAAGTTTATCCAACTCATTATATAGACGATCTTTGGAATGATTAATATAAGTGATAGTGAAAGGAGTAGTTAATTGTTTTTTACTTTCATTCACTTGATCTAATATCCCCATAACCGGAGCAAAAGGTTGTTGAAAATCTTTCAGTTCATAAAATTGTTCATCCGTATAATTTAAATGAATATTATCAGTACAAATTATAGCGGTAGGTGGTTTATTGCTTTCAATTAATTTTTTAATTGCTGAACGACCCTGTTCGTAACTAAAGCAATGATGAATAAGATAATTAGGATCAAATTCAATATTAGCTCTTAGCAGAGCTTGCTGGTAACCTTGTAAAAAGAGTGACGAACTGATTTTATTGCTATCATTTAAAATAACTGCGATTTTTTTATGTGACTGATGAACTAAATATTGAGTAATATTAAAGGCTATTGTTAAATGATCGAAATAGAAACATGTAAAATCAAGTGAAAAATGGTTAACTAATATCATTGGCGGTAATGTCGTTTTATACTGCACAAGCTTACTTAAATAAGCGGCATCATTGATGATAATAATGCCATCGAAAAGGTTTTGTGTAACATATCTGATTAAATGATGAATATCATTTTTATCATCATAAGGGAAACGTAAATAGAAAAATTTATAGCCATTTTGTTTTAACCTGTTTTCTACCCCTAAATTAATTAAACTCCTAGAGAAAAACTGATTATCGATAATTAATATTTTTTTATTTTCGGGGATTGTATGAATGGGTTTAAGATATGTAGAAGTATCAATGTTCAATTTTTCAATAGTTTGATAAACACGAGATTGAGTTTCAGGAGAAGTTAAATTTGGTGTATTTAAGACTCTGGAAACCGTAGCAATTGATACATTAGCTTGTTTTGCAATGGTCGTTAATGTTATTTTCTTCATGTTAATAGTGTCAAAAAAGTTATCTATGAATTACTCTAATGCTTATCAATGATTTTGTAACTCAACAAAAATAGATTTATCGATCTATCTTCCAAAAATAATCACTCTCTTTTTCGGCTACTTTTATTAATAAAGTGATATAATCATCATTAACTTTTATCTGATTGGGTTTATATATGTCAGCATGGAATATTGCCATTGTGGGTGCAACTGGGCAGGTTGGTTCTGCACTAGTTGATTTATTGCAACATCGAACGATTGAAATTGAACATCTTTATCTGGTAGGTAGTGATAATAGTGAAGGTGAAATAGTTCGTTTTGCCGGTAAAAATTTAACTGTAATTGAATCTTCAAAAATGGATTGGAGTCAATGCCATTTTGCTTTTTTTGTAGCAGGTGCAAAAATTAGCGAAAAATATGCACAACTTGCTGCACAGTCTGGTTGTATAGTGATTGATGCTAGTGGTTATTTTGCCGATCAGGATCATATTCCACTCATCGTTCCACAAGTAAATAATAATGTATTAACTGAATATCGTAATGAGAATATTATTGCAGTTGCAACTGCCCCAGTTGCACAGTTATTGCGTTGTGTAGCTTCATTGACAGACATTGCGTTACTGACTAATTTACATATGACGAGTTTTATTCCTTCTTCTCTGTATGGGAAGCCTGGAGTGGATGAATTAGCCGGTCAGAGTGCACGCTTATTAAATGGAATGCCTGTTGAAAATGCATTATTCGATAAACAACTTGCGTTTAATTTGTTGCCCATATCGCATGAACTTGATGATGTGACATTTGGTGAAAAATCACAGATAAATCAAATTCGTAAGGTTATAAACAATTATCAATTACCTATCTCTACTGAATCGATAATTGTTCCAGTATTTTATGGCTTAGCTCAATCTGTGAATGTGTCTAGCAGTTTACCTATTGAATTAGATGTAGGGCGTTTTAGTGAGTTTGGCGTAGAAGTTCAAGAAGATGATCTACCCACTCCAGTTACCGAAGTTAATACAGAATCAGAGACTAATTTGACAATTAAACTATCTAATTTAAGACACAGTTATGGTCATTATGAACAAATTCAATTCTGGTCTGTTGCTGATAATATCCGATATTTAGGTGGATTAATGTTAGTAGAGACACTAGAGATCCTCATCAATGACTATCTCTAAAGTTGCTTTAGGAATTGAATATGATGGAAGTGGCTATTTTGGCTGGCAACGTCAATCATCGGTTGATTCGATCCAAGAAAGGTTAGAGAACGCCTTATCAATCATCGCAGATGAGCCGATAGCCATTTTCTGTGCCGGTCGAACAGATGCCGGCGTTCATGCAACCGGGCAAGTTATTCATTTCGAAACTAAAGTTGAGCGATCTCAGAGTGCTTGGACAATGGGCGTTAACTCTCATTTACCTGCAAATATAGCAGTAAGATGGTCTCAATCTGTTTCAGAAAGCTTTCATGCAAGATTTAGTGCAACAGCTCGACGTTATCGTTATATTATTTATAATCATCGTTATCGACCTGCTATTTTAGCCAATGGGGTATCACATTATTATTTACCCTTGGATGAAGCTTTAATGCATCAGGCAGCTCAATATTTATTAGGTGAAAATGATTTTTCATCATTTCGGGCTGCACAGTGCCAATCATTAACCCCTTGGCGAAACATTCATCATATTAATGTGACCAGACAAGGCGAATATGTGATTGTCGATATTAAAGCTAATGCTTTTGTCCATCATATGGTACGTAATATTGTTGGAAGTTTAATTGAAGTTGGTTGTGGTAATAAAAAACCTGAATGGATTGATGAGCTTTTGCATATGAAAGATAGAACGCAAGCGGCAGCAACAGCAAAACCTGATGGTTTATATTTAGTTCAAGTGGATTATCCAGTAGAATATCAAATACCAAATCTTAGATTAGGTCCCTTATTTTTAGGCTAAATAAAAAGGTTTAAATACGAATTAAATTAACAAAGATGAATCTAATGAATACTGATGAAATCATTACCAATAAAGAAGGTAATAATCAAAATGTGAAAAACTCCAAACTACATAGTTTGAAGTTACCACCCCATTCAATAGAGGCTGAGCAAGCAGTGCTCGGTAGTTTAATGCTTGATAATCAGCGTTGGGATGTTGTTGCTGAAATGATAACTGAGCGTGATTTTTATTCACGCCATCATCAGCTCATTTTTGCTGAGATGCATATTTTAGTCGGTAAAGGAACACCTATAGATTTAATAACACTTTCAGAAAGTTTAGAAAGTAAAGATCTGCTTGCCGACGTAGGGGGATTTGCTTATTTAGCTGAATTATCCAAAAACACCCCAAGTGCGATTAATGTCGTGGCATATAGTGATATCATTCGTCAGCAAGCGATTTTACGTGAACTAATTAGCGCATCAAATGAAATTGCGGATAACTGTTATTCTACAGAAGGGCGAGATAGTACTGAAATTTTAGATTTAGCTGAGAGTAAAATATTTCAGATAGCGGAGAGTCGAACTAAACAAGGAGAAGGCCCTAAAAGCATAACTGAAGTATTAGAAGCAACCGTTGCAAAAATTGAGGAGCTTTTCCAGCGTCCACATGATGGCGTGACAGGTGTTTCTACCGGTTTTCTTGATTTAGATAAAAAAACGGCTGGATTACAACGCTCCGATCTTATCATTATTGCTGCACGTCCATCTATGGGAAAAACAACTTTCGCTATGAACCTGTGTGAAAATGCCGCAATGATGCAAGAAAAGCCAGTATTGATATTTAGCTTAGAGATGCCTTCAGAGCAAATTATGATGCGGATGCTTGCCTCTTTGTCTCGTGTAGATCAAACACGGATTAGAACAGGGCAATTAAAAGATGATGATTGGGCTCGTATTTCAAGTACGATGGGGTTACTACTTGAAAAGAAAAATATATATATTGATGATTCATCAGGCTTAACGCCAATGGAGTTGCGATCAAGAGCGCGACGCATATATCGTGAACATAAAGGTTTGAGCATGATTATGGTCGATTATTTACAGTTGATGCGTGTCCCTAATATGTCTGAAAACAGAACCTTAGAAATTGCTGAAATTTCACGTTCATTGAAGGCGTTAGCTAAAGAATTACAAATCCCCGTTGTTGCGCTATCACAGCTTAATCGTAGTCTAGAACAGCGAGCTGATAAACGACCGGTTAACTCGGATTTACGTGAATCTGGCTCCATTGAACAAGATGCCGACGTAATTATGTTTATATATCGTGATGAAGTATATAACGAAGCGTCTGAACATAAAGGCATTGCTGAAATTATTTTAGGTAAACAGCGTAATGGCCCAATAGGTAAAGTTAGATTAAAATTCCAAGGTCAATTTTCACGCTTCGATAATTATGCTGATTCCAGTAAATATATGGATGATGAATAATCTGTTTATTAATTTTAAAAAGTTATAGTGTAATTGTTTCAATTTGACAATTACACTATTGCGATAATTTCATTTTCATTGCGATTCTGTTTTCTGTGAATCGATAAATTTGAGCTAATATAAAAATAATGGCTTGTAAAATGACGATGCAGGCACTGGTGGAAGCATCAAGATAATAACTAATAAATGTTCCTAAAACCGTAGAAAAAGCGGAAACAATAACAGCAATAACTAACATCCATTCAAAGCGTTTGCATAATAAAAAAGCAGTAATACCCGGTGCAATTAGCATAGCGATAACTAAAATAACACCAGCAGCTTTAAGTGATCCAACGATAGTTAATGCTAGAATACTTAACAATCCGTAATGTAAAAGTTTGACTGGTAATCCCACCACTTTAGCTTGTATAGGATCAAAACAATATAACATCAGATCCCGCCGTTTAATTATTAGAATTAATGAAACAATGATAGCGATTAATAAAATTTGTTTTAATTCATTATAGCTGGTACCTAATACACTACCGAATAATATATGATTTAAATGTTGTGATGTATCAACTTTGGAAAATAGAACTAAACCAAAAGCAAACATTCCTGAAAATACAATACCCATTACGGTATCTTCTTTAATGCGACTATTCTCTTTGATATAGCCTGTTGTAATTGAACAAAGCAATCCCGAAACGAATGCACCAATGATAATAGGAATTCCCATCAAAAAAGCTATTACAATACCCGGTAAAACTGCATGTGAAATTGCATCCCCCATTAATGACCAACCTTTTAATACTAAAAAGCAAGAAAGTAATGCACAGACAATACCGGTAGCCAGCGCAGCTATTATAGCTCTTTGCATATGAGGTAACGTAAATGGGTAGCAAATATAATCCCATAAAGCCATCATGATTGTGTTCTCCCTATTAATCGATTTTTTCTGACTCTAAGACGATTAGCAACTAAGCCTTGCTGAGGAGCAAACAGAAAAACCATAATAAAAATTAAAGTTTGCAAAGTGACTATCACACCACCTGTTTCGCCATTAAGAAAGTAACTAAACCAAGCGCCAATAGCACTAGTTAATGTACCAATTATTACAGCAATAATCAGTAAATGAGAAAATCGATTTGTTAATAAATAGGCGGTTGCACCCGGAGTAACAACCATCGCAATAACTAAAATGGCTCCTACTGTTTGTAATGCAGCAACAGTACACGCGCTTAAAATAGTAAAAAATAGGATTTTTAATTGAAGTGGTTTTAAGCCAATTGATCTGGCATGGGTTTCATCAAAAAAAACAACCAATAAATCTTTCCAGAAAAAAAAGAGTAAAGTAAAAGAAACTAATATAATTATTTGAACTTGCCACATATCACTATCATCAATTCCCAGTATATTACCAAATATAATTGTTTGAGCATTAACTGATGTTGGATTTAATGAAATGATTAATAATCCAATAGCAAAAAATGTGGAAAAAATAAAACCAATTATTGCATCTTCTTTTAATCGAGTAATGGCACGAACTAAAGTAATTGATAGTGCAGCAAGTAAACCGGTAAAAAAAGCGCCGATAGAGTAGGGAAGCCCAAGAGCATAAGCACCTGCCACTCCAGGTACAACAGAATGTGATAGCGCATCCCCCATTAATGACCAACCTTTTAACATCAAAAAAGCAGATAAAAAAGCACATGCAGCACCAACAATGCTACTAACCCAAATAGCTTTAAACATAAAGTTGTAAGCGAAGGGCTCAAGTAAGATTTCCATTATTGCTGTCCTTTTGGTTACAGGTATGATGATCAACCAGTAAATTTTGATGAAGGGCATCATCACCACTCTCACCGTAAAATATAGCTGCTCTTTCATCATCGGTTAAAATGGATACTTTGCGTGGGTCCTCGTCTTCATGCAGTTGTTCACCCGATAAGCTCAAATATCGAAGTGCTCCGCCAAAAGTCTTCATTAGATTTTGTGGCGTAAAAGTAGTTTCTGTAGGACCAAAAGCTAAAACAGTTTGGTTGATAAGCACTACTTGATCACAAAAATCAGGTACACTTCCTAAGTTATGTGTTGAAACCAAGATAAGATGCCCATCTTCACGAAGTGATTTAAGAAGATCAATAATTGCATTTTCTGTTTTTACATCGACTCCAGTAAAAGGTTCGTCTAAAAGAAGGACTTTTCCTTGTTGTGCTAAAGCTCGGGCTAAAAATACTCGCTTTTTTTGACCTCCAGAAAGCTCACCGATTTGTCGATTTTTGTACTCAAGCATATCGACACGCTGTAGCGCAATATCAACTTGTTTTTTATCCTCTTTACTTGGTATACGTAAAAAAGACATATGCCCATAACGTCCCATCATCACCACATCAGAGACTAACACAGGAAAATCCCAATCAACTTCTTCTGTTTGTGGTACATAAGCAATAATATTTTTCTTCAATGCTTGTTTGATAGGCATATTATTGAATAAAACCTTACCTTTGGTAGGTTTTACCATTCCCATAATGCTTTTGAATAAGGTAGATTTACCACTACCGTTGACTCCAACAAGCGCACATATTGTTCCTTCACCTAAAATAAAGCTTGCATTATGTATGGCTGTATGACCGTTATTATAAGTTACGGTTATATCATTAATGTCTAAACAAATTTGACTCATGGTTTTTCAAACCCCTCAACGATTGTTTCAACGGTAACTTTTAATAAATCGATATAGCTTGGAACAGGGCCATCTTTAGTTGACAATGAGTCCACATATAACACACCGCCATACTTAGCGCCCGTCTCTTTACTTACTTGTTTAGCTGGTTTATCCGAAATAGTACTTTCACTAAAAACAACCGGAATGTTATTTTTACGCACAGTATCAATCAGATTTTTAACTTGTTTAGGTGTGCCTTGTTGCTCAGCATTAATTGGCCACAAATACGCTTCTTTAAGATTATAATCTCTTGCCAAATAACTAAAAGCCCCTTCACTGGTGACTAACCAACGTTGTGATTCTGGAATTTTAGCTAAACGTTCTCTTAGTGGAGCATCTAAGGCTTTAATTTTTGCTATATAGCTTGCTGCATTTTTATTATATATATCCGCATTTTTAGGATCATATTTGACAAAAGCAGCACGAATATTTTCAATATAAGTCAAGGCAAGTGTTGGGGACATCCAAGCGTGTGGATTCGGATTACCTTTATAACTTCCTTCTTGAATTGGCATCGGTTCGATACCCTCAGTTACCACAACCGCAGGTACATCTTTGATATCTTCAAAAAATCTTTTGAACCACAATTCTAAATTTAATCCATTCCATAAGATCAAATCAGCTGAAAGTGCTCTAGTAATATCTTTAGGTGTGGGATCGTACTCATGAATTTCCGCCCCCACTTTAGTTATTGATTCAACAATTGCTGCATCTCCAGCTACATTTTGTGCAATATCTTGAATCACAGTAAATGTTGTCACAACTTTAAATTTTTTTTCTGATGCTATAGCTGAGTCAGTGATGCCAATAAAAATGATTAAAGATGTTAATATTAAATTTAATAATGATTTGCGGTTATTTAAAACATTTAATTTCATTGACGACTCCTTTTGTGTATTGCATAACCAGTATCTATCTGATTAAGAAAATTGGTTTTATGATATTTGCTTTTTTTAGCTAATTTTCCATCATAAATCTTTATAAATTAGTTCAAATATAGTGTGCTGCGATAAAACAATCAGACAATGTTGAGTAAAACTTTAACGCTAATGAGAATTATTATCATTTAATAGTGGGATGTCAATTTTTTTATATCTATTTTATACTGATTATTGCTTAAGTTTGCTTACAAATTTTATCAAAAAACAATTTAATTTATATAAATTTACAACTATTTAAGCGATAGATGATGCTGTTATATAGGTCATTTTAGCACTCAATTTTTTCTTATTTATTCAAGCATAACATAACAGTCCATTATTGCTGTTCAATAAATGCTCATGTGATTATTTACAAAAGTCGGTCAAAAACTTTCTGCTATTTGGGTTATTCAACTAAATTATTAAAATTGAATAAATAAATTTAATACTTAAGATTGTAATTTATCCTTGATTCGTGTACTTTATTAGCAACTTAAGATTGAGTGAATTTCAATCTTGAAAGGAAATATAGGAGAAAATATGTCAAACAGTTATCAAAAAGAAGTTCCTGCTGCACGTGTAAATATTAGCTTAGATTTGCACACTAACGGGGCTAGTAAAAAGGTTGAATTACCACTCAAAATTTTATCTGTAGGTGATTATGGTCGAGGAAAAGACAAGCGTTCACTTTCAGATAAGCAAAAAGTATCGGTTGATAAGAATAATTTTGATGCTGTATTGAATAACTTTAATCCAGAAGCAAAAATTACAGTGCCAAACAAATTAGCTGATGATGGAAGTGAAATCTGTGTAGATTTATCTTTTCAGTCAATGAACGATTTTACACCAGAGCAAGTAGCAAAAAAAGTACCTGAACTTCGTTCTTTACTTGCAATGCGTAATCTTTTAAAAGATCTAAAATCGAACTTGTTAGATAATGCGACTTTTCGCCGTGAGCTTGAAAAAATTGTGAAGGATGAGCAATTATCCGATGAACTTCGCGCTGAATTAGAGTCAATCGTTTCTGAAAGCAATAAATAATAACAAATAGATCATATCGTTATAAATGGATATAAGGTTATTAAAATAATTTAGAGAAAAAGTAATGAACGTACAATCACAAAACAATGAAAATAAAACTGTATTGGAACAAAATAATAGTGTTTATGAATCGCTATTTGATAAAATAAATTTAAATCCTATCAAAACAGCTAGTGAAATTGAAAAATACCAAGACAATGAAGTTCTATTTGAATCATCTCAAGATGAACGTGTCACTATGGCAATCAATATTTTACTTCAATTGATTCAAGGTTCATCACAAAAAATCGAAAAATTAGATAAACATTTATTAGATTACCATATTAGTCAAATTGACCAAAAAATAAGCCGTCAACTTGATGCCATTATGCACAATGAAACGTTCCAAGAGATAGAATCAACTTGGCGTGGATTAAAATTCCTTGTAGATCGTACTGATTTTCGTCGTAACGTGAAGATTGATCTTCTAGACGTTTCAAAAGAAGAGCTTCGCCAAGATTTTGAAGATGCGCCAGAAATTAATCAAACTGGTTTTTATCGTCATACTTATATTCAAGAATATGATACTCCGGGTGGTGAACCAATTGGGGTGACTATTTCAAATTACGAGTTCGATCGTAGCCCACAAGATATTGCATTATTAAGAAATGTATCTAAAGTTGCTGCATCTGCTCATATGCCTTTCATTACGTCAGTGGGCCCTAAATTCTTTGGTAAAGAAACAATGGAAGAAGTGGCTGCAATTAAAGATATTGCCAACTATTTTGACCGTGCTGAATTCACTAAATGGAATAGCTTCCGTGAAACTGAGGATTCTCGTTATATCGGATTAACTTTACCTAGAGTGCTTGCTCGTTTACCTTATGGCCCTGACACAATCCCAGTTCGCAGCTTCAACTATATTGAAGATGTGAAGGGATTAGACCATAACAATTATTTATGGGCTAATGCTTCTTATGCTTTTGCAGCTAATATGGCGCAAAGTTTTGTTCGTAATGGTTGGTGTGTTCAAATTCGTGGGCCTCAATCAGGAGGACTTGTTGAAGACCTTCCTATTCATCTTTATGATTTAGGAACCGGTAACCAAATGAAAATCCCAACAGAAGTCCTTATTCCGGAAACACGTGAATTTGAATTTGCAAATTTAGGATTTATTCCTCTTTCGTTCTATAAAAATCGGGATTATGCTTGCTTCTTCTCAGCAAATTCTGCACAAAAACCGGCTCTTTATGATACTAAAGAGGCGACTTCAAATAGCCGTATTAATGCACGTTTACCTTATATTTTCTTATTATCACGTATAGCTCATTATCTAAAAGTGATTCAACGCGAAAATATCGGTGCAACAAAAGATAGACGAATGTTAGAACTTGAACTTAATAAATGGGTTAAAAATTTGGTTACTGAAATGACGAATCCAAGTGATCAGGTTCAGGCGTCTCATCCATTAAGACAAGCAAAAATTATTGTTGAAGATATTGAAGATAATCCAGGCTTTTTCCGTGTTAAAACATTCTTAGTTCCTCATTTCCAAATCGAGGGAATGGATATTAATTTATCAATGGTATCACAAATGCCTAAAGCTAAAGAATAAGCTTAAATTTTAGTTGATTAATATCTAAAAATAGGAGTGTTTAAACAGATGAAAATTTTTCGTCCATTGTGGAGCGAAGGTGTATTTTTGGCACCTCAACAGTTTCAACAACAAGCGTTATGGGATCAATTTTCTTCTCAAAAATTAGCTGCCTTTTCGATAGCTAATCCGTGGGGAATTGAAAGCTTAGTTATTGATACTCAAGCTCTTACGGTTGATCGGCTACAAGCCGATTCAATCAGTATGCGGTTTTCTGATGGTGTTTTAATTAATACCAATGTCGCAGATAGATTACCTGAAGCACGGATACTCAATAATGAAATTCCTATGGACCTTGATGAAGTTACGGTCTTTGTTGGTTTACCATTATTACAAGCTAATGGTGGAAACTGTTTACAAGACAATCAATCAATTGAACGACCATTACGTTTTAGAAAAGAATGGGTAGAAGTTCCTGATTTATTGGGTAAAAATGTTGAAACAATGGCCGTTGAATATTATGCTTTAACTTTTTTATTTGATTTTGAGAATCATAGCGATTATTTAACCTGTCCTATTGCACGTTTGAAACGCGATTTAAATGGGCGATTTGTATTGGATCCTGATTATCTGCCACCGATGGTAAATTTATTTACCCAAAGTGGAACCCTTGTAAAAGAGTTAGAGCTTCTATGCCTTCAAATGAAAGCTAAACGTCAGCATTTGACTGGAATGCGTCATGAACGTAATCAGCAAATAGCCGAATTTGCTACCGCGGATGTCTCTCTATTCTGGCTTTTAAATGCGTTGAATACATTTGAACCGCAACTTAAATTTCTTCGTGATAATCCTTCAATTCATCCCGAAAGACTTTATGAAACACTAACATCTTTAACCGGTGCTTTATTGACATTTTCGCTAACCAACGATGTAGATGGTATCCCTGCGTACGATCATACAAAACTCAATGATGTTTTTCCTCCTCTTTTTGGATTAGTTCGTAATTTATTAGAAGAAAGCTTACCATCAAGAGTAATCAAAATAGATCTTGTACATGATAAAGATACATTATGGACAGGACGATTGAATGATTCACGTCTTACCGAAGATGCTGATTTTTATCTTTCGGTACAATCAAGTATGCCTGGTCATCAATTACAATCACGATTCCCAATCTTATGTAAAGCTGGTGCACCTGACGATGTGAGACAAATTATTCATTCAGCATTATCAGGTATACCGATTAAAGCATTAAGTCATGTGCCTGCAGCGGTTCCTGTGCGATTAGATAATCAATATTTTGCTCTCGATCTTTCTCATAGTGCAGCAAAAAATATGTTGCTTGCTCGGTGTTGTGAATTTTATGTACCACGTGCAATGCCTGATATTACATTAGAATTATTTGCTGTATTGCGTTCATAGGGCGAGTTATGAGTTTAGAATCGAAAAATATTATTATCGATGAATTATTACGAGATCCAATTCTAGTTGTCGTGCAATTAAAAGCAAAAGCAGATATACCTTCTGGGCATAAACTGTATGAGCTTTGCAAACAACATGTCTCAAATGTACGAGAACAATTATTAAACGCTCAGTATAGCCAAGACATTATTGATGATATTAGCTATGCTTTATGTGCTTTGTTGGATGAAGCTGTATTGCTATGTCATCGTGATAATCCCAAAAATCAGGATTATGACGAATGGCTAGGTTCACCATTGCAAGTTATCTATTTTAATACTCACAATGCAGGATACGATTTATTTGAAAAAATTCGAGCGCGTTTAAAGGCTGATAGAAAAGAAGGAATTGTTTTAGCCTGTTTTGATAGAGTTTTAGGATTAGGTTTTCAAGGTTATTATCTAGATAAGCCTCAAAAAGAGAGGGAAGAACTTATTTTAGCATTACGTGAAGCCCTTCGTGAATATGAACCTGAACAGTCTTACCCTATTATTCAACAGACAAAAAGTAATCGTTTTAGGGGCAGAAAGGCGATTTTGTTAATTTGTACTTTAGTATCAATTATTTCGATATTTATTCTTTATTTTGTTTTAGATAATCAACTCGATAAATTGGTTACACAACTTGTTGGTTAAAAAAGGTTCAGCATGAGCGATTATCCTAAGCGTATTCAAATTATTTATGCTCTCATTTTAAGCTTATTGTTATTGTTTGTATTTTTACAAATTACAATTGGTTGGAAAATAATAGGAGCTGTATTAGCTACAGTTATAGCTACTGGTTTGCTGTGGAAAATGCAACGCTATAGAAAAGTCGTTGTTAAATCAACAAAAAACGTCCAATTTCTAGACGAAAAACTTGAGTTATTACCTGCAAGACAACGTTATCGCTTGCCTATTTTGTTAGTCACAGGTAATGCTGCAAAAGATTTTTTCCCTGAAAATTTATCTCTTGCTGACTCTAATATACTTATTTCTTCTGAAGCAGTATGGATATATGTCGATGAGTTTTCGCATTTGCCGATTGTATATGACTCACTGGTTGCAAAATGGCCGGACATGTTAGGACGAGTTGGGATTTTTCTTGCTTTAAATCCAGAAGTTGAAGAAAAGAAAGGTTTATTTATAGCTAAATTACAAGCATTTCGCCAGTCTTGGGTAGATACTTGTCGAATAGCTAAATATCAAATGCCAGTTTATGTTTCAACGCATGTTGGACTTAATGATCTAATTTATGATGAAAATAATCCATTGCCTGTCCATTGGTTTCAATCAGAAAAACACAAATTATATGTTTTAGATCATTCTTTATCACCTATAGACAATTGGGTTAATGATATCAAAATTCCTCATCATGAAAGAGAACGTAGATTACGACTTCGTCCTTTCCTTCAAGAGACCCAAGAGTGGATTGAAGATGTAATATTAAAAACGTTGTCTGATAATAAGCAACCAATTGCTAAATGTATTCCAACAGGAATTGCTATCTATCCTATTAATAAAACTATGGTAAACGGCAATTTGGTGCAAAAGCTATGGGAAGATGCGACAAGTTTATCTTTACCAAAAACACATAATATACAAGAAGGGATCACGCCACCCGATCCTCTAGTTAAATTCATGCCGATTGCTTATCCTTTTTCTCCAATTATCACGATGATATTGGGTTTAATCATAATTACATCGCTATTTGTAATGGGGGGAATGGGGGCATCTTATTGGAATAATGTTAAATTTATTGAGCAAATACAGAATGATATTAATGATTATCATTCTATTCCAATGGATAACTATGATAATAAAAAAATAGCGTTAGACATATTGCAAAATGATAAAACAATGCTTAACCAATACTATACTAAAGGTGAGCCTATTCGTCTTGGTATGGGACTTTACCGTGGTTTACAGCTAGTCGAGCCATTAAATAATGCAATGCGAGACTATGTTTCTAAACCAATTGTTACTCCACAACCTATAGTTGTTGTACCAAAACCACTTCCACCAATTCGGTTAGATAGTATGGCATTATTTGAAAGTGGACAATCAAGTCTGAAAGCGGGTTCTGAAAAAACGTTAATTAATGCATTAATTGAAATTAGAAAACAGATAAAGGCTAACCCTCAAACCGGCTGGCTAATTATTATAACTGGTCATACTGATTCAGTTGGTGACGATACTAAAAATTTACATTTATCGTTTAATCGTGCAATGTCTGTTCGTGACTGGATTTTGAAGAATAGTGATATACCTGAAGCTTGTTTTGCTATACAAGGTCATGGGGCAAAAGAACCTCTGGTAGATAACAGTACTCCCGAAAATCGTGCAAAAAATCGGAGAGTTGAAATAAATTTAGTTCCTCAAACATCAAATTGTATTTTGGTGAATGAAAATTAATAAAACAAATCAAAACAAAACAAAACTAAACTAAAAAGGAGATAAACAATGGCTATTCCAGCGTATTTGTATTTAACCGACGAGCAAGGTAAACCTATCAAGGGTTCTGTAAGCATTAAAGGGCGTGAAGATAGTATTGAAGTGCTTGAATTTAATCATAAAATTCATATACCTGCTGACAGTAACACAGGTAAATTAAAAGGTACACGTAATCACCATGCACTAGAAATCGTTAAAGAAGTTGATGTTTCATCACCTTATCTTTATAGAGCCGTTACTTCAGGTCAACTTTTGAATACTGTCAAAATCGATTGGTATAAAATTGGTAATGATGGTAAAGAAGTACCATACTTTAAGACTGAATTGTTCGGTGTAAAAGTTATTTCTGTTCAAGGTGAAATGTACAATATTAAAGATCCTTCAAAAGAAGTATTCAATCATTTAGAACGTGTTGAACTTGCTTACGAAAAAATTACTTGGACTTATCTTGATGGCAACCATACCCATACTGATAGTTGGGAAGAATCAAGAGGTTAATTTGAAAGCAAACACAGCCCAATTAATTTGGGTTGTGTTTATTTATGATGGAATTTATAAAAGGAAATAGTGATGGTTACTGATCCCTCTGTTTTATTAAGAAGACTGAATTCGTTTTGTGCTAAATCCTTAGAGGCAGCTGCCGGGTTATGTCAAACGCGTGCACATACCGAGATTACACTTGAACATTGGTTATTAAAATTACTAGAACAAGGTTCAGGTGATATGACTATTATTGCAAGACATTATCAGTTTGATATGGATAAAGTCTGGACTGGTTTACTTAAATATCTTGATGCATTGCCTCATACTGTGAATACAAAACCAAGTTTATCGCCAGCGTTGATTGCTGTATTACAATCAGCCTGGTTAAAAGCGTCCTTAGAAGATCACGAAGATGTGATACGCTCCGTACATATTATGCAAGCATTACAAGATATGCCGCATTGTTTAAAAGCACAGGATGCTTGGCAATTATTAAGTGTCTCTCCTATTTCATTACAAAAAATGAGAGCAAAATTAGATGAAATATCAGATGAAAGTCCTGCTAACCAATCAAATTATAATTCGGAATATTCTGAGGGAGCATCCGAACATTTAGATATCAGTTCTGAATCCGAGTCTGATTCACAAAATAAGATTGATAAAAATAAAATTTCGCAAAAACACCTACAGGCAGCATTGGATCGTTTTACAGAAAACGTTACTGAAAAAGCTAAAGCTGGAAAAATAGATCCTGTTTTTGGTCGTGATATTGAAATTAGACAGATGATTGATATTTTATCTCGCCGTAGAAAAAATAATCCAATCTTAGTCGGTGAACCAGGTGTCGGAAAAACAGCTTTGGTTGAAGGATTAGCACTTCGTATCGCAGAAGGAAATGTCCCAAAAAGCCTAGAAAATGTTTGTATATTATCATTGGATCTTGGCTTGCTTCAAGCTGGAGCAGGTGTAAAAGGAGAATTCGAACAACGTTTAAAAAATGTTATCGATGGCATCCAACAATCACCAACACCTATTCTCCTCTTTATTGATGAAGCACATACTATTATTGGTGCAGGAAATTCTGCTGGAGGCGCAGATGCGGCGAATTTATTAAAACCAGCATTAGCCCGAGGAGAATTACGAACAATTGCTGCAACGACATGGTCAGAATACAAACAATATTTTGAAAAAGATGCCGCTTTAGAGCGTCGTTTTCAAATCGTGAAAGTTGATGAACCCGATGATGAAAAAGCATGTTTAATGTTACGAGGATTAAAATCTCGCTATTCAAAACATCATGGTGTTCACATTTTAGATGAAGCTGTCAAAACAGCTGTTGCGCTGTCAAGGCGCTATATTAGTGGTCGACAATTACCCGATAAAGCAGTTGATTTATTGGATACTGCATCGGCACGCGTGCGAATGGGACTTGATACAATTCCGGAATCGATAACTTTACTTGAAGCAAGCATAGCTGCATTGAAAATAGAGCAGAAAGCTATCGATGAAGATTTAGTATTGGATAAGCATTTATCGACCGATCGAATTAAAGAAATTGATGAAAAGTTAAATCAATTACAAAATCAATTAACGATTAAACAATCACAGTTTGAAAAAGAGAAAGCATTAATTGAAACTTTGATTGAATTACGCCAAAAACAGGTAGATGAACCTGCTGATGCTAAACTACTTAAAGAATTGGATGAAACTCAGCAACAGTTAAAAGATTTACAAGGTAATACACCATTACTTTCACTTGATGTAGATAGTCGCACGGTATCCTCTGTTATTTCGGACTGGACAGGCGTACCTTTAGAAAGTCTATTAAAAGATGAACAAAGTCATTTACTTTCTTTAGAAGATGATCTACGTCAGCGAGTCGTTGGTCAAGATAATGCCCTGCATGAAATTGCAAAACGCATTCGTGCAGCTAAAACAGGATTGACTTCAGAAGATGCACCAATGGCTGTATTTTTACTAGTCGGAACATCAGGTGTGGGTAAAACAGAAACCGCATTAGCTTTAGCGGATACATTATTTGGTGGTGAGCAATCTCTTGTGACGATTAACATGTCAGAATATCAAGAAGCTCATACCGTTTCACAGTTAAAGGGATCTCCACCGGGTTATGTTGGCTATGGTCAAGGCGGGGTATTAACCGAAGCTGTACGTAAACGACCATATAGTGTTGTATTATTAGATGAAGTTGAAAAAGCACATCGTGATGTTATCAATCTATTTTATCAGGTATTTGACCGTGGTTTTATGCGTGATGGTGAAGGTCGTGAAATTGATTTCCGTAACACCTTGATTTTAATGACCTCTAATTTAGGTAGTGATGAATTGATGGCGCTTTTTGAAGAAATGCCAGATGCTGATGTAGTAACTCAACAAGAGTTATTGCGTCCTATTATTCGTGAGCATTTTCAACCTGCATTACTTGCGCGTTTTCAAACTATCATTTACACACCACTTGGTGGTGAGGCATTACGCAAAATTGTTGAAATTAAGCTTAATAAAGTTGCAAAACGGTTACAAAAACATTATAAAATTGTGTTTAATGTGGGCGAAAAACTTTATGATACGTTGGTTTCAGCTTGTTTATTACCTGATACCGGGGCCCGCAATATTGACAGTATTTTAAATCAACAAATTTTACCTGTGGTATCAAATCTGTTATTGCAAAGAAATCCTGTCAGCAATGGTGAAATACCAACATTAATTCTTGATTTCGACGAATCAGAGGGTATTGTGTTGGAATGGGCAACAGAAGAAAACAAAAATAAATTATCAAAGGCGAAAACAGCCAAAAGTAAGCCGGAAGGTAGTGAAAAAAATAGCAAGAAAAAAGAATCTAAAAAATCCAAAGAGTAAATCGAAAATAGGGTTAATCATGAATTAACCCTACATTTAATAATCGATAATAATAAGTAGGGAATGGGGAATAGATCATGGGTAAAAATGTGGTAAGGCTAGGCGATCCAACAACACATGGTGGTATGGTTATAACCGCGTCATCTACAACAATTATAGAAGGTAAACCGGTAGCTTTAGTCGGTGATTTGGTTAGTTGTCCAGTACCGTATCATGGCATAAATCCTATAATTGGCTCGGCATCAAAATGTATTTCTGATGGAAGATTAATGGCTATGGATCAATGTTTATGCGCTTGCGGCTGTAAAGTCATAGCGACAATTACAACTGCGGAGATAGAATAAAATCATGTCTTGGCCTAAACCTAATATTACCAATATTGTAAATCCACCAGTAAAATTAAATCGTGGAAGATGGAGTATTTTTTTTGGAGTATTCACAATTGTGACTGCTTTTTTTCTTGCTAAAATTTGGCCAAATGATAATTATGCAACTCAATGGACCTATTGGTTAGGTGTAGGATTTTTTCCTACCTTAATAGGTGGTGGGGCATTAAGTGTTCGATTGTATTTATATGGACTAGCTCAAGAAAAATATGATATTTGGCAACATGAACATAAAAATGTAGAGCAAAATTGGCAGAATTGGGCAATGCGATCCGCTGTTGTTATGAATAGTTTTTATATTTTACCCAATAAAATAACAACGCATGAGATTTTAAATAATGAATCAAATCTTGAGGCTCAAATAAATAAGTCTTTAGTATTTGATGGTGATTTTGAATTAATCCATAACCTCGAAGATATATTCAAATCCATGAGCGAGATAATTTCAAAATTATCAAGTAAAACTACTATCAATATAACTATTTATTCGTCATTTGAATCCTATGAATATATCGATGAAGTATTAGATAAAGCTTATCGAAACTCTGGGATTTCTCATGCTTATAAATTAACACATTTTACCGAAAACAAGTCTAATATAGAGTTAATATCTGATTTGATAGATAATTCTGAATCTGTGGTAGAATTAATCATCATTAATAATACTCAATCGAAAGCTACAGCATTTTTAGCTGGATTTTTATTATTAAATCACCCAGAATCTGAAAATATTGATATGAAAAATGCTGAAGCAAAAATTTTAAGGCCTATGATTGATGAGGATTTGTCAGTAGGTATTAAACAGATGAGCGAAATGCAAACGGCGATAAAGCAGGTTAATCAACTTTGGTTTGTTAATTTAGAAGTAGAACAAGAAGCAGAGATAACAAAGCAATTGGTGAATCAACATGTCACGTCAGAAAAACAATATAAATTAGAGAAATTTGCAGGGAATCAAGCTGATCTCTCATATTGGCTTGCATTGGCGATAGGTTGTGAAATGATTAAAACAACTAACCAAAATAACTTAATTGCTACCAAAAAACAAAATCAGTGGTTATTTTCTGTAGTAACGGCAGTTTAAGCAAAAGGTGTTTTAATGACAAATAAATGGAAACGGATAGGATTAATTTTCATTATATTATTTGGAGCCATATTCTTAGGTATCGGTTTATTCCTTTTTGGAGAAGGATTAGGTTACAAAACCCCTGGTAGAAAATTTGAAATATGGCTTTATGGAATGCTAATTCTTGTCGGTATAATATTAGCACCTGCTCTTATTCGAAGTAGTCGGATAGGTTCCATAAGAGATGTCATTAAACGAGAGTCATTTAATCCTAAAGAATCAGACAAACCTAAAACACCACAAGTTTTTAGTGAGTTTTCTGATATTGAGAGACATTGTAAAAATCGTTTCAATACTTTTTGGCGTTATAAAATTCGAAAATGCCTGGTTTTAGGTTCGCGCTCTGATGTGGAATCAGTTTTTCCACGTTTGCAAGAAGAAAAATGGCAATTAAACGATAAAACATTAATGATTTATGGTGGAGATGTTGAAGAAGAGCTCGATACTTCCTGGTTATTGATGTTGAAAAAACAATTTTCACGGTTTATCCCTTTTTCCCAAAAACCGCTCGATGCTGTTATCTGGGTTGTAAATGAAAATTACTTGGCTAACACACGTCAACAACAATTGATTATTGATAAAGCTGTAATACAATTTAAATCACGAGATAGATTATTAAAGTGGTCAGCACCACTTTATTTAGTTGCTCCGCAACAAAGTGAATGGTCTCAAACAGGGCGTACAGAGCAAAGTGTGGGAGTGTTTTTTTCTGAATTGAAAAATCAATCAATGGATTCCGTTGCTTTATCACTCAAACAACTTTCTCAGGAGTGCTGTATACGTGGTGTTCAGCAAGTAAAAAATAATTCCCTATATAACTTTTTGCTTCAGTTAAGTCAAAACTTAATTAATGGAAATATTGATGATATTGTTCGTTATATCAGCACATTGATTGCACTTCCTTATTCACCTCAAGTGCGAGGGCTTTTTTTTATTCCACAGCAGTCATCAAGTGATGAACAAGAGTTTTTTAATAACTACCTTGTAATGACGCCAACTTGGATTTCGATTAGTGACGATGCTAACCAACAATCTGGTCGAAGTATAGGCGTTCAATGGGGATTAATATCGGGTATAGCCAGTATAGGTTTAATAGCTATGATGGGTGTTGGATTAGTAACCTCCTATTTCAATAACGCATCACTGATAAACGAAAGTATTGAGCTGGCAAAAAAAGCAGATAATTCAATCAGATTGAGTTATACGGAAAGATTAGAAATTCAATCTGAGCTACAACAACGTATAGAGCAACTTTTATATCGAACAGAACATGGAACGCCGATACTTTATCGATTTGGCTTAAATCATAATGAGTCATTATTAAATAAATTATTGCTAAGTTATAGAACGACTAATTCGCGTAATATTGCCACACCATTTCATAATCTTATGACAGATTATTTAACTTTATTAACTGAATTACCAAATGATTCACCAGAACGAGTTAAATTAGTTGATTCTGCTTATGATGTACTAAAAGCATATTTGATGATTAGTGAACCAGATAAAAGTGATGGATTATATCTGAGTGAGTTCGCAGCAAAAAAATGGCGGACACCAGAAGGTATTAGTGAAGGTGATTGGCAAAGATTAATGCCTGATTTAGTGCGTTTTTGGGGGCAAATGCTTAATACACATCATGATTGGGCTTTGAATGAGGATAAGCTTTTAGTTAAAAGTGCTCGAAAAGTTTTGATCAACAAGATAGGTATCCAAAATGCTTTAAACACGCTATATCAAGAAATAATACAGCGAGCGAGTCAACAATATACAAATCAAAGTTTAAGCCAATTACTTGATGGTGCCGATAATCATTTTCTTTTCTATAATGACGTTGAAGTGCCAGGGATTTTTACACGTAAAGCTTGGGAAGGCAGTATCAGAGACGAGATTGTCGCTGCGGCTAAATCGCGTAAAGATCAAATTGACTGGGTATTGGGTAATGGTAGCAAAAATAATCTTACAGCTTCAATATCACCTGAAATATTGGCTAAACAACTTACAGACCGGTATTTCAATGAGTATAGTGCTGCATGGGTTTATTTTTTAAATAATATTCAATGGCAGCAGTCCGATAACATTTCAGATGTGGTTGAGCAATTAACACTACTTGCTGATAATCGATTTTCACCGCTGGTTTCCTTGATTAATGTTATTAAGTATGAAACTGAAATTGAATATAGTAAAGATGGTATTTCTGATAATTTATTCCGTACTGCCCAAGAATTGATGGGTAATAAAAAGCCTAATGTGCCTACTACTAAGAAAGGTGAAGCTACAGGGCCATTGAGTGCCACATTTTCACCAATTGTGAGCTTGCTTAAAAATGACAATATTAATGGGCTTTCGTTACAGGCTTATTTAGCGAAAGTTACTCAAGTTCGTTTAAAATTACAAAACATCACAAACAGTGCAAATCCACAATCTATGATGCAAGTTTTAGCTAAAAGTGTATTTAAAGGGACTTCTGTAGATTTAACTGAAACACGTGATTATGGGAATTTAATAGCCGCTAATTTAGGTAATGAATTAGCTGGGTTTGGTCGAAGTTTATTTAAAAAACCGTTGGAACAGTCTTGGCAAGTTGTTTTAGCACCTGCAACAGATAGCTTTAATGAAGTTTGGCAAAATTATATTGTCAATCAATGGGAAAAATCTTTTGCTGGTCGTTATCCTTTTAAAAATAGTGATAATGAAGCATCTTTAGCTGAGTTAGCTCGTTTTTTACGAAGTGATACAGGCATTATAGATAAATTTATATTGAGTGAGTTAAATGGTGTTTTGGAGAAAAAAGGGGGTAGATGGGTCGTCAATACTGTCAATGCCCAAGGCTTGAAATTTTCGCCAAATTTTCTTGAAGCATTAAATTTGTTTAGTGATGTAAGTTCTGAAGTAATTGCTTCAGGTGATATGTCTTTATCTTTTGATATTATGCCTAGAAGTGGTAATAAAATCGTTCGTACAGAATTGGTCATTAACAGGCAAAAACTAGAATATTATAATCAAGCGCCAACGTGGAAACGATTTATTTGGCCTGGTGACGGCTATTCTCCCTATTCTCAGCTTAGTTGGAGCAGTGATGAAACCGGCTTGAAGCTCTACAAATATTTTAATGGAGATTGGGCTATGGTAAGACTTTTTGAATCAGCGTCGGTTAAACCATTAGATTCATCTCGCTATGAAGTGATTTGGAGTACTACCGATGGGAGTAAACTAAGATTTATATTACGGACGCAATTAGGTGGTGGACCGTTAACATTGTTGAAATTACGAAATTTTAGCTTACCACAGACGGTATTTGAATTATAAATAATGAAAAATAAAATCGGATAATGGAAAAATTTAATGTTTAGCCAATTGTTAAATCGTATATTAGGCTCGCAAGAATCAAGTGAGTCCAAGATAGAAGAGTTAAATCAAAAATGGGCTGATTGGTTATTGCCAATCAGTTCAGATTCACCTGCCGGTGAAGATTTAACTTATTATGATTCTTTTCAGGATATTAAAGAAGAGATTACTAAACTTTCTGGAATTGATTATCAACTTATTGTTAATGAAAGTGATATTATTTTAAAACAAAATAGTAAAGATGTTCGAGTCGTTACTTACTATTGTCTTGCACGTTTATTCCAAGATGGAGCTGAAGGCTATGCTGATGGGCTTGAACTTTTAGCTGTTTTACTTAATAAATTTGGCGAAATGCTTTATCCATCTCGTCAAAATATTCGAAAAAACTCGATTGAATGGCTAGCTAATCAAAGATTTATCGATCAACTTACACAATTGCAACCTATAGATGAAAATAGTTTGTCTCGTATTATTGTTGCTTTAGATCAAATCGATCTTTCCTGTAAGACGCTATTTAATGGTGAAAATCAAAATCAATCTAATGATCCTCCTGATTTATCTGCTCTATATCATTTCTTCAATAATTGTCTAAAACAACAGCCGCAAAGTCAGACGTCTGAAAAAGAAGAACCTACTGTATCTGAAGCTACCATAACGCCTCAAGCATCTTCGACTATTGTTGTAAATAATACTATTTCTTCAACACGAGAAGTGCTCGAACAAGCACGTATAATGGCCGAGTTTTTACGTGAAAATCCTGAAGAGGGATTTTTAGCTGCTGGTCGTTTATTAAGAGTTATAAAGTGGGATACCATATCTGAGTTACCTCCAGCTGATCAAAAAGGATATACGCGATTACCAGCACCACGGAGTGAACTAAAAAATAATATCAACCGATTGATTGCCAAAAAACAATGGTCAGAGCTTCTGGAACAAGCTGAATCAGCTTTTATTGAAGTAGCAAACCATTTCTGGTTAGATCTACAGCGGGCAACTATCATGTCGCTTCAAAAAATGGGGCATCCTTATGATTCTTGGGCAGATATTTTTCTTGCTGATTTAGGTCTGTTTTTAGAACGATTAAATGGATTAGAAGGGCTATGTTTCTCGGATGGTACGCCATTTGCTGATGAAGAAACTTTAATGTGGATTGCTGCCAATGCACGTATACATAATCTGGATGAAGGTGAGAGTATTCCATCGGTTTCTGTGTCTGAAGAAAATGATTGGGGTGAAATTGAAACGCAAGCAGTTGCTTTAGCACGTAGTGAAAATATAGAAAAGGCATTTCAATGGTTACAAAGTTTGCCTTCAGTGCATTCACCAAAACAACGATATTTGCTCCAGTACACTCAAGCTAAAGTTGCAGAACAGCTTGGAAAACAAAATGTTGCACTAAAATTGTTAATTGGTTTAAATAATCAACAAGATTCTTTAACTCTCATCCACTGGGAACCAGAATTAATATTTGATGTAAAACGTTGTCTTTTGCGTTTGATGAAACAAAAAAATCAATCAAAAGATGGTATAAAAGTAAATTTACCTGAGCAGATAGAGCAATTACAACATGAATTGATGCAACTCGATCCTGCAAAAGCGATAAATTTGCTCTAACTATCTTAATAAAAACTATTTAAATAATATTACTATATAGAGAATAACAATGGATGATCTAATTCTTCGCTATTATGAATCCGAAATGCGTTATTTGCGAGAAGCCGGAAAAGAGTTTGCCAAAATACATCCGGATAGAGCAAGCTTATTAAATCTCGATCGAGTAGGTGACCGTGATCCTTACGTAGAACGATTATTTGAAGGGTTTGCTTTTTTAACCGGACGCTTACGTCAAAAAATTGATGACGATTTACCTGAATTAACTGAAAGTTTAGTTTCACTGCTTTGGCCACACTATTTACGTTTAATTCCTTCATTATCTATTGTTGAACTAACGCCTGACTATTCTATTTTATCTCGGCAAGAAGTTCTTCAAAAAGGGGTGCAAATTAAAACAGAACCGTTAGGGCCTGCTGGAACAAAATGTTTATTCAGAACGACACAAAAAGTTACATTACAGCCGATAGAAATCAATCGAGCAAGACTGGAATTTAGTCACGATGGACGTAGTATGATTTCTATACGTCTTAAATTCACAGAACTGGCTGATTTTGGGCAAATTGATTTGTCTTGTTTACGACTTTACTTAAATGCTGATGGTCCAATAGCATCTACACTCTATTATATGTTAATAAAACAAGTGGCTACCATGCATTTACGTTACTCTACTGATCCTGAGAAAAGAGTTAATTTTAACGGTAAAATAACCCCAGTTGGTTTTTCTGATGAAGATCGTTTATGGTTAAAACCTGATAATGCATTTGCTGGATATCAATTACTACTTGAATATTTTGCATTTCGCGAAAAATTTATGTTTGTTGATTTACAAGGACTTGATATTAAACAAGTGCCTGCGGATTGTTCATATATTGATGTTGAATTAACACTTAATCAAACTTGGCCTAATGATATGCCATTTAACCATGATAATATTCGTTTGCATTGTGTTCCTGTTATCAATTTATTTGACATGGAAGCGGATCCGATTGTTGTCAATCAGTTAGAAAGTGAATATCTTCTTCGTCCTTTATTAAAACAGGATGGTCATATCGAAGTTTACTCAGTTGAACATGTAGAAGGCATAACCCGTGAAGGGCGCTATACCTATGTTCCATTTACCAGCTTCAAACACCGTGGTGGAATGTTACGACACGATGCACCTGAACGGTATTTTCACACTCGTGTACGTAAAAATGCTTCAGGATTGCATGATACCTGGTTAATTTTAGGTGGAAAAATATGGAACAAAAATGAGCAACTTGAAGCTGAAACGTTGTCTTTAAGAGTAACGGGTACTAATGGTATGTTGCCACGTAAAGCATTACGTAATGCACGTATTCGAGAACTGAGTAATTCAAATGGAAATATTTCCAAAGTACAAAATCTTTGTTCCCCGACTATGCCATGTTATCCACCAACAGAAGATCGGTTTTTTTGGCGATTGTTATCGCATTTATCGCCAAATTATTTGTCTTTAATGAATGCTGAGGTTTTACGTGGTACGCTTGCTTTATACGATTGGACTGAAAACGAACTTAATCGTAGACGTTTAGATGGCATTATTGACGTTTCTCATCGAATGATTAAACGTATAGAACAGGGAATGTTACAACGAGGTGTGGAAATTGAAGTAACCTTAGATAGTTATCAATTTACAGGTGAAGGTGATGTAATTTTATTTGGTGAGTTATTACATCAATTTTTCGCATTGTATGCTGATATAAACTTATTTACTCAACTAGTTATTGTTATTTTACCAACAGGAAAAAGAGTTGTATGGAATCCGAGCAAAGCATCGAAAGCAGTCCTTTAATGCAGAATTTGGAAAAAGAACTGCCAAAAATCAATTTTTTCCGTTTTTGCCAGTTACTTGAACAACTTTATGCACAAGAGCCAATTTTAGGTCGGAATGAGTCACCTGCTGATGACCCGATACGATTTGCTCCGTCAGTCGATATGTCGTTTCCTGCAAGCGAATTAAAATACATTGAAAAACTGCCTTACCTTAATCGTCCTGCTACGGTAAGAACACGATTTTTAGGATTATATGGTGTTGATGGAGCGTTACCGCCAGCTTTGACAGATAAAATTATGCGGCGTGAAGAAAACTATCATGCGATGACCGATTTTTTAGACATGTTTAATCATCGAATTATTACGCTGTTTTATAGAATATGGTTAAAATATCATTATCCAGCGAGTTTCTTGAGCGGTGGACGCGATGAAGTATCTCAATGTTTATTTGGTCTGATTGGCTTAGGAATAAAAGGGGCAAGTGAACAAATTGATACGCCGTTATCACGATTTTTTGCTTTATTAGGATTAATGTCTCAAAAAACAAGAACTGTAGAAGGAATTGTAGGATTAATTCGTATAATGGTCAATGATGCTAAAGTAAATGTTCAAGAATTTTATCCTGTATGGCAAAATATTGATAATCGAGCACAACTTGGTGGTAGTGGTCAACAACGAATAGGCTTAAATGGCGATGGGCCTTTAGGATCGCGTTTTAAAGAATGTAATCAAACTATTCTTATTGCAATCACACCACAATATGAATCGCAAATTAATGAGTTATTGCCCGACGGTCAGTTATTTCAAGATATTATGGCCTTATTACGGGTTTACTTAGGTTTCAAGGTTGATGCTAAAATTATGCTGAATATTAAACGAAGTTTTTTACCTAGTTGTCAGCTTAAATCTGGCAATTGTCGATTGGGATTAACAGCGTCGTTTGCTAAAAATAATAGTGACAATAATACTCTCCAAGAAACCGTTGCCATAAATTTAGGACATTATTCAGGAATAGATTATCAAAACCATAAAAAGTGAGGATGAAAATGAGAATAATCAAAAAACTAATTGTTATTTTATCAATTTCCTGGTTAACAGGATGTGGTATCGCTCAAAGTGTATCTGATACCGCGACAGGATTAGGACAATCTGTATTCAATTGGTCGATAAAAACACTTTATTTAGACATTAAAGCAAGATCTGAATTAAATTTAGATGATGAAGGTCGTTCATCACCAGTTGTTCTAAGAGTTTATCAGTTAACTAATGCCGAGAAATTTAACTCTGCTAGCTATACAGAATTGGTTGATCAAGATAGTGATGTTTTAAAAGATACCTTGATTGAGACTAAAGAAATCATATTAAGACCAGACACATCAATTTCTATAGATGCACCTTTAGATAAAAAAGCGACTGCGGTCGGTGTTATTGGACTGTTTAAAGAGCCTAATCTGAAAAATGGTAGTTGGAAAATAACTTTAGCACGAAAAGATCTTAATATTTCGAAACCTCGAGAAGTTGTAGCAAGTAAATACTCTTTAAAAATGCAGGACGAAAAATAAAAATGAGTGCATCTTTATATGAGACAATATACGGCTATTTTGAATCGGGTATACCAATTGAGGAAGTTGCTGAAAATGAGCAAACGATCATTAGTGTAATGGACAATATTGAGCGAATTTTGAATAGTCGAGCTGGAGCGGTTAATCATTTGTCTGATTTCGGTTTACCTGATATGTCAACCGTATTTCGAACTTTACCCTCTTCAGCGTATATTCTAATGAGAGCAATTGAGAAAACATTACTTACTTATGAACCTAGACTTTCATCGATTAACATCAAAATTGATGAAAAAATTAATGATTCAATGGTATTTGGTTATGAATTAACTTGTTATTTAAAAGAAGGCGGATTAGTTAAATATGGTACCTATTTTATGCCTAATGGGAAAGCTCGCTTAAAATATGCAAGAAAATCTTCTAATCGTTACTAATCTATTTAATGTTATATTAAATAATTAATGGATTAATTATCTGCAATTCTATACTTGTTATTAAGAAGTGTATAAAGATAAAAATGAAATTAAAAAAAAGCAAAATCAGGAGATTCTCACCGAAATTAGATAAGCATTGAGAGTGAATTTAAGTTTAGATTATTTATTATTCTTAAAATAAAGTCTCAGCTTGTCCAAACAAGTAAATGAGAGCTTCAATGTAAAACGAAAAACTGATTAAGTACACATATGAGTGGTCTTTTTGAAATTTTGCGAAAAATTAAACTAGGATAATGGAACAAAAAACTTGTCAGTGAAAGGATTTATTTTCGAAGCTCTTCCAGTAATAATCTGCTAATATTATTGACTTAAAAGGTAAAAATCACATTACTTTAGGAAATGTGATTTTATAATGCCGTTTAAATTATATTCATCTTTTTAGACATTAGAATGAGTAACGATACCCACCATTTGCTTGTATTAAGTCAAAACGATTACCGGTTGAACTTTCTAAATCAAGATAAAAATTATGTGTTTTATTGATTTGTGTATTTATACCTAGGCCATTGTTCCACCAATTACCTTTGAATGAATGACTTTCTTTATTATTATTAAGTTTGTAGAAAGTATCACCACTAAACTCTCGTACAAATCCCGTTTTAGCATAGATATTTATTGCGCTATTTTCAGAATTGATTTGATAACCAACTAATGCAGAGGTGCGACCTAATAATGAATTATAATCACCTAGATTGACTTTGAGTCCATTTGTGGCATTAAAAGTGGTACCATTTTGACGACTATAAGAAAGTTGTAATTGAGGTTCAAAGTAATAATTATTGAAATTTAATTTTTTACCCGTTTCAAGAGATAAACTTAACCCATTAGTATGACTATTTCCGTGAACACGGTTATTAGCAGTATCTTTTACTTTAAATTGATTTTTGACTCGTGCATATTTAGCAACACTGTCTATATACCAGCCACTATTGTTTAAATAAGTAGCATATAAACCAGTATTGAACGATTTTAAAGAACCGTCACCCTTGTTATAATCCGGATTTCCATAAGTTTGTCCTACAAACGCACCAATAACAAAAGGTGAACTTTCTGATAATTGTTTATCAACACCAAATTGGAAGCCATGATAGTTCATATCAAATTTACTGAGTTTTTTACCTGAAAATGAGTCTAGTTTACCTGTAAAACCACGTAACCAAACATCACCAACATTACCACTATTACGCATATCACCTAAACGTTTCAATAAAGTCTGATTTTCAATGTAGCTCATTAGATAATTACTATTAAAAAAGCCAACACTTGCATTAGCCGTCGTACTAATGTTAGATTTAGGTGAACTTGTTAATACCCAGTTATTTCCCTGCTGATTTATCTTATCATAAATATACCCCCCTAATTCGATTTTATTTTGGAGAGTGAATTTTGCTGTATTCTTGGCATTGTCTTTAATTTCGATTAAAGTTATTTTCTCATTTCCAGCGGTTTGGGTTGAACCATCATTATTGATATTTAACTTATGATTTCCTTCAGCAGATTTTAAAATGATGATTTTATCGTTTTGTTGCGCTGCTGTTATTGAGCTCAATCTATCTAACCGAACCAAATTATTCATACGTAGTACAAAATCATGATTACCGGATAAATTATCAATCATTAGGTTACCGTAGGAATTGTTGCTAATATCATTGGTAAACTTTATATTTCCAGAACCAGATAAAGTGTTTACATAAGATTGTGCTTGTGTAATTTCCCAAGACGCATTGTCAGCCAAATTGATGGCTATATGACTGTCATCTTGTCTAGATGATTTAACTGTACCTTGGAGTTTTGAACCAGAACTTAAATCTAAGTTAACTTGACCATTATCTTGTGCAAAAATGTCTCCATTGATTAAAGACTTTCCACTGATGTTTAATTTTGCTTTTTGATCAACATTGATATTACCTGTAATGTTAGAATCACCTTTAATATCAATAGCTCCATAATTGGAATTTAAAATATTACCTGTAACGTTAGAATACCCTCTAATGTTAATAATTCCAGAATCAGAATTAATAATATTGCCTTTAATTGTTGAATCTTTTTCCATAGTTAAGTTAGCGTGTTTAGAGACGGAAATATCACCCTTGATGCTGATTTTATCTCGAATATTTAATTCACCAGAATCATAAATAAGGATGTTACCTTTAAAGTTCGTTCCCTTTTGAATGTTTATCTTGCCTAATTCACCAATCATAATATTCCCGTTTATGTTTGAATTGCTATCTAAATCAATCTGACCTGAATTAGTCGCAGTAATATCCCCATTAATGCTGAAATAATCAAACGTTTTTATAATGCCAAAATCATCTGAGATGAGTTCTCCTTTTATTTTTGAGGAACCATGTAATTCGATGACTCCAGATTCAGATGCGTAAACGTCACCGGTAATATCTGAAGATTCATGTAATTTTATCGCTCCAGAATCGAATGCCAGAATACGACCTATGATGTCCGTATGTTTTTTTGTCTCGAAAAGGCCTTTTGAGTGACTACCTATCACTCCTTTTATAGTGGATGAACCATTTAGAAGTAGCTTACCTTCTTGACTGACCTGAATTGCTATAGAGGGGCCAAACGTATTTTCTGTGGTTGATAATGTTGTTGTTCCGTTAACGGTTACAGTATCGCCACCAAAAATGCCAATTGCCTGATTGTGGGTATCATCAAAATCCATATTGATCGTGAGATTACCATTGAATTGCGTGGTTGCAGAATTTCCTTGATTACCTATATTTGATAATAATCCAATATTTTGAATTGATGAGGGATTTTTTTCTTTTTTTGAATTAATCGTCACATCTTTATTAAATGTGGTTTCACTATTTCTTTCTATATTTATTCCATTTTCATCAAAATTAATGTTTACCTCATTATCATATGTTTTATTTCCTTCTAAATTTAATGCTGTACCAGGTAACGGTACAATTAAACTTAATCCTAATATTATTTTAGTTTTCATTGTTATCTCCTTGTAAAAAAATCGTAAATATTTTATCAAATAGATCGTTTGATCACAAAAAATACAATCAATAACATTAAACAATTTATCTTTACAATGTAAAATTTCTGTTTTATATTTGAACTGATTATTAAAATATAGAAATATAATTAATGAGTTATCTAATAATTCTCCTAAATTTTTTTTTCAAAAAACTGGCGTTTTTTGAGAAACGACGTGAATTCATGATTATTGGCGTAGGGAATGTGGGTTCCACTGCGGCTTATACCTGAGTTAATCGTGGTATTTGTGAAGAAGTTTTAATGGTAGATGTAAATAAAGATCGGGTTTATGGGCATGCTCAGGATTTATTTGATGCGGCTGCTTATCGGCTAAATTGACTAATAGTAATAAAGAACTCGAACTATTACTTCGAAAACACATGACTTTTAATTCAAAAAGTTTTTCGGATTAATTAGTTAAGGAAATAAAAATGACAATAAAGAAAATATCCAATTTTGTTTTTCCCACAGGTAGCAAAACACTTAGTCAAGATGCTTACTATAAAGCTTTATCCGAAGCAGGCAGTGGCTTTTATCCATTTGGTGAAAATAGTCTATGGCATGGTGGTATTCATATCGATAAAAACGTATTAAATAAAATCGGTAATGATGATTTACTGCGGTGTATGGCAAATGGTGAAGTTATTGCATATCGTGTAAATGATGTTTATCCCAAAATTATCTATGAGGACAATAACGAGGTAGAAGCACCAGTTGAAGAATTTCAAAAAGTTGCCTATTTTTCAACAGGATTTACCTTAGTTCGCCACTATTTAAAAATGCCAGAGATTAGTGCTTCAACCGAAACCCCACCAGCGATAACCCTTTACAGTTTATACATGCATCAGCTTGATTGGTATGGTTATGAGCAAAAGAAAAATAAAACTGTCGATGATAAAATTAATTATCCGCATTACTGGCAAGTTCAGTCAGGCAAAGTCAATGAAGAAAAAGCAGGAGCTATTTATGGTAGTGTGATCCGAGAAAACGGTAAGGATTCGAAGGTCGTTGGATTATTACTGAAAGGTAGTAAAGTGCGTTTAGGTGAACAAAAAAAAGGGAAGTCTGGATGGTATAAAATCACGTCAATAACACAGGGTATATTGGTTACGAAAAATGAATATAAAAATGAATTAGGATCGACTTCAGGGTATGTATGGAAAGGGGATATAGGAACGAGCGATACAGACCGGCCAACTGGCAATAAAGCGGAAGCTGATAAAGATTATGAAATTTGTCTGGAAGATAATTACAAGGTCGATTCCCCTGAAAAAGAAGTGAAAGGGATTGCCGTTTATGAAGCTGCCAATGATACACAAAAATTGACTTATTTGCCAATTACAGCGACATTCGAATTTGACGGTCAAGAAAATGGCTATGCTAAAATTCGTAAAATTGAGGGGTGTTCGATTCCACCTGCCTTAGTCGCTGAAAATGGAGGTGCGGACGCACCTCATAAAGGCTATGTTAATATAGAATCACTGACTTCAACAGCGCTAAAACCTGAAAAATTTAATGAAGTTATTGTATTAAAACAGCCCATTGCAATAAAAAAAGGCGATTTTATTGGTTATCTTGGACATAATGTAAGCCAAAGCCAGAGTTTTGATGAACCTAAAGTTGCCGCATTAGCAACAATGAAACGCCCGTCAGATGAAAAATTACCAAAATTAGCGCATATTGAATTATTCACCTGTGATGATTTGCCGGCTTTTATCCAAAAAACAAAAGCGTTAGCGAACAATTTACCAGAATATGAAAAAACAATTATTTTAGTCGAAAAAGATGCCCAATTAATTCAAGCTACCCAACCCACCGGTTTTTTACATAAAGGATTGGGAGTAGAATTTATTAGTCTTACCAATAGTTATTACGTTAAAATCAAACCAGTATATACGTTAAATTTATCAATTACCCCCTCTCTGGACACTAAAACTGGAGAGATTATAAAAGGTGATGGTAAAAAGTACTATTTAACGCAGGAAGATAAAAAGAATCTGTTAGAAAGTTACAAACAAGAATATCCCCAATTAATCAAAAGCGATATTCCTGATGAAGTGGAAATTGTCAACGATATTATTGCATCGAGTACAGTCCTTAATAAAGATATGAAGACATCTATTACAATACGTTTTAGTCCTGAAAACGTGTATTACTGGATAGCATCAAAAGATGTTTTTCACCTTAAAGGTCTAGATGGGCAATTAAATAGCACAATAAATTATTGGAATGATTTTCCATTATCCTTGGATGGGTTACCCGAACCAAAACAATATAACACGGTTTATTTTGCGCGAACAATCTCGCTTAACTCCCAATCGGATGAAAGTTTTATTGCGGTAAATGATGACGACCCGGATACAATTTGGCGATATATTCAGGCAGGGAACAAAGAAGGCATACCGATACAAGGATGGGTGAATACGAAAAATGGTGTACAAGAACATATAAAACTTGTTACCCCATGGCATTGGTCAGGATTCAACACCGTAGAAGAAAAATCTAAGGTTGGTCAATTATCGGCTAAAATTGTCAAGAATAAAATGGCTAAACTTGATTTTGAAGATTACAGCCCAGCAATGAAAGAATTACATCAAATCTTAGTGGGTACATTGCGTTATTCAACCCAGCGTAAAAAAACACCGCCATCTTTTACAGAAGATTATTTAAAAGAAGGTTTACGCAGAAGCTGGACAGCAGAGCGTATAGGGCATCTGTTAGTTAAATATGAAAGTGAATGGTATGCGGATGAAGCGCTAACAAAGTGGAATGAGATAGATGAGCTGTTTGAAGAAGAAAAAGATGAAAAGAAAGAATTTATGTCTAAACTGTTAGATGGCTTGGGTATAGATAAAGAATATCTAAGAAAATTTGCATTCGATAAAGTAGACGAAGAGCTTGAATATATTAAAAGAGTCTGGCAAATTGAAAAAAAGAAACGAATAAAACCCTCGTTATGGTGGAAAGACGTAGCCGACAAACAAGCCTCACAATCAACCAATACTAACAATGATGCACAGACACTAACTAATCTATCAAAAGACGGCAAAGCCTGGTTTATTCACCCCGTGGCAATGGTGGATTATTTTGTAGGAAACGTTGTTTTTTTTAGAAAAGGCGATAAAAATGAAATAATTCGAGAAATCAATATCCGTCTTGCCGGTTTTGGTGGCAATGTCCCGACTGATGAGTTTACGGAAAGAACAGAAAACATGATCAAACAGTTTCAACGTGATTATATGAAAGTTGAAGAAACGGGTGTTGTTGATATGGAAGTAATTGAAGCAATTGATGCGTTTCAAGAGGAATACCCAATAGAAACATATTTTGCTCAAGCTAAGTGTAAATGTTCAACATACGATTTAAAAAAAGTTGAGATTAAAGCATGTGGAGGATTTGGACTCGGGAGAAATTCTGATCAAAAACAAAAAACAACAATTATCGAACAGAAAAGAGAATATGAATATCCAGGGTTACATAGAACATTATTTTGGGTATTAAGAGCCTGGAAATTTTATTTAGCACACTTTGATCAACGAAATATGGAAATTGAAAAAGTTGAATCCGGATACCGCTGTTGGAGGGATAATAAATTTCATAATGACAGACAAACCACGAATCATATGGGAAAAGCGCTAGATATTCATATGGTTTACAATAATTCAAAAATCACAAAAGCTAATTTATGTGATGATGCAAGAGAGGTGATGATTAAGTATTGCGATGTTCATTATAGATGGGCTAAACCAAATTTTGTTTCTTTAGAGCCTGGAAATCGCGTAAAAAAATCTGGAGAGCTAGCAGTGGCACCAACATGGGTACATTTTGATGTCAGAAGTTTTGAATTAGTTTATTTGAAAGATGAATACTTTGCTCAAAGTGTTGAACAAGTCAATGGCATATCAATGCAAACATTAATCACTAATAAAGGTTAACAATATGCAACAAAGTAATTACTATTTTGTATTATTTTCTCTATTATTAAATTTAATCGTATCATCAGCGATAGCTGATGAAAAAAAAGCGCCAGATAATTGGGGAATTATTTATGGTATTAGCAATACATTGGTAGATGAAACAACGGTTGATTTTGATATAAAATTGCGTGGTAATAAATTTTATTTCAATAATCAGTCGTTTTTGATTAAACGTAATACGATGCCTGCAGAAGATTTTTTTAAAAGCAATAATATAGAAAAAACATATTTTTCTTTAAAAGAGCGGCAAGCATTATTAGAGTATAATTATAATATTAAATTAAAAGATAACATTACTTATCTTCAATTTGATAAAAATATTGATAATAGCCTATTAAAACAGTATGTAACACAAAATCGGCAGGCCTTATTATTGGATGATATGCTGCTTCTGTTTGGAAAAGATGGTGAACCAGTATTTTATTCAAAACCTTATTTTGAAAAAGAATTTATTCAACAAGTTCCTCCGTTAGCCACAATCAATGTTCCGTTTAACCAAGTGGATGCTTTTGTGCTATATCAAGACCACGTATTAAAACCGTTATCCATTCATTTTAAAAATTTTTTAGATCTTCCTTGGTTTGCAACAGATATATCCGGAGCAAAGTATCCTTCTATTTCACCGATTATAAATCCAATATTTATTGATGTAGGTTGGGATAGTGGTTATTCGGAATCATATTTATATCTGTTTTCTAATGATTATAAAGTTCTAGATAAACTAGTGTTATTTAATTATCTAACTTCAACTCGAGGCGGTCCTGGCGGTAGCGGTTACCCTGTTGGTTATCGTTATTTTACTATTGACAAAAATTATTTTATTGAGCGTCGCCAACGTTTTGAAGATGAAACAATAGAAGTACAACAGTTTCAAGTGACAAAAGAAGGGAAGTTTCAAGAATTACCTGTCACGTCAAATTGCTACAGTAAATTAGCGGTTAAAGATAACAAAACACATTCAACAAAAAGCCTTTTACTAACTAGTCAACAAGCAAATAATTATATGCGCTTTGAAAGTGCGAGAATCGATGAACTTTATGGTATCACACTAACCTTAAATCCAGCTGATAAAAAGCTTTGTGTAAATTATCAACAAGCTCATTCATTTACCTTTGGTAAAGCGAAATCAAAACAGTTATTTGGTAATGAAAAACTTTATCAACAGCAAGTCGAGAATTTTAAAAAATTTAGTATAGATATTAGTAACGAGTTGGAATATATCATATTTAACAATATCGACAAATCGCCATTAGCTAAATATCTACTAAATGGAAATAAAGCGATTTATATGAACGAAATGCTCTTTATTGTGGGTGAAAATTATCTCGCAGCCTACAGGCAACCTACAGAAACTGAATTAACCTATCAAGAATAAGGTTAACAATATGCAACAAAGTAATTACTATTTTGTATTATTTTCTCTATTATTAAATTTAATCGTATCATCAGCGATAGCTGATGAAAAAAAAGCGCCAGATAATTGGGGAATTATTTATGGTATTAGCAATACATTGGTAGATGAAACAACGGTTGATTTTGATATAAAATTACATGGTAATAAATTTTATTTCAATAATCAGTCGTTTTTGATTAAACGTAATACGATGCCTGCAGAAGATTTTTTTAAAAGTAATAATATTGAACAAGCATATATTGATTTAAAAGAGCAGCAAGAGTTTCTAGAGCATAGTTATAAAATTAAATTAAAAGATAATATTACTTATCTTCAATTTGATAAAAATATTGATAATAGTCTATTAAAACAGTATGTAACACAAAATCGGCAGGCATTACTATTGGATGATATGCTGCTTCTGTTTGGAAAAGATGGTGAACCAGTATTTTATTCAAAACCTTATTTTGAAAAAGAATTTATTAAACAAGTTCCTGAGTTACCCACAATCAATGTTCCGTTTAATGCAGATGATGCTTTTATGCTATATCAAGACGACGTATTAAAAAAGTTATCCATTCATTTTAAAAATTTTTTAGATCTTCCTTGGGCTGCAATAGATATATTCGGAGCAAAATATCCTTCTATTTCACCGATTATAAATCCAATATTTATTGATGTAAGTTGGGATAGTGGTGATGTTGATTCATATTTATATCTGTTTTCTAATGATTATAAGGTTCTAGATAAATTATTGTTATTTGGTTATCGGACTACAAGTCGAGGCGGTCCAGGCGGTAGCGGTTACACGGTTGGTTATCATTATTTTACTATTGATAAAAACTATTTTATTGAGCGTCGCCAACGTTTTGAAGATGAAACAGTAGAAGTACAACAGTTTCAAGTGACAAAAGAAGGGAAGTTTCAAGAATTACCTATCACGTCAAATTGCTACAGTGAATTAGCGGTTAAAGATAACAAAACACATTCAACAAAAAGCCTTTTACTAACTAGTCAACAAGCAAATAATTATATGCGATTTAAGAAAATTACATTCGATGAACTTGATGATGTCACACTAACCTTAAATCCTGCTGATAAAAAGCTTTGTGTAAATTATCAACAAGCCTATTCATTTACCTTTGGTAAAGCGAAGTCAAAACAGTTATTTGGTGATGAAAAACTTTATCAACAGCAAGTCGAAAATTTTAAAGAATTTAATATAGATATTAGTGACGAGTTGGAATATATCACATTTGACAATATCGACAAATCACCATTAGCTAAATTTCTACTAAATGGAAATAAAGCGATTTATATGAACGAAATGCTATTTATTGCGGGTGAAGATTATTTTGCAGCCTACAGACAGCCTACTGAAAGTGAATTAACCTATCAAGAATAAGGTTAACAATATGCAACAAAGTAATTACTATTTTGTATTATTTTCTCTATTATTAAATTTAATCGTATCATCAGCGATAGCTGATGAAAAAAAAGCGCCAGATAATTGGGGAATTATTTATGGTATTAGCAATACATTGGTAGATGAAACAACGGTTGATTTTGATATAAAATTACATGGTAATAAATTTTATTTCAATAATCAGTCGTTTTTAATTAAACATAATACGATACCTGCAGAAGATTTTTTTAAAAGTAATAATATTGAACAAGCATATATTGATTTAAAAAAGCAGCAAACATTATTAGAGCATAGTTATAATATTAAATTAAATGATAATATTACTTATCTTCAATTTGATAAAAATATTGATAATAGCCTATTAAAACAGTATGTAACACAAAATCGGCAGGCCTTATTATTGGATGATATGCTGGTTTTGTTTGGAAAAGATGGTAAGCCGGTATTTTATTCAAAACCTTATTTTGAAAAAGAATTTATTAAACAAATCCCTGAGTTACCCACAATCAATGTTCCATTTAATGCAGATGATGCTTTTGTGCTATATCGAGACGATGTATTAAAACCATTATCCATTCATTTTAAAAATTTTTTAGATCTTCCTTGGTTTGCAACAGATATATTCGGAGCAAAGTATCCTTCTATTTCACCGATTATAAATCCAATATTTATTGATGTAAGTTGGGATAGTGGTGATGTTGATTCATATTTATATCTGTTTTCTAATGATTATAAGGTTCTAGATAAACTGGTGTTATTTGGTTATCGGACTACAACTCGCGGCGGTCCTGGCGGTAGCGGTTACATGGTTGGTTATCATTATTTTACCATTGACAAAAACTATTTTATTGAGCGTCGCCAACGTTTTGAAGATGAAACAGTAGAAGTACAACATTTTCAAGTGACAAAAGAAGGGAAGTTTCAAGAGTTACCTGTCACGTCAAATTGCTACAGTGAATTAGCGGTTAAAGATAACAAAACACATTCAACAAAAAGCCTTTTATTAACCGATAAACAAGCAAATAATTATATGCGCTTTGAAAGCAAGAGAATCGATGAACTTTATGATATCTCACTAACCTTAAATCCTGCTGATAAAAAGCTTTGTGTTAATTATCAACAAGCCTATTCATTTACCTTTGGTAAAGCGAAGTCAAAACAGTTATTTGGTAATGAAAAACTTTATCAACAGCAAGTCGAGAATTTTAAAAAATTTAATATAGATATTAGTAACGAGTTGGAATATATCACATTTGACAATATCGACAAATCACCATTAGCTAAATTTCTACTAAATGGAAATAAAGCAATTTATATGAAAGATACTTTATTTTTTGTGGGTGAAAATTATTTCGCAGCTTACAGACAGCCTACTGAAAGTGAATTAACCTATCAAGAAATGGTGGATGATGATTAAAGTAATAAATATTTACCTATTAAAAGGTAAAAACAAGTCAAAAAGAGTTAATTAAACAATAAAAGAAGATGCGATTAATTAAGTGCTAAGCTAAATAAAATGCGGAAGAAAGGTAATATAAATGGAATGAGCGAAGAAAATTTTGAAGAAAAAAGACGACAGCAAAAAATTTTCATAACAAAAGAATTGGATAAACTATGTATAGCCAAAGAAAACGAGCTTGTTAAAACAAACTGGCAAGTAGAAAAAGAACAACGCATAAAACCCTCGTTATGGTGGAAAGACGTAGCCGACAAACAAGCCTATCAAACTGCAAATACAAACAACAATGCACCGACACTAACTAATCTATCAAAAGACGGCAAAGCCTGGTTTATTCACCCCGTGGCAATGGTGGATTATTTTTCGGGATTAGGCATTGTGACATATCATATCTATCAAGATGGAAAAATCGAAAAGCATATACCTGAAAACATACTCCCCGGTTTTGAACGAAAATATAAATATGTCTATCATGATAAAGATGATAATAAACATGAAATTTGTATTTGTGAATGGCATACCATTAATAAGAAAAAGTTTACAAAACATCCTACAGGAACATTTAAATATCCAGATCATGGAATTGTGAAGGAAACTAAAACTAACGTTAGCGATGGGTATATTGTGGCTAGAGCGAAATACACAAATGGTGATATTCATGAATGGATAAAAAAAGAAGCAGGTGTAAGTATTTATGAAAGACTAACTATGACTAATGGGAATATTGCTGAATATGGATATCATGAAACTGCAAAAAAAGCAGTATGGAAACTATATAAAAAACTGGAGGAAGAAGCCCAAATGGTTCGAATGCCGGATAGCCTTAACTATGAAAGTAGTGGTGTAATTATAAAATATGAACTTAAAGAAACTTTTCGAAAATATATAAATTCAGACTTACTGGCAGGTTTTATAGGCGCTCTGGCAGAGATTAAAGAAAATATTATTGTAACGGGTAGTGCCTATGAACAAGGCTCTTGTTTTCCTAGTTCTTTACACGTAAATGGTGAGAGTATTGACACAAAATACATTAAAAAAGTTAAAAATTTAACTGATTGGGAAAAAGATAAAGAATTTGTTAACGCTTTGGCTAAATTCCATTTTGGAACGTTTCGAGTAGGAAAAGAAATCTATAACTTATTTAAAGATATATCAGGAGCAGTAAATGGAAAAAAATTACATAATAGCCATTTGCATACAGAAAATTTTGATTTTAATACCATTAAAATAATTGAATAGTCGACGATTTAAATGAGAAGGATAAAGGGAATGAAAAAAAATTTTTTAACACTGATTTTATTGTTTATTTTTTCTATAGGAATTGTTCATTCAAATGAATCACCGGATATTTGGGATTATTATAAAGTTTCAAAAAATTCTGTTTTTGGTAATGAATCAGATTATGACAGAGAGATCTTAACGCAAAAGTATCCGCGAATTAAGCTCATATTAATTGATGGAAATATTATAGTTGATACAATTTGTCTTATCCACTATGAAACATCAACAAATCTTACTACACCTTTATCTTTTTGGAAAACTCCAGAAAAAGTAGAAAAATATAAAAAAATTTTTTCAGAAGAAGGGATCCTTTTAAGAGATCAATTTGAGGCAATAAACTTTCCTAATAATGATGACGATAATTTATGCTTGAAAGCGGGTTTAACTGATTTAATAAAAATCGATAATTATTTTGTTTTTCTAACTAAGTCAGATCACTTAATAATATTTTCGAAGCAATTGAAAAAAAATAATGAATCGCCCATAACTTATCGAGGATTTAATTATAAGATACCAAATCGGGAATTTAGTTGGTTTGGTCATCCCATGTTGACAAATAAAAAAATTGTAGAGGATATGAATAAGAAGTGTGATTTTCCCGCTGATGGATCTTATTCTGATTCTTACTTTGCCAATGAGTGCGATTTAAACGAATTAGACGATTATTTTGTTGAAGTTAGTGACACTTTATTTAATAAAAAGAAAGAGATATATCAAAAAGGAGAATATCGATACAATTTAACTAAAAAGCAGCATGGAGAGTTTGATTTCGAAATTTTTTTGAATATTGAAAAAAATAATAAATTAATAGATAAATTATCAATTTTTAAAGAAAAAATTTCAGAATCAGCTGCTTTTGTACAGTATTACTATATTGATAAAAATTTTAAGAATGTTTGGTTATTAAATTATGCTGGTGATCACGAAACACAATATATTGAAAAATGGAGACATTATAAAATAGATAATAGTGGGCACTTCAAGTTATTGGAATCGATTTCATGTAAATATCGTGATAGACAAAGAGTTGTAAAATGTCAAAAAGATTAAGAATGTCATCGATAAAGTTCTGCTAACTCAGAAGAAAATTTAAGGTTTGTGAACTATCGGCTAAAGTTGTGTAGATTAAATGGCTAAACTCGATTTAGAAGATTACAGCACGGCAATGAAAAAATTTCATTTTACAGAAATCTTAGTTGGTAACCCTAATATAACAGATGATGGATATGTTTCTTATATTCCTTACTATAAAAAATTAATCACTCTTGGCGGACAAGATGGTAAAGATACACATAATCATCATTTGCACTTTGAAAACTTTCAATACGAAATAGCTGAGGTCTATCTATAATGCAGATAAAATCTTTATTTTATGGTTTATTATTTTTACTTATATTAGCATGTTCGCATTCGTTGAACGCTTTAACTCATACTAATTTATTACCTGTGGGAACACCTCAAATTATAAATAAGAAACTAGTTAAGGATATTAACGATAATTGTTGGATTGAAGATTTTTTTTCTTATGCAAAGAATGGCTGGAAAGAATATGATAAAAGATGCAAATTATCGACCTTTTCTTCAACCGAGAATACTAATAATATATTTGAAGAACTACAAAAAAATAAAATTGTCTATTTATATCAATCCAAGCAATTTAATATTTATTTAAAAAAAACGACCGATACAAAAAAATGCCTTGTTGAAGAAAAACAGCTTGAAGGTGAATGTACAATTTCACCCTATCAGTATATTATTACGATGTTTATCGAATCATCGGGCAAAATAATAAATCAACTTATTGTTTATTCTAATGAAGATCATGGAGGTGATATGATTCAAGTGACATTAGATTTTTACATTGATAAACAATTAAATGTTTGGCTACTTCAACATCTGTTAGTAGAAGAAGGCGCATCTGCAACTTTGTGGCAGCATTACAAAATTAATAACAAAGGAAAGTTTAATTTGCTGGATGAAATAAAATGTCAGTTCGAAAATGGCGGTCTTAAATTGGTTTGTAAAAATAAAAACTTTAAAAATAAATAGTCTGCTTGCTTTAATTGAGTAAAGTGCTATATCAATTTAGTAATTTGAGAATTTTCAATATGAAATAATAGGGGTAGGAGTGTTTCTATAATGCAGATAAAATCTTTATTTTATGGTTTATTATTTTTACCTATTTTAGCTTGTTCACATTCATTAAACGCTTTAACTCATACTAATTTATTACCTGTGGGAACGCCTCAAATTATAAATAAGAAGCTGGTTAAGGATATTAACGATAATTGTTGGATTGAAGATTATTTTTCTGATAAAGCTAGGGAAGATTATCATAAAGGATAAAGGGAATGAAAAAAAATTTTTTAATACTGATTTTATTGTTTATTTTTTCTATAGGAATTGTTCATTCAAATGAATCACCGGATATTTGGGATTATTATAAAGTTTCAAAAAATTCTGTTTTTGGTAATGAATCAGATTATGACAGAGAGATCTTAACGCAAAAGTATCCGCGAATTAAGCTCATATTAATTGATGGAAATATTATAGTTGATACAATTTGTCTTATCCACTATGAAACATCAACAAATCTTACTACACCTTTATCTTATTGGAAAACTCCAGAAAAAGTAGAAAAATATAAAAAAATTTTCTCAGAAGAAGGGATCCTTTTAGGAGATCAATTTGAGGCAATAAACTTTCCTAATAATGATGACGATAATTTATGCTTGAAAGCGGGTCTAACTGATTTAATAAAGATCGATAATTATTTTGTTTTTCTAACTAAGTCAGATCACTTAATAATATTTTCGAAGCAATTGAAAAAAAATAATGAATCGCCCATAACTTATCGAGGATTTAATTATAAGATACCAAATCGGGAATTTAGTTGGTTTGGTCATCCCATGTTGACAAATAAAAAAATTGTAGAGGATATGAATAAGAAGTGTGATTTTCCCGCTGATGGATCTTATTCTGATTCTTATTTTTACAATGAGTGCGATTTAAACGAATTAGGTCAATATTTTGGTGAAGTTAGTGACACTTTATTTAACAAAAATAAAGAGATATATCAAAAAGGAGAATATCGATACAATTTAACTAAAAAGCAGCATGGAGAGTATGATTTCGAAATATTTTTGAATATTGAAAAAAATAATAAATTAATAGATAAATTATCAATTTTTAAAGAAAAAATTTCAGAATCAGCTGCTTTTGTAAAGTATTACTATATTGATAAAAATTTTAAGAATGTTTGGTTATTAAATTATGTTGGTGATCACGAAACACGAGATATTGAAAATATGGAGACATTATAAAATAGATAATAGTGGGCACTTCAAGTTATTGGAATCGATTTCATGTAAATATCGTGATAGACAAAGAGTTGTAAAATGTCAAAAAGATTAAGAATGTCATCGATAAAGTTCTGCTACCTCAGAAGAAAATTTAAGGTTTGTGAACTATCGGCTAAAGTTGTGTAGATTAAATGGCTAAACTCGATTTAGAAGATTACAGCTCGGCAATGAAAGAGTTACATCAAATTTTGCATTCGATAAAGTAGACGAAGAGCTTGAAAATATTAAAAGAGTCTGGCAAATTGAAAAAAAGAAACGAATAAAACCCTCGTTATGGTGGAAAGACGTAGCCGACAAACAAGCCTCACAATCAACCAATACTAACAATGATGCACCGACACTAACTAATCTCTCAAAAGACGGCAAAGCCTGGTTTATTCACCCCGTGGCAATGGTGGATTATTTTTCGGGAGCGGGAATTGTAACTTATCATATCTATCAAGATGGAAAAAATCGAAAAGCATATACCTGAAAACATACTCCCCGGTTTTGAACGAAAATATAAATTTGTCTTTCATAATAATGAGCATGAAATTTGTATTTGTGAATGGCATACCATTAATAAAGTGTTCCCTATACACATATGGATAAAACGGACAGTCTCGCGCCAATGCGGATGATGATATAGTGTTTCTTATATGCATAGGAAAAAATGAAACAATAGAGCGAAAAATAAGCAAAGATGAGGTGTTCCTTGTAAATAGGGATAACCATTTTTAAAAGATCTAATAATAAATGGTTTTATCAAATTCCCAACTAATTTTTTTATCGTATTTTCTTATGGTTAAGTTAATCATTATACCATTTAACCTAAATTCTAAATAAGCAAGTGGAAAAAAGCTAGATCACTATTTAGTAATTCGACAAATCTATTACCAATTGAAATATTGAGTTATTATCGAATATTGCTCCGTGCACATGAAAAATTTCTAAAGTGTTTACTGCTAAAAAAACAATAAAAATCTGTTGAATTTTATATCAATCTCTTTTTATTTAATTAATAATAGGTTATGATTAGCGCAATTCTTTTATATAGGCATAAAAACTTATTAAAATTAATGGAGTATAAAAATGAAAATAATCAAAAAATTTATTATGGGTTCATTATCGCTATTTTTTAGTAATTTTGTATTTGCACAAGATTTATTGATTGAAGCTAAAAATGTTCCAGAAAGCACATTATTTAATATATTTTTTAACAATCCTATTGGATTTATTTTATTTTTCGGTTTTGTATGGTTTTTTGGCAAACACTTTTCAAGATAACTAATAAAAAACCTTTAAGAAAGTTTCACTAATTTGATTGAATAGTCAGTCTGTAGTCAATTTAATTGAGAATGTTGCTCCTGTCTGAGGGTAAATGATAATTTTTCCAGCTGGCTTTCAATTTGCAATTTTAATAGCATGTTAATAAACAAAATCTGAACATGCGCTAATCACAAACCCGTCTTATCTTCTTATTATAACATTCTCTGAATTGTTTCTTTTATTCAAAAAATTCTGATTATAGATTCAATCATCTGGAATATTTCTAATTTCATCATTTAAACAAGTGAAGACGAAACTTAAATAGACACTAAAGATCTTATTAATAGAACTATTTTCACCAACTCCTTTTAAATATAATGCCAGTTCTGATGGAAACAGACGTAAAATTGATAAATCAGCCTAGCTGTTCGCATATTCATCAAGGCACAATAAATGAATTAAAGTATTGCGTACAAAGTATGCTGGTGTATATCGATACACATAGCAACTGAATGATGATCAATAAAACTAATGACTTTACACAGAATTTGCAGTTATTGTAACTTGTTAGAAAAAAAGAAATATAGGATATGAAAAAGGCTTCTAAAAGGAAATTGCCAATCTCACAATTTACCGAGATGATGATATAATATATAAAAGTAACCCGTTGCTTTAACTGAAAATATTGAAACAACATTATTTATTATATACATAATAATAAATTGTTTTGACCCTATTAACATAAGAAAACGATTCCCCGTTTACACAAGAATATGCAATACTAACGCTGTGATAACAAACCCTTTCGTATCTGTATTTCTATTGATTTTATTTCATTTTTCAAATAATTGGAGTTTATTATGAAACTACGTAAAGTCATGATTATTGGAGTAGGGAATGTGGGATCCACGACGGCTTATACCTTGGTTAATCGTGGTATTTGTGAAGAAATTGTACTGGTTGATGTAAATAAAGATCGGGCTTATGGTCATGCTCAGGATTTATTAGATGCGGCTGCTTATCGGCAAAACATGATTAAAGTCAGTTTACGTGATGCCAATGATTGTGCTGATATTGATATTGCGATTATTACGGTTACTTCGGGATTAGCGCAAAAAAGCCGAGCGGAGGAGCTAGCAGGTACGTCAAAAATTGTTGCAACGATTGTGCCAGATATGATGAAAAATGGTTTTAAAGGGATTTTTTTAGTGGCGACTAACCCATGTGATGCGATTACTTACCAAGTTTGGCAATTATCAGGTTTACCTCGGCATCGGATAATTGGTACTGGGGTTTGGCTTGATACAGTAAGATTACGTCGTTTATTGGGGGAACAAATGGATATTGGTCCACAAAGTATCGATGCGTTTATTGTTGGCGAGCATGGCGATTCACAATTTCCTGTTTGGTCGCATTCATCGGTTTATGGTATTAACCTTAATCATCTCGAAAAAAATAGAATCGATTTTAATGATATTGGCAGCAAAGCGAAGAATAAAGGTTTTGAAATTGCTAAATTTAAGCATTGTACCGAATATGGTATCGCCAGTACGATTACTGAAATTTGTCAGCATATTTTTACTAACAGCCATCGTGCGTTAGCATTAAGTTGTATTTTACATGGGGAGTATGGTTATCAAGATGTGGCAATAGGTGTGCCTGCGATTTTAGATCAGCATGGTATCAAAAAAATTATTGAGTTAGATTTTTCAGATAATGAAAAGCAGTTATTTAAAAATAGTGTCGAGATTATTAAGGGTTATATTGCACATATTAAATAAGCGTGTTTGGTCGGATAGTTGTTTTATACTCAGTCAACGGATATATCACCCAGAACGCTAATTTTAGTTAGCGTTCTGCTATAAACTTTTAGCAACTTATTATTTCAGTTTATATATATTTTTTTAATGGTTAAGGTTGATCGGCAGGAAACACCACACCAGTTTGCTTTCTGATTTCAGTCAAGATTGTTGATGATAGTTTCGAATAGGCTAAACCGTTATGATCTACGTTGCGTTGTCGATATAGCTTAGCGAATTCTTCTGCTTCGTAATACATATCATTATTGTGTTGTGTAAGGGTGATTTCTTTTTTTTCACCGATTCTTGGTTGATAAATAACGCGATCACAAGTGGCAATATTTTCAATAATAAGCGATCCATTTTCGCCTTGAATTTCACTAGGAAGGTAAGAGTTACTGACTTTTGAATGCCAAATGATGACATCAAAATCGTCATAATTAAGTAAAACACTGCCATGCGCATCGACACCAGACGCAAGTTTTGTCGCACTAGCATTTATTTTATTGGGATATCCCCATAATCCTAGTCCAAAATTGAGTGGGTAAACTCCAATATCCATTATAGAACCATTTGAAAAGTTGGGATTAAACGTGTTGGGATTATTGCCATTCAAATAACTTTCGTAACGGCTGGAATATTGACAGTAGTTAAGTAGTGCTTTGCGAATTCTTCCTAACTTTGGAAGATAATCCCGAATTAATTGATAATTGGGCAAATAAACGGTTTTAAGTGCCTCAAAAATAAGTTTTTTATGTTGTTTGGCAATATTAATTAATGTTTGGGTTTCCATTAAATTCGAGGTTAATGGTTTTTCACATATTACATCTTTATTATTTTCCAACATCAATTTGGCTTGTTCAAAATGGAGTGAGTTTGGGCTGGCAATGTAAACAACGTCGACATTGGCATATTGAGCAAGCTCGGTGAGCTTATCAAATACCGTATTAACTTGGTATTTTTTTGCCAGTTCATTGGCTTTGTTGATATCACGGGAATAGATAGCGGTTAATTGATATTGTTTAGTTTGTAATGCCGCATCAATGAATTTTTCAGTGATCCAATTGGTGCCTATCGTTGCTAATTTAATCATGGTTAATCTATCTATTTTTTTAAAAGCTTAAACTATTTGATTAAGATTTAGGACTATTCACTTTAATCAATGCCCGTAAAAGTGAATAGTCTTCCTTTATTTAATTCGAATTGGTTAAAAAGAGTTTTAACGATGGATTTTCGGTTTCGTTATGGAAACCATAACCTAATTCGGTTAAGTGTTTACCAAAATCATGGCTATTGGTTTGGTCAATTTCAAATGCGGCAAGAACGCGACCATAATCAGTCCCATGGCTTCGGTAATGGAACATTGAGATATTCCAGTTGGTACCAAGTGTTTGTAAGAATTTGAGTAATGCCCCTTGCGACTCTGGGAATTCAAAGCTGTAAACTTGTTCTTGAATTGGCTGACAAGGCTTGCCACCAATCATATAGCGAACATGCAATTTAGCCATTTCATCATCAGTTAGGTCAACCACGAGATAACCGGCTGAAGTGAGTTGTTGCATGATGTCATCTTTTTCACTATTTTTAGTGATTTTAACACCTACAAATATGCATGCCGATTCTTCATCATGATAGCGATAATTAAATTCGGTGACTGAACGCCCCCCCAAGATTTGACAAAATTTTAGGAAACTGCCTTTTTTCTCTGGAATCGTCACGGCGATTAAGACTTCTCGTTTTTCACCTAATTCACAGCGTTCTGACACATAACGTAAATTATGGAAGTTTAAATTAGCTCCCGATAAGATATGAGCAAGGTTTTCACCTTGAATATTGTGTTTTTCAACGTATTTTTTTAGTCCCGCCAGTGCGACCGCACCCGATGGTTCAGCAATGGCACGAACATCATCAAATAAATCTTTGACAGCCGCACAAATTTCATCACTATCAACAGTAATAATATCATCGATATATTGTTGGCAAAGTCTGAATGTTTCATCACCGATTCGTTTAACGGCAACCCCTTCAGCAAATAAACCTACTCGATTTAAATCAACTGGGTGACCAGCATCTAAGGCTGCTTTTAAACAGGCTGCATCTTCAGGTTCAACTGCAATGACTTTAATCGATGGCATAATTTGTTTAATTAGGACTGCAATACCTGCTGCAAGTCCACCACCGCCAACGGGGACAAATATGCGATCGAGTTTGGCATTTTGTTGCAACAGTTCCATGGCAATACTGCCTTGTCCGGCAATCACCAGTGGGTGATCAAAAGGGGGAATAAAAATGCGTCGTTGTTCTTTGGCTAATTCTAAGGCTTTGGCTTTGGCTTCGTCAAAATTCGCACCAAAAAGTAAAACTTCACCCCCGAATCCTTTTACTGCTTCTACTTTGATGTCCGCTGTCGTTAACGGCATAACAATGAGCGATTTTATACCTAATTTGCTAGCTGAAAATGCCACACCTTGAGCGTGGTTTCCAGCTGAAGCAGCAATAACGCCACATTGTCGCTCTTCTGGGGAAAGGCTGGCGATCATCGCTTGTGCACCTCGAATTTTAAAACTGTGCACTAGCTGACGATCTTCACGTTTGACAAATATCTGATTGTTTAGTCTTGCAGATAGTTTATCCATTTTTTCAAGCGGTGTGACTTGCGCCACATCATATACGGCACTGCAAAGCGTTGCTTTTAAATAATCAGCACCAGTCAGTATTGTTTGTTGTTTCACTTTTAGCCACCTAGTTTACTTTTATCGCGGACTGCACCTTTATCAGCACTGGTCGCTAAACTTGCGTAAGCTTTTAGGGCAAACGACACATAGCGGTCACGATTATGAGGGGTAAATGCTTTGTCGCCACGAGTAAGCTCTGCCACCCGACGACGTTCTAGTTCATCTTCAGGCACATCTAAAACTAATTTTCGATTTGGAATGTCAATATCAATAATATCGCCATCACGTACCAGACCAATTACGCCACCGTTAGCCGCTTCTGGTGAAATATGTCCAATGGATAAGCCTGATGATCCGCCTGAAAATCTACCGTCAGTAATGAGTGCACAAGCTTTACCAAGTCCCATTGATTTTAAATAGCTGGTAGGGTAGAGCATTTCTTGCATTCCTGGCCCACCTTTTGGGCCTTCATAGATGATCACAACGACATCACCTTCAACTATTTTTCCACCTAAAATGGCATCAACTGCATCTTCTTGGCTTTCAAATACTTTTGCAGGCCCTCTAAAAACAAGATTTTCAGCGGCAACACTGGCCGTTTTTACGATAGCACCATCTTGGGCAACATTACCATAGAGTGTGGCAAGTCCGCCGTCTTGGCTATAAGCATGCGCTTTGTCACGAATACAACCATTTTCCCGATCGTCATCCAGTGTGTCCCAATAACAATCTTGTGAAAATGCTTTCGTTGTACGGATGCCAGCCGGCCCACTGCGATACATTTTTTTTACTTCTTCATCTTGGGTTTGCGTAATGTCATATTGTGCAAAGGTTTCTTGTAATGACAATCCAAGCACATTGTGAACATTGCGATTTAGTAGTCCTGCTTTGTCAAGTTCTGACATGATGGATACCACACCGCCCGCCCTGTGTACATCTTCCATGTGGTATTTTGCTGTACTTGGCGCAACTTTACACAGATGCGGTACTTGACGAGATAGTCGATCGATATCTGACATCGTAAAATCAATTTCGCCTTCTTGCGCTGTTGCAAGCAAGTGTAAAACGGTATTGGTCGAGCCTCCCATCGCAATATCGAGTGACATGGCATTTTCATAGGCTGCTTTGGTGGCGATGGATCTTGGTAGATAAGATTCATCATCATGTTCGTAATACCGTTTGGTAATTTCAACTATGCGTTTGGCCGCTTTTAAAAAGAGTTGTTCACGTTGCTTGTGAGTGGCAATAAGTGATCCATTACCGGGTAACGAAAGTCCTAAAGCTTCGGTTAAGCAGTTCATTGAATTCGCTGTAAACATGCCTGAACATGAGCCACACGTCGGACAAGCTGATTCTTCAATCGCTTTACTGTCTGCGTCACTGACATTGGGGTTGGCGCTTTGAATCATGGCATCAACAAGATCAAGTTTGATGATTTGATCTGAAAGCTTGGTTTTCCCAGCTTCCATAGGGCCTCCAGAGACAAAAACCGTTGGGATATTTAAACGGAGTGATGCCATTAACATACCGGGGGTGATTTTGTCACAGTTGGAGATGCAGATCATCGCATCAGCACAGTGCGCATTGACCATGTATTCTACAGAATCGGCAATAAGTTCACGTGAAGGTAACGAATAAAGCATACCACCATGCCCCATTGCAATACCGTCATCTACTGCAATGGTATTAAACTCTTTAGCAATACCACCTGATGCTTCAATCTGTTTAGCCACTAGTTGTCCTATGTCTTTAAGGTGGACGTGTCCCGGTACAAACTGAGTAAAAGAGTTTACGACGGCGATAATAGGTTTACCAAAATCTTCATTTTTTACGCCAGTAGCACGCCATAAAGCGCGCGCTCCTGCCATGTTTCTGCCTTCAACGGAGGTAGCTGATCGATATCTAGGCATTTGTTGCTCCCAAGTTCTTATTATACTTGCGACCGATTTAATCGGTTTATCATTTTGATGAGTCCATCATGTTTTGATGTGCATCACATTACAAAAAGTATTTATCCGCCGTATTAGTTAGCGGATTTTTTGAGATATTATTTAATAATATCTAACCAACCATATTTATCTTCTGTTTTACCGTTAAATAACCCGAAGAATGTTTGTTGGATCTGTTTAGTGATTGGGCCACAACGTCCAATACCTACTTGAATGCGGTCAACGCTTCGTACAGGTGTAATTTCGGCAGCGGTACCGGTCATAAAGACTTCGTCAGCTAAATAGAGTGATTCGCGAGATAAAATTTGTTCACGGACTTCGATACCCAAATCACGAGCAAGCGTTAATACGGCATCACGAGTAATACCAGGAAGTGCAGAGCAAGATAATACAGGAGTGAATAGTACACCGTCTTTAATGATAAATAGATTTTCACCCGCACCTTCTGAAAGATGACCATGTACATCTAAGGCAATCCCTTCTTGGAAACCATTAGCACGAGCTTCTGAGCCAATTAATAATGATGATAAGTAGTTGCCCCCAGCTTTTGCTGCTGCCGGAATGGTATTTGATGCGACACGATTCCATGAAGAAACCATCGCATCAATTCCTTGATCTAATGCATCTTCACCTAAATAGGCACCCCAAGGGAAAGCGGCAATCATGACATCAGTTTTATAACCGGCAGGGGGATTAACGCCCATACCGACATCACCAATAAAGACAAGAGGACGAATATAGGCACTTTCTAAGTTATTTTTCTTGATAGTTTGACGCGTTGCTTCCATGATTTCTTCAATCGTGTAAGGAACAGGAAAACGGTATATTTTGGCTGAATTTAGCAATCGTTGTGCGTGTTCTTTATGACGGAAAATAGCAGGGCCTTGATGAGTTTTATAACAACGAACTCCTTCAAAAACTGAAGTACCATAATGTAAAGCATGAGACATGACATGAATTTTAGCATCTGCCCATGGAACCATTTCACCATTGAACCAAATATAATCCGATTTTGCTGTAGAACTCATTTTTATTTCCTCTTAAATTTTACTTTTGTTTAGCATAGATATAGCTCGGTGCTTTCAACAATAAACGGTCAAGCATTATACTATACTATCGATTTTGTTTAACTGCTAAAGTGTATACTTTTATAAATTTAACTTATTATTTCATCATGATTTATTATTGAAAATAACTATATTTCAATCGATATCACGTCTACCAATTTGTCGATCTGATTAAGTAGTGCTGAAATAGGGCGCTTTGTTGTTAATGCTAAAGATAATGATAGAATCTGATCATCTTTAGTTTGCATTTGCATCTGTTTAATGTGACCACCTCGGTGGCGTATAACCCGTAAGATACGCTCAAGTGTTCCTAATTTATCATAAGCGGTGATAGTAAATTGATGCTGATCTTTATTATTCATCCTTTACTCCTTACTGTTGTTATCTAGCATATTTTCATTGGCAGCACCGGGTGGAACAAGAGGCCACACGTTTTCAAGCTCATCGATACACACATGTAATAAATAGGCACCTGTTGAATTTAATAGCGTATCGATGGCGCTTTGAATTTCTGATTTTTGGGTAATTTTTTGTCCGTCGATATCGAAGGCTTTAGCTAGCATTAAAAAATCAGGATTGTCAGATAAATTGGTTTCGCTGTATCTTTGATTGAAAAAGAGTTCTTGCCATTGTCTAACCATGCCTAAACGTTGATTATCAATTAATACAATCTTAATCGGTAATTTTTTGCGTTTTATTGTGGTCAGCTCTTGAACATTCATCATAAAAGAGCCATCGCCAGAAATGCAAATCACACAATCATTTGGTCTTGCTAGTTGAGCTCCAATGGCAGCTGGTAAACCAAATCCCATTGTGCCAAGTCCACTAGAAGTAATAAAGTTTTGTGGGTGGTTAAATTGCATGTGCTGAGCTGTCCACATTTGATGTTGACCAACATCGGTAGTGACAATTGTGGTAGCTGTTTTTTGTTCAGAAAGGCTTTTGAGTAACGCTGGGGCATAGATAGGTTCGCCCGGATGATCATAGCGAGTTGGATACGCTTTTCGTAATTGGTCTATTTTTTTGTGCCAATCTTCTATCGATACGGTTTGGTGAATTAAAGGTAAGACTTGTTTGATATCGCCTTGTAACCCTAAATGCGTTTGCTTTAATTTATTAATTTCAGCCTGATCGATATCAATATGAATGACTTTAGCATGGCGAGCAAATTCATTCAGGTTTCCGGTAACACGGTCATCAAATCGTACCCCTAACGCAATTAATAGATCACACTCTTGCACGGCTAAGTTTGCTGCTTTAGATCCATGCATGCCAATTAATCCTAAATAATAGGGATTATTGATATCAGCAGCCCCTAATCCTTTTAAGGTTGAAACGCTCGGAATTTGAGTCATTTCCATAAATTGTCTTAATTCTGATATCGCGCCAGAAAGCCCAACCCCACCACCAATATAAAGCATGGGTTTTTTGGCATCTTGAATCATCGCTTTAGTTAATTTTATATCATCAGAAGAGATAACAAAGGATTTTGATTTGTTGAGATAACTTTGAGAAGTGTGGTTGGTTAAATATTGTTGGTAATCTAAGTTGGCAAGCTGGATATCTTTCGGAACGTCAATCAATATTGGTCCCGGTCTGCCTGAGTTGGCTAAGGTAAATGCCTCCTCGAATATATTGGGTAAGTCATGCGCATCATCAATTAAATAACTGTGTTTAGTACACGCCAATGACAAACCTAATACATCAACTTCTTGAAAGGCATCGGTACCGATTAAATTATTAGGTACTTGACCCGTTATTGCAACGATTGGAACTGAATCAATCAAAGCATCTGCAAGTCCCGTGATAATATTGGTTGCTCCCGGCCCCGATGTGGCAATACATACCCCTGTTTTGCCTGTCGCCCTTGCGTAACCTATAGCAGCCATTGCTGCACCTTGTTCGTGACGACATAACACATGTTCAATACCGCCATCATAAAGGGCATCATACAGAGGCATAATTTGTCCACCAGGATACCCAAATACGGTGGTAACGCCTTTTTCTTTTAAGGTTTTTACTATCCACTGTGTTCCTAACATTTATTCCTCGCTCTTTTTTTCAGGTATTTGCATTGCTCATAAAAAAACCCCCGCTTTTTGGGGCGGGGGTTTTGGGTTAACTATGAAGCTTTTTTAACTCAAAGAACGCCCCCGCGCTGGAATAATGACCACGCTGACAAGAATGTTGATGAGGACGATAATAAGTGAAAAATTCATACGTTTTATTTAAATTTTTTTGCTTCTTTGAGTAAGTATTCTTAACAAAATACTCGTTTTAGAAAAAAATTCAACTGTTTTTTTGTGTTTTTTTAAAGTCTTGTTTTTGCGATTGCAAGAAGTTTGAAAATAATGGTGATTGATGTCTAAAATGATTTTATCGTTGCACGAGTTTTTAATTGGCATTTTACAAAGATTAGTGTATAAATGTTAATCAACAATCGTTTTTATCTGCTTATTTACCTGGTTTCATATTAAAAAAACACTTTTAAAATAATAAAAGGCGAAATATGTATGAACATATTAAAGATAATTGTTTTAATAAGTATTGGTTTTGTGCTGCTTAATTGTGATAACGCTAAACCTGTGTCAAATCATTCTTCTGCTGAAAGTTCAACTTCATCTTTACCTAATAATGATTTGCTCACTTCGCAAAATTTAGAAATTAATGCAGTAAAAAACGAGTTGCCTATAGAAATTGATGAGTTGACAACACTATTTGATGTTTTTGCAGATAATAATATTATCAATTATAAATACCGAGTTAAAAACACCCCTAAACAAGCATTATTATTAACTTCTACCCTTGATACTTTACGCAGTAATTTACTTAATGATTATTGTCAAAATGTGCCACAAATGAAAGAACTGAAAAATGTGTTTCCAAATGGTGCGAATTATCATTATTTTATCAATGATGAAGAGATTGTTATTGTTGAACTAAATCCAGATGATTGTCAGTCAGAAAAATCATAATAGATTAATTCAATAATTATGTTTATTGTGCTATTGCAGTATTGAATTCAATTGTTATAGGCTGGCTTAATCTACGTTTATTTGTTAAACTGAGATCGTTTATCAAATTCTATGAATTTACGTTTTGTTGATTGATAAATTGTATTATCGCCACGTCTTTTATGGAAAGCCACAGTTAATATTATGTTTGAATTCTGTTCGTAACAGATTAATGATTATTTAAAAATAATATTTAAGTCTTTATCACTATTCATCGTATTTATCAATATAGTTAATTGATTTATCTCTACTTTTATCTAGTTATATGGTTTTGTCATTATTAATTGATTTTATTTAAGTTATTTATCGTTTATGAACATGTATGTGTTTAACTTAGGAGAAAATTATGAGTAAACAAACCTGTAATCCAACGACCAAATATTATCATGAGAAATTTCCAAAACAAAAACAGAAAGCACCGGGTTTGCAATGTGAGATGAATCCGGTTCCGGACTGTGGTGAAAAAAGTTATAAAGGTCATCAACGTTTAGAAGGTCTTAAAATGTTGGTCACAGGTGGAGATTCAGGTATTGGTCGTGCAGCAGCAATCGCTTATGCTAAAGAAGGTGCGGATGTAGCGATCAATTATCATCCTGATGAGCAAAAAGATGCTGAAGATGTGGCAAAAGTCATTGAAGCTGCCGGACGTAAAGCGGTATTGATACCGGGTGACTTAAGTGATGAAGCGTTTTGTAAAAAAATGGTGGATGAAGCTCATCATAAACTTGGCGGATTAGATAACTTAACGTTGGTTGCAGGTAAACAAACTGCGGTAGCTGATATTATGGATCTGACTACAGAGCAAATTCGCAAAACATTCGAAATTAATGTCTTTTCGCTATTTTGGGTAACTAAAGCGGCATTAGGTTATTTAAAACCCGGTTCGACAATTATTACTACTTCATCTGTTCAAGCCTTCCAACCTGGTCCAACATTATTAGATTATGCTTCCACTAAATCGGCCATTATTGCTTTTACAAAAGCACTAGCTAAGCAATTAGCGAGTAAAGGTATTCGTGCTAATAGTGTTGCTCCTGGCCCTGTCTGGACTCCATTACAGGTTTGTGGCGGACAACTTAGTGATGCAATTCCTGAATTTGGTAAAGAAACACCACTTAAAAGAGCAGGGCAACCGGTTGAACTTGCTGGGGTTTATGTACATTTGGCTTCAGAAGAGTCAAGTTATACCACGGCAGAAACTTATGGTGTAACGGGTGGTGAGCATACAAATTAATCCAATAGTTATATAGTTATAAAAGAGCTGCTCAGGCTCTTTTATGACTAAAAATTTTAAGCAAGACATCTTAAATCACGTTCTATTATGAACTTTCATAATAGTGTTAAAAACTTAACTTAGAATAAAGGCAAAAAAATGAAATTTTTTAAAGTAATCTCGCTTGCATTATTAAGTATTTTTTTGGTTAATTGTGATAACTCTAAATCGACTGTTGATGATATTAAACAGAAAGTACAACAAACAGGTTCTGATATCAGTAATAAAACTCAAGATTATTTCGAACAAGCAAAATCAGAAACTAACGATATTATGAATAAGTTGAAAGAAGGTAACTATAATTTTGCACAAGATGCTGTAATTAAAAATATTAAACAAACATTACCATTGAATATTGATCAAAATACATCACTGGTAGATGTATCAAAAGAAAATAACACTATTAATTATAAATATGATGTTAAAGGTCTGACTAAAGATGATTTAAAAATTGAAAATACCCAAAAAACATTATTAAATAATTTACTTACCGATTATTGTAGCTCAGATCTAATGAAGAAAGCATTAAGACTCGCTTTCCCTGAAGGTGCTACACATAATTACTATATTAATAATGATAATGCATTAATCCTCAGTCTTAAACCAAGTGATTGTGATGATAAATTGTAGAGTTTAGTTTTTAGAAAAAGGGGCTAATCATAGCCCTTTTTTATTTTGCAATTGATAAATGTATTTATCTAAATCTGATTTTAAAAATGAAAATGGTAAAGGTAAAATAGTGTATTAATTAGGGTTAACTCAATAATGCGTTTTAATTATCAAGATTACTCATAATGTTATTACGTAGATTTTGAATGAAAATGATTTTCAGATTTAATATCGGTATATAAATAAAAATATATATAGTATTGCGTATTTTTAACAATCTATTAAAATCAGCTTCCAAACTATATAAGTTTTGGTCGCTGTTTTCCTTTCGCTATTAATCGTCTATCGAAAGTGGAGACAACAAAATAATATTAATTTTGATAATGGGTAATAACATGAAATATATGAAAATTGTAGTATTGATGGCATTAGGTTTGGAACTATTGGGTTGTGATAATATCAACTCTAAGGAAGCAGAGCAAGATTTTGCAATTAAATTTGTCAAAAAACAACTCCCCATCGTTTATGATGAGAATACTACATTAGTGGATATTTCCAAAAACAATGATTTACTCATATATAAGTATGATATTAAAAATATCGATGCAGAGGAATTAAAATCACCGGAAGCCGAAAAATTGATCCGTAAAGACATTCTTGAGCTTTATTGTTCTGATGATAAAGATATTGCTCAATTAAAAAAAGCATTCTCAAATGGTATGCAAAGCGATTATTACATTAATAACGAAATGACTTTATCAATAACTATTAAACCAGCAGATTGTAAAAAATAAATTTAGTTGTTTGCTTTTGTTAGCATGGTTAAATGCTTTCGATAAAGTGTTTATTATTACAGGGCTGAGCCCTGTAATTAAAAATTATTCTAACGCCTTTCCTTTAGTTTCTGGTATTAGAAACATAAATGCAGCAGCGGATAACAAGTAAGCAGCAGACAATAAAGCTAATGCATAGCTTATAGAATAAACCGTGGCTAAGTAGGCAATTAAGACTTGTGATACACCAGCAATTCCTCGTCCAACATTAAAGATAATGTTCTCAGCACTTGAACGAGCATCTGTTGGGTAGTGTTCAGCCAGTAGTGCACCATATCCTCCCATCATTCCATTGACAAAAAAACCAATCACTGAACCAAATAGTATTAAAACGACCATATCGGTTTGTTGAAAATAAAACCAAATGGATATGGCAGAAACTAATAAAAAGACAATATAAGAAGGTCGACGTCCAAATTTGTCACATAACCAACCAAAAATTAAAATGCCCAATGACATGCCGATGGTAGTTGATATTGTCCAAAACATGGTATTTTTGAATGATAGTCCTCGTTCGGTTGCGATCATGGTTGGCATCCATGTCATGATGCCATAAAAACCAAAGTTTTGTACGGCACAAGCAATGGTTAAACCAACAGTTGTTGAGGATGTTTTGACATTTTTAAATAGTTTGCCTATTGCGATTTTATTTTTGTTTTGATCTTTCAAAGATTGCCAAATTTCAGGTTCTTTCAATCCTTTGCGTGTCCAAGCAACAAACAGTGCAGGTAGTACTCCAACCGCAAAAGCCCAGCGCCAACCATGTGCTTCTCCGATAAAATTTACCGTTAAGGCTGCCAGTATAATGCCTAACTGAAATCCTAAAGCAACAATCGATGTTGCTCTTGAACGCTTGTGTTTAGGCCAACTTTCTGACACTAACGTCATGCCAATGCCAAACTCGCCACCTAGCCCAAGACCACTTAAAAAACGGAAAACTAAAAAGCTTTCATAATTTGGTGAAATAGCACACAGTCCTGTAAATACTGAAAATATAATAATAGTCCATGAAAAGACTTTTACTCGACCATATTTGTCTGCTAAGGTGCCAAAAAGTATTCCGCCCAGTACTGCACCTAATAATGTTACTGAGGTTAATGTTCCTAAATCGGTGTTGGTCAGGTTAAAAGTAGATTGAATTAGAGTAAAGCAGACCCCTAAAATCATCATATCCAAACCATCTAATGCGTAGCCGACAGTAGAGGCAAAAAGCGTTCTTTTTTGATAAGTTGTAATGGAACCAGTTTCACTTTCAGCTTGTTTAGATGTGTCTATCGCAGTCTTCATATTTACCTCTAATGATTGTGAATAGTTATTCAAACTTTACCTTTAGAATGGCTTGCTGGCGTATTCAATAAGGCAAGTTAAAAGCGGTGCAAAGTATATACTTAAAAACTTTAAAAATCCAAGCTAAAAGCCTTTACAATAGGATATGTGCTAGAAAATAATCATTTCTTGTAAGTTACTTTATATATAAACCTATTAAAAGATATATCTAAAGTTGAAAATTTTATTTTATGTAAAGAGTTGTAATATGGTGTTGATGATTTTTTGGATTAATCGTTTTTTTAAATAAGAACGAAAAATCGCTAATTTCCGCTGAGTGTTTCTCAGCGGATAATCTTGACTAGTCTTCGATAAAATACCAATAGCCTTTGTTAACTAAATCCAAAATGACCTTTAGTGTCGATTCTTCATCAAACTGTTCATAATAGAGTTCATCTTCTTGGCATAAAAGATCAATAACAGGCATTGGCAAAGGGATTTTTTCACCATGTATATAGCCATAATCACCTACTTTTAGAATGCGTATGCTCGGTACTCGGCACAGATTATTAGTTTTTAAAAGCGATACAAATTCATCATATTCATAAGGTGGATCAACTGGCACAATATTTAATTCATGCATAGGAATTGTAATATGTTTGCCGAACCAATCGTTAAAGAGTTTAGGGGTTCTAACCAGTTCAATTATTTGGTCTTGTAATTTTTCTAATTCATAAGATTGTATCCGGTAAGAATCTTTAGGCAATGTTAAATCGGGATCTTGATAAAATATACCATTAGGTAGGTTGTCGATAACATAATCCGCAAAGCCACTTAATAGTTCTTGAGACGTTTGGGTTCTAAAACCGACAGAATAACTAAGCGATTCTCCGATTGAAACCCCATTATGTGGAAAGCCTATCGGTATATACAGAATATCGCCCGCCGTAATTTCTTCATCAATGATAGGTTGATAGCTTTCAACATGAAGTAGCGCTTTATGAGCACTAAATTGTTTATAATGCTCATTGCGGTCGCCAACCTGCCAACGTCGGCATCCTTTACCTTGAATGATAAATACATCATAATTGTCAATATGAGGCCCCACGCCTGCCTTATCCGTCGCATAAGAAATCATCAGATCTTCAAATTGCCATTGTGGCAGGCATTTGAAAGGTTCAACTAATGTAGCTGCTTGTTCATGCCAATGATCTACCGCCTGTACCAGCAGACTCCAATGATTTTCCCCTAAATGGTTAAAGTCGATGAAAGGTCCAAATTGTGCATCCCATTTTCCATCTTTATTGGTGACTATTCGGCTGTCAATCTCTTCTTCCATTGCTAATCCTGCAAGTTCTTCCGGCGTGATCGGATCGACAAAATGTTTAAAAGCATCACGTAAAATGACAGGCTTTTTTTGCCAATAATTGGTCAAAAAATCTTCCCAATCGATGGTTAACTTATTACTCATGTAACGCCCCTTGTAAATTAAATAATTGACAAAAGTTATTCGTTGTTTGTAATGCTATCTCGTCTAAAGAAACCCCTTTTAGGGCAGCTAAATAACCTGCGACTTCACGAACATAAGCAGGCTGATTCTCTTTCCCTCGGTATGGTACAGGTGCTAAATAAGGCGAATCGGTTTCGACTAAAATACGATCTAGCGGCACATATCTAGCAACTTCACGTAATGGCTCAGCATTTTTAAAAGTAATAATACCTGAAAAAGAGATATAAAAACCGATATCTAATAATTGTTTAGCTGTATCAATATCTTCGGTAAAACAGTGCAACACGCCAGAATGGGCATGCTCATCTTTTAATATTTTCAAGGTATCTTGACGTGCATTACGTGTATGAACAATGATAGGTTTACTCAGTTTGCGTCCTAGGCGAATATGTTCTTTGAAGTTTGCTTGTTGCTGTTCAAGATTATCTTGTTGATAATAATAATCAAGTCCGGTTTCGCCAAGCGCAATCACATTTTCTTGGTTTGCTAACATTTCAAAACGAGTAGCATCATAGCTTTCTTCATCTAAATTAAGCGGATGAATACCACATGAAAATGAACACTGTTTAGTATAAGGTTGCAGTAAATCTCTCATCGATTCATAGCCCGAAAGTGTAGTTGCAACGCTTAAGCAATGTTTAACATCGTTCTGTATTGCTCCTTGCAATACTTCGTCAATCGATTTATTGCTAAAATCTAAACTGTCTAAATGGCAATGAGAATCAATTAAATACATAAAAAACTCTTTTTATTTTTCAGAATGTTGTTCAAAATCTCTAACCGGTTTAATGGTTGACCAAGAACGGCAAGCAGGGCAAAGCCAGTAAATCGAATTGACCGTAAATCCACATTTTGTACAACGGTAGTTGGGCACTAACTTTATCTGCTCGCCTACCATATTACGTAAAAGTAAAAGGCTTTCTTTAGCTCGACCTTCTTCAGCATCTGCCACATGATAATTCATTAAGCGATAGAAACCTTTTAAATTTGGATGCCTGAGTAATTCACGATACATATAGTTTTGTGCAGCATCTAAACCATTTGATTTTTCAACCAAATCGGCAAGCATTAATTCTGCAACATTTCCTGTATCTTGTTCAACACAGAGTTGTAAAAATTGTTGAAACTGCGCTTGTTCATTTATTTGTAAATAGCATTCTTTTAATAGCGGTAAGGCCTCACCAATGAATGCTTTATCTTGTTGAAGTATCTGCTTAAAACATTCAATTGCTTGTACTATTTTATTTTGTACCATTAATACTCGACCAAGCATTAAAGAGGTTCTTGCACACTTAGAATCAGCAGCAGCGGATTTTTGTAATAAGTTGTAAGCTTTCTCTAAATCATCAGCAGCGATAGCAAGAGATGCCAACTCGCAATAAAATTGAGCAATATCCGTTCTGTATTTAATGTTTCCTAATCTAACTAACTTAGTGGCGGCGTTTATAGCATTTAACCATTCACTGGTTGATTGATAAATAATAATTAATTGCTGTAATGCATATTGTTGAAAGTCATCTTCGTCAATTAATTGTAGAAACATTTCTTCGGCACGGTCATAAAAACCAGCAACCATATAATCTCGCCCTAGTTGCTGTATTGCCAATAGGCGTTGTTCAAAGGTTAACGATGAACTTTCCATTAACGCTTGATGAATTCGTATTGCTCTGTCTACTTCACCTCGTGAACGGAATAAGTTTCCTAAAGTTAAATGAGCTTCAAGTGTTCCTTCATCTTCTTTTAACATATCAAGAAAAAGATCAACTGCTTTATCTTTCTGATTAGACAAAAGGAAATTCAAACCATCTACATATTCTCGAGATAGCCGATTAGATTCATTAAAGTATTTTTGTTTTGCATTTCTGTCACCCATATACCAGCCATAGGCGGCTGCTATAGGAAGTAACAGAAATAACAGTTCAAACATAATCGTCTTTTCTTAATTAATTTTGGTTAATTCATTTTTTTTGTCATTCATTGTCAGTTCATCATATTTGGATTGTAATTTATCTAATTTACGTTTATTTGATGAGAGCTTTAATTTTATTTTCAAATAGAAAAAACCAGTTAAAAGCCATCCAATGATGAAACCTGAACCAAATAAAATGGCAAGTAAAGCAGATAATTTGAACTCTGATTTAGCAATTAAATAATTAAACTCGACAACTTGCTCATTAGCTGCTCCTAATGCTATCGATAGAGCAAACACAGCAATTATCATAATAACCATTATAATTAGTTTCATAATTGTGACCTTTTATTTAATCGTCTTGTAATCATTTTTATTGCTTTCTCGCACTTTTTGATAGTCCTTTATTAGCAAAAAACCAAAATTTTTTTTAATTTGATTAAAAATTATATATTGATGAATATTATTTATCTACTATATGCCATTTTCGTGCATAAACATAGCCGATTAATGAAATACACCAAGCTATTATTATGGCTAAAATTAAATCCTTCGGACTGTGCATGCCAAGTAATAATCGGCTTAGCTCAATTAAAACAGCCCATAAAATGACAGATGTAATAACAAAATAGTGACGTCTAAAGCTTAACAGCATAATGGCTAAAAAGGCAAACGTTGTAGAAAAAAGTGTATGTCCTGAAGGAAAAGAATATCCCGTTTCATTTTGCCAATGTTTGGATAACCAACGAGGAATCACCGTTGAATCTTTTAGTAATTGATGAATCTTTTCTGCTCTCTCTGGTTTAGTAAGCGAATAAAAATACTGATCACTAATATTGAACTCTTTTGTCATCCATAAAACATAAGGTCTGGGTTCTGCCGTTTGCGATTTTATGATAGATTTAATAATTTGTCCTGATAATAAAACGCTGACAAGAATCACCCATATTAAAGTTATTTTTTTAAGAACATGATCTGATCTTTTAGTCAGTAATGCGCAAAATAATATAAAAAAAATTATTGATGTAATTATAGCCCATGGATAACTAGCTGTTTCAGTGATCCAAAAAAAATATTCAGTTTTATTGTCTAATGAATCTGGTAGCCAGTGCCAATTTATGGCTATAATAAACAATGGTACGACTAAAAAAATAGCCAATGTGGCTATTGTTTTTTTTATAACAAACCTCATTTAAAAACTCAATTAAAGCATATTGTGCTGTCTATTTTAACATAGATGTGGTTTATTTTTAATAGGCTCTTGTTTATGTTATTTATTTAATACGGAGATAATAATGCAATTAAAACATGTAGCTCAAGCAAAGCTACCAACGCCATGGGGCTGTTTCACTATTGTCGGATTTGAAGAAATTGCAACAGGCAAGGATCACGTCGCATTAGTTTTTGGTGATATTTCAGAACCAAAGTCTATTTTGACTAGAGTGCATTCTGAATGTTTAACAGGCGATGCGTTATTTAGTTTGCGGTGTGATTGCGGTTTTCAATTAGAAGCGGCTTTAAAACAAATTGCTAAAGAAGGTCAAGGAATTTTGATTTATCATCGACAAGAAGGGCGTAATATTGGCTTATTAAATAAAATTAGAGCTTATGCGCTGCAAGACCAAGGTTTAGATACAGTGGAAGCGAATGAGCAGTTAGGATTTGCAGCCGATGAGCGTGATTTTAAGCTTTGTGCTGATATGCTAGCGTTGCTCGGTGTATCAAAAATTCGTTTGCTGACGAATAATCCTGAAAAGATAAGAGTATTGGAACAAGCTGGTATTCAGGTTACAGAAAGAGTTCCTTTGGAAGTGGGTGAGAATCCAAATAACGAACACTATTTAGAAACCAAAGCCCATAAAATGGGGCATTTGCTTCATCTTCATCACTGCGATCATTAAACTCATTTGTTGTTATTGATAATTGATTTGACACATTTAAACCTCAAAAACGAAATATGATTTTTTGAGGTTTTTAAATATCTTATATACAAGTCGTTTAATATAAAGCAGGATTTATTAGTATTTATAGCAAATAAAAAGTATTATTCTTTATCAATTCTCAGCTCACCACCATTTGCTAGCTGATCTTTGGATAATTCGTGCATAATAATTTGTACCGCTTCAGGCTTACAATTAAGCGTTTGAACAATCGCGTCCGTTACGCGTTTAGCCATTTCTCTTTTTTGTTCAATAGTACGACCTTCTAAAAAATCGATGGTTACATTTGGCATAAAAAACTCCTAGTGACTCATTGTGGCAAGTTGAGCATCCGTTAATGCGATATCTTGATTATGACAAATACCGATACCTGAGTGAATAATTTTTTCAGCAATAGCCTTGGCTTCATCCAATGAATGCATTTTGTAGGTGCCACATTGGTATTCGTTTAATTCAGGTATTTGGTTTTGTGATGTTACATTGAGGACATCATGCATGGATTTGAGCCAAGCATCAACCACGAGCGATTCATCAGGTTGACCGATTAAGCTCATGTAAAATCCTGTGCGACATCCCATAGGCGAGATATCAATAATTTCAACAGTATCACTGTTGAGATGATCGCGCATAAACCCTGCAAATAAATGTTCTAAAGTATGAATCCCTTTTTCGGGTAGTAGTGCTTTATTTGGAATAGTAAAACGAAGATCGAACACGGTGATATTATCGCCTTTTGGGGTTACCATCGTTTTTGCAACACGGACAAAAGGGGCTTGCATTTTTGTGTGATCAACTTTAAAACTATCTAATAATGGCATAAATTTCTCCTTGGTGTTGAGTTGCCAGTTATATTATCTATAACTGGACAAGTCCAAACAATCTTATTCATTAAGCAAACTTAACATCTCTTGTTCATCAATGACTTTAATGCCAAGTTGTTGCGCTTTTTCTAATTTTGAACCGGCCGATTCACCGGCAATCACCAGATCTGTATTTTTGGATACGCTTCCCGTCACTTTGGCGCCAAGTTGTTTTAATTTATCTTTGGCTTCATCACGTGTTAAAACAGATAGAGTCCCGGTTAACACAATCGTTTTACCCGAAAAAGGTGAATCGGTTGTCATTGTTTGTGCTTGTGGATTGGTGTCTTGCCAATGAATACCAATATCATCACTGGTTAACTGTGCTATTACGTCTCGGTTATGGGGTTCTTGGAAAAAATCAATGATGCTTTCAGCAATAACTACACCAATATCATTAACTAATTGTAGTTGTTCTAATGATGCATTTTCAATTGCCGTTAAATTACCAAATTGGTTAGCTAAATTTTCAGCTGTAACTTCACCGACATTTGGTATACCAAGCGCAAAAATAAAGCGGCTTAAAGTTGTATTTTTTGAAGTATCGAGCGCAGCTAATAAATTTTTAGCCGATTTATCGCCTACTTTATCCAACGAACAGAGTAACGGTACCGTTAGTCTATAAAGATCTGCGGGTGTTTTAACGTAGTCTTTATCCACTAACTGTTCAATTAGTCTATCGCCCATTCCTTCCACATTCATGGCTCGACGGGATACAAAATGTTTAAGCGCTTCTTTTCGTTGTGCAGGACAAATAAGTCCGCCTGCACAGCGAGATACCGCTTGCCCTTCATCACGAACAATTAAAGAACCACAAATCGGGCAGTGGGTTGGAAAGATAATCGCTTTAGTGTCGGCTGGTCTTCGATCTAATATGACCGATACAATTTTGGGAATTACATCACCTGCACGGCGTATAGAAACATAGTCACCTTCTCGAACACCTAATCGGGCGATTTCATCACTGTTATGCAAAGTTGCATTACTGACAATTACACCTGCAACAGACACTGGCTCTAGTCTTGCAACAGGCGTAATTGCGCCAGTTCTGCCGACTTGAAAGTCTACTTTATTTAATTGGGTGATTTCTTCTTGCGCAGGAAACTTAAACGCCGTTGCCCAACGAGGCGCACGGGCAACAAAACCAAGTTCTTCTTGTAAAGCGATACTGTTTACTTTGATGACCACACCGTCTATGTCAAAATCCAATGACATGCGCTCTTCACCAATTTGTTTAAAGTAATCTAAAGCAGCTTGCGCACCTTTTTTCACCTGAACTTTATCACTAACAGGTAATCCCCAAGTTTTAAGTTGCATTAAACGGTCATAATGCGTTTCGGGCAGACTCGCACCTTCAGTAACACCTAAACCATAACAGAAAAATGATAAAGGCCTTTTAGCTGTAATTTTAGGGTCTAATTGTCTCAGAGAGCCTGCTGCTGCATTACGAGGATTTGCAAAGACTTTTTCGTTTCGTTTTTCTGCTTCAGCATTGAGTTTGGCAAAGCCTTTATGTGACATGAACACTTCACCTCGAACTTCTAAGCGTCTTGGTATCTGCTCTCCCCTTAAAACCAGTGGAATGGTTTTTATTGTTTTGACGTTGGCAGTAATGTCTTCTCCTGTTGTGCCGTCTCCTCGGGTTGCTGCTTGCACAAATTGACCATCTTCATAAAGTAAACTTACCGCTAATCCATCTAATTTTAATTCACAACAATATTCTACCGGTTCATTTTCTTTTAAGTGTAAGCGATCTTTTACTCTTTTATTGAAGGCAATAAAACTTGTTTCATCAAAAACATTATCTAAAGATAACATTGGTATTTCGTGTTTTATCGAGGCAAATTGAGATAAGGGAGTACCGCCAACCCGTTGAGTAGGGGAGTCAGGGGTAATTAATTCGGGATGCTGCTGTTCAATAGTTTGAAGCTGTTTTATCAATCTATCATATTCCGCATCCGGAATTTCAGGCGCATCTAAGACATAATAACAATATTCATGATGTCTTATTTCATTACGTAATGAATTTAACTGTTCAGTGATTTTGTCTAAATCTGTAGTAGGGCTCTTTGAGTTTTCTGCTTTATTAGATAATGACATGATAATAGACTCTTTAATTAAAATATGGATTTTTGCAACATCATTACACATCAATCAAGAATGATATTAATTGATTTACTTTTTTTTTGAAAATTTTGGTGCTAATTAACAATTTTAATTAGTGACTCGTATTTTCCACCAATTATTATTGGTGGAAAGAGAGTTTACTTATTGAAATAGTAATGGATTATATTTCGTTACAAGCTTTCTTAATTCGTTCTTTGTAAGTGTCGATTTTTTGAGGTGTAAGCATGTGTTGAGAATCATCTAAGACTACACCATTTACGTCATCAGCTATACGCTGAGCAGTTTGTAACATTAATTTGAAATTCTGTTGGTTGTTGCCTTTAGTTGGGGCAACCATGAATATTGATATTCCTGGTGTCGAAAATTCATGCATTGTTTCAGGATCTAAATACCCTGGATTAACCATATTGGCTAAACTAAATAAAACTGGTCCATTGCCAGCAGGGTCAACATGACGATGAAATATTCTCATATCGCCAAATTGGAATCCAGATTGCATAATACTGGCCAATAACACATCGCCTTGTAACAATTTACCATTTATTCCGGTTACGTTTAAAACAATGATTTCAGTTTTATCTTCTTCGTTATCTTGATTTGATTTTGGCAGTTCACTGGTTTGATCTGATAGCGTCGCCTCAAAATCAGTTTCCTGTTCTAATTGAGTATTTTTACTATCACTCGCCGTTACTTTATCGTTGATTATTTCAGATGTGCTATCTGAAGATGTTTCTTCTAAAGAGTCTTGATGAACAGTTATAGTTGGTTCAGGAGTAATATCGAGTTGCAAGTTTTCAACAATCTGATTACTAAATAGATCTTCTTGTTGAGGAATGTGTTCTTTTTCAATCAGGTCAATATTATCAATTTCTGGTATATCTGTTTTTTTGTCTTTAGTCTTAATCAATATGACATCTTCTTCGATGTTATCTGTATAAACATCGTTAGATTGTTCATCAATTGAGGTAATTTTCCTTTTCTTCTCTGAATTAAAAAGAGAAGAACGTTCCTTTTTATTTATCCATAATCCATGGATCAATAATGCAATTATGACCAAGGATGCAATAACAATCAGAACAATACGTAAATTATCCATAATAACCATCTCAAAATTAAATTAAATAAAGACTCAAATCATTCAAAAAAATGAATGAATATGATTACGGAGTACCACAATGTAAAATAAATATTTTTCCATTGCAAATTAAAAAATATTTATTAGTCCCAAGTAGTTTGAAATGTCGTTTTCAGTTCAAAATACTTTCCCTCTATAAATCAATATACATATATTACTTTATTTCTGCGAATAATCATAATTATCGATTTAAATTTTTTTAGTGCAACTGGTAATCTCGTTTTTAGAACTCTGTGCTATTACCTGTAAAGATACTTACAATTTATGCATAAGTTTTGTAAAATCGTCGGTTACTTTCAAATAATTTTTATAATTATTCAAATAACGATTAAGTTTATTGAGGTCATTTTTATATGAGATTTAACAAGCTATTACTCACTATTCCGGTAGCACTCACCAGCTTATTTTTACTGTCAAGCTGCGATGATAACAAATCACAAGGCGGTAATAATCAGATACCAAAAGTTACGGTGTTTAAAGTTGAGCCATTGAATTACACTTTAAAGATTGGTTTACCTGGTCGAGTTGTCGCTTCGCAAATTGCTGAAATTAGACCTCAAGTAAGTGGCATCGTTTTAAAACGAGAATTTGAAGAAAGTTCAAATGTAAAAGCAGGGCAATCACTTTATCAAATCGATCCTGCTATATATCAAGCCAATTATGATAGTGCTGTTGCAAGTGTTGCAAGTGCTAAAGCTAATGCAAGTATTGCTCAACTGACATTAAAACGTTATGCAGGCTTATTAAAAACCAAATCAATTAGTCAGCAAGATTATGATAAAGCAGCGGCAGATGCTCAGCAGGCAGAAGCCAGTGTACTTGTTGCTCAAGCAGCTGAACATACCGCTAAAGTTAATTTAGATTATACTAAAGTGTATTCGCCTATTGATGGCTATATCGGTAAGTCTAGTGTCACTGAGGGTGCATTAGTTTCAGCAGGTCAAGCAACGGCATTAGCATTAGTTCAAAAACTTGATCCTATCTATATTGATATGACAGAAGCGGCAACGCGTTACAATAAATATAATCAAGATCAAAACGTGATTTATGAACCCGCGAAAGGTAATAATGTTGAACTTTATTTTAATGACGGTTCAAAATATGACGTAGCGGGAAGTATCAAGTTTTCTGATATGACGGTGAATGAAACGACAGGTACCGTTACCCTTAGATCTGAATTTCCAAATCCAGAAGGTAAAATTTTGCCAGGTATGTTCGTCAAACCTCAATTGACTTTAGGCTATATTAAAAACGCAAAACTTGTCCCTCAACAAGGTATTACGAGTAATGGCAAAGGCCAATATACAGCGAAAATCCTTAAACCTGATAATACCATTGAATATCGCCAAGATATTCAAGTTTATACCGGTATTAATGGTTATTGGGTGGTGACGAAAGGTATTGATATTGGTGAACAAGTTATCACGACAGGTTTACTTAATTTAACGGCAGTTGAAATGGGTAAACCAATGAAAGGCCAAATTGTTGGTGAGCCAGCTACTCTTACTCAAGAACAGTTAGATAATATCATCAAAAACAGCGTGAAATAAAACAGGGGTAGATTTAATTATGGCTAAGTTTTTTATTGATAGACCTGTTTTTGCATGGGTAATAGCTATCATGATGATGCTAGGTGGAGCGCTATGTATAAAACTGCTAGCAGTTGAACAATACCCCGATATTGCTCCTCCTGCTGTTACTGTTTCAGCAGCTTATCCCGGTGCAGATGCTCAAACAATTGAAAACACCGTTACACAGTTAATCGAACAAAATCTGACTGGGATAGATAATTTAATCTATATGAAATCAACCAGTAGTGCGCAAGGTGTTGTTCAAACTACGTTGACTTTTGCGCCGGGAACGAATCCTGATTTTGCGCAAGTGCAGGTGTTAAATAAAGTTGAAAGTATTAAGTCTCGTTTACCTGAAAGTGTTCAAAAAAATGGTGTTTCAGTTGCTAAAAATAACACTAACTTCCTAAAAGTTATTGGTTTTTACTCAACGAACCCTCAAAAGACGCAGGCAGATATCGCTGACTTTATTTATTCGACTGTACAAGATCCGATTCGTCGTGTTCAAGGTGTTGGGGATACGACTTTATTTGGTTCAGAATACGCAATGCGTATTTGGCTTGATCCCAATAAACTCAGTTATTTCAATATGTCAATTGAAGAGATTATTGCGGCAATTCAATCCCAAAATGCTCAGGTAACAGCAGGGCAATTAGGTGCATTACCTTCAACTGAAGGTCAGGAACTTAATGCAACGATAACGGCTCAATCTCGTTTAAAAACACCAGAACAATTTCAAAATATTTTAGTTCGGGTCAATACCGACGGTTCTAATATTTTATTGAAAGATGTTGCCAACGTTGAAATTGGTGCATCCGATTATAATTTTATCTCTCGCTATGACGGTAAACCATCGGCTGGTTTAGCCATTTATCTGGCGACAGGCGCAAACCAATTAGATACCTCTGAATTAGTCGATAAAAAAATCGAAGAGTTATCGGCAATCTTCCCGGAAGATATTAAATTTGCTTATCCATACGATACAACTCCATTTGTTAAATTATCTATCAGTAATGTTGTGCATACTCTGATTGAAGCAATAGTATTAGTTGTTATCGTCATGTATATATTTTTGCAAAATCTTCGTTCAACTCTTATACCAACCATTACCGTTCCGGTTGTATTGTTAGGAACGTTTGCAATCTTATATATTTGTGGATTTACCATAAATACGTTATCGATGTTTGCGATGGTGTTAGCAATCGGGTTACTGGTGGATGATGCTATCGTCGTTATCGAAAACGTTGAGCGTATCATGCATGATGAAGGATTGTCTCCGTATGATGCAACGGTTAAATCAATGGAACAGATAACTTCTGCTTTAATTGGTATTGCCGTTGTATTATCTGCTGTGTTTGTACCTATGGCATTTTATGGTGGTGCAGCAGGGGGAATTTATCGTCAATTCTCAATTACCATTGTTACCTCGATGTCATTGTCTGTGATTATGGCAATCGTTTTAACGCCTGCTCTTTGTGCTCAGATTTTAAAAGCACCATCAAAAAGTAAAAACAAAAAATCGACGTTTGGGGAAAAATTAATCTCGATTCCACCATTTAGCTGGTGTGATAAAGGAACCAAACTATTCTTTGGCGCATTTAATAAATTTTATAACAAAGGACTCCATACTTATGAGAAAGGCGTAATTAAAGTAATACGTTATCCTTTAATTGCCTTTGTTTGTTATGTCGTTATCATTGTTGGATTAATATTTGGATTTAACCGCTTACCAACAGGGTTTTTACCTAATGAAGATCAGGGTGTATTGATTGTCATGGTCGAATTACCACCCGGATCAACCTTAGAACAAACCATGTCAGTATTGAATAAAACAACTCAGTTTTATATGGAAAAGAAAGCTGATTCTGTTAAAGAAGTCTTTACTGTTGCAGGGTTTAGTATGGTCGGTCGTGGACAAAATATGGGGCTTGGATTTGTTCGCTTAAAAGATTGGGATGAGCGTAAACGCCCTGATCAAAAAGTGGATGCTTTAGTTGGCAGTGGTTGGGGCTTTGCATCTACTATTACTGAAGGTCGTGTAATTATAGCTAACCTACCGGCGGTTCCGTCTTTAGGGATGGCTAATGGTTTCTCCTATATGCTAAAAGACACCTCAGGACAAGGGCATGAAGCTTTGATGGGGGCTTTTTATCAAATCTTAGGACAAGCATCGAAAAGACCTGAACTTCAACAAGTGCGTCCGGGTAGTATGTTAGATGTTCCTCAGTATAAAATTAATGTGGATTTCGAAACAGCTCAAGCGCTTGGTGTTTCAGTTAGTAGCGTAAATACAGTGTTATCTACCGCATTAGGTTCTGCTTATATCGATGACTTTGTCTATAATAACCGAGTCAAAAAAGTGTACCTTCAATCTGAAGCGGCTTATCGAATGTTGCCTGATGATTTTAGTTATTGGCATGTAAAAAATCAAAAAGGTCAAATGGTTCCTTATGATGCATTTGCAACCACTTCAAAAAGTTATGGTTCACCATCGCTTGTTCGTTATGATGGTGTTGCTGCAATGGGAATTAGTGGATCTGCTGCGCCGGGCTTAAGTTCTGGTCAAGCTATGGCAATTATGGAACAGCTATCAAAAGACTTACCAAAAGGCTTTACATTTGACTGGACAGATATTTCTTATCAAGAACGTCAAACAGGATCGCAAACGACGACACTTTATATAATCTCTATTATTGTCGTGTTCTTGGCATTAGCTGCATTGTATGAAAGTTGGAGTGTACCAATTTCAATATTATTCGTAATTCCACTTGGTATTTTAGGAACGGTGATTGCAACAATGTTTAGAGGACTTGATAATGATATTTACTTTATTGTCGGTCTATTAACCACAATGGGGCTGTCAGCGAAAAATGCTATCTTGATTGTTGAATTTGCGAAAGATGCTTTAGAAAAAGAAGGTAAATCGCTGATTGATGCAACACTTGAAGCTTGTCGATTACGTTTACGCCCAATTTTAATGACATCGTTTGCCTTTATTTTAGGGGTATTACCTTTAGCGTTAAATAGCGGTGCAGGTTCAGCAAGCCAAAACGCGGTAGGTACAGGGGTAATTGGTGGTATGTTAACAGCGACATTCTTAGCGATATTTTATGTACCATTATTCTTCTTATTTATTACCAAAATGTTTACTAAACATAAAAATAAGGTTGTTTTACCAAGTAATTTTTCACACAACACTGATCAAAAGTAGTAAGTTGACAGATTGAAATGCATATCTTAGCGCTAGCTAGGATGTGCATTAAATAGTAAAGCCAAAATCTTATTAATAAGGTGACCAATAAAAAGCACGATTTTATCGTGCTTTTTTATTAAATTTTTAATCTTATACTCATGAAAATGTCATCTAATTTTAAACATTTAGGTGTAAAAATTAATCCAATGAATAAATAGTATTATCGCTTTACTATTGATTTTAAGACGTATTCGTTATTATTTAGGTTAGCTGATTGCACTATTTTGCAAGGGCAATGTAGGATAATTAAATTTATTTTACAGATTTGACTAAATGTCGACTCATATGGGCATGAGTAATAGCGATAGCTAATGCATCAGCAGCATCAGCTTGTGGACTAGCGGGTAATTTTAACAAGAGTTTTACCATATGCTGAACTTGTTTTTTATCGGCAGCCCCAGTACCTACTACACTTTGTTTTACTAAACGAGCCGCATATTCAAAAACAGGTAAATCATTATTAACTGCTGCAACAATAGCTGAGCCTCTGGCTTGACCTAACTTTAATGCGGAATCGGCATTGCGTGCCATAAAGACTTGTTCGATAGCGAACATATTGGGTTGGAATTGTAAGATGATTTCGCTCACACCTGCATAAATGCGTTTTAATCGAGTTGGTAAATCATCGACGGCTGTACGAATACAACCACTACCAAGATAGGTTAATTGTCGTCCTGTTTGACGGATTACACCGTAACCCGTCAAACGAGAACCAGGATCTATGCCAAGAATGATAGACATTAAAGTGCAGCAGCGACTTCGTCCGAAACTTCACCGTTATGGTAAACTTCTTGAACATCATCACAATCTTCAAGCATGTCGATCAAACGTAATAATTTTGGTGCAGAATCAATATCAAGATCCACTTTGGTCGCAGGAATCATTGATACTTCAGCCGATTCAGCAACTAGACCTGCTGCATCAAGTGCATCTTTTACTTCACCAAATGATTCTGGTGTGGTAAAGACATCAATTGCACCATCATCATAAGTGACAACATCATCAGCTCCAGCTTCTAAAGCTGCATCCATCACTTTGTCTTCATCTGTACCTGTAGGATAAGAAATAACGCCTTTTTTGGTAAACAAGTAAGATACAGAACCATCGGTACCTAAATTACCACCAGTTTTGGTGAAAGCATGACGAACTTCTGAAACCGTACGATTACGATTGTCACTTAAACATTCAACCATAACGGCAGTGCCAGCAGGGCCATAGCCTTCGTAAATGATTGTTTCCATATCACTATCATCTTCACCACCGACACCACGCGCAATAGCACGATTCATGGTATCACGAGTCATATTATTTGATAGTGCTTTATCCATTGCAGCACGTAAACGAGGATTTGACGCTGGATCGCCACCACCTAGTTTGGCTGCTGTTACAAGCTCTCGAATAATTTTAGTAAAAATTTTACCGCGTTTAGCATCTTGTGCCGCTTTACGATGTTTGGTATTGGCCCATTTACTATGACCTGCCATAGAATTCTCCAGGTTAGATAATTTAAAAATCGCCACATTTTAACAAACTTTTAGTGAAAGTTCATTATCTATGTACTATTCATTTTTATTTATGATTATCTAAAACCAAAAATTGAATATAAAGGTTTATATTTCATTTAATTCAATTTTTTGGTCACCCTTCTGTTTTGATGTTATTTTGTACCAAAATAGATTAATTAATTAACTTTGATCAAGATCACAACTTTAGATTTTATTTGTTGCTATAAAAATTTATTCAATAGATGATGGCCAGTCGAAACGTTTCGATAACCATTACTAGGTAACTATTCAAGGATTCTACTATGTACAAAGGTCAATTGCTTAATTCTGAGATACTTCAGATTTTGTCAAAAATGGGGCATTCCGATCAAATCGCAATAGGTGATGCGGGTTTACCCATTCCAAATAATATTCAACGAATCGATTTGGCATTAACTTATGGAATACCATCATTCATGCAAGTTTTTGAATCGTTGTCTAAAGATATGCAGATTGAAAAAGTGATACTTGCTGAAGAAATTATTTATCGAAATCCTGATTTACACAGACAAGTGTTAAAACAGATTGAAAAGTTTGAGCAACTTCAGAAAAATACGATTGAGACGGCCTACATTACACATGAAATGTTAAAAGTTCAGACTCATCACTGTAAAGCGGTTATCAGAACGGGTGAATGCTCACCATTTGCTAACATCATTTTGCAGTCGGGCGTAATTTTCTAATCCTGTTAATCCAACAACGTAATGAGAGATTTATGAACGAAAATCTATTACAGCTGACCAATATTCACAAATCTTTTCCCGGCGTAAAAGCATTAGCTGGTGCTGATTTATCGGTTCGGGCAGGGCAGGTTATGGCTCTTATCGGTGAAAATGGTGCAGGTAAATCGACGTTAATGAAAATCATTACCGGTATTTATCAAAAAGATGAAGGGGAAATTGTTTATTTAGGTAATAAAGTTAACTTTAAAGGTCCTAAATCTTCTCAAGAAGCGGGAATTGGTATTATTCATCAGGAATTAAACTTGATACCTGAACTCAACATTGCCGAAAATATATTTTTAGGTCGTGAATTTACAAATAAATTAGGTTGTATTGATTGGAAGAAGACATACCAAGAAGCAGATAAATTACTGGCAGAACTTCATCTAAATTACGATAGTCGACGTTTAGTAAGTGATTTATCTATAGGCGAGCAACAAATGGTTGAAATAGCCAAAGTGCTTAGCTTTAATTCCAAAGTAATTATCATGGATGAACCAACCGATGCACTTACAGATACTGAGACCGCGTCATTATTTGAAGTTATCCGAAAACTTAAAAAACAAAATTGCGGTGTAGTTTATATTTCACATCGTTTAAAAGAAATCTTTGAAATTTGTGATCAAGTAACGGTATTACGAGACGGGCAATTTGTTGGCGAAAAATCCATTGATCAATTAAATGAAGATATCCTTATAGAAATGATGGTTGGTCGAAAGCTTGAAGAGCAATATCCTCGTATTGATAGGAAGCGAGGAAACGTCACGCTAGAGGTTAAACATTTAACCGGCTTTGGCGTCAATGATGTAAGTTTTTGTCTCCATGAAGGCGAAATACTTGGTATTTCTGGTTTGATGGGGGCAGGTAGAACAGAGTTAATGAAAATGATATATGGTGCTAATCCTGCAAAATCGGGAAGTATCGTGTTGAATGGTAAACCTATTAAAACGTGTTCTCCAAAAGATGGATTAACTCACGGTATTGTTTATATCTCTGAGGATCGTAAAAAAGATGGCTTAATATTGGGTATGTCTGTTAAAGATAATATGTCCCTAAATGCCCTTAATCATTTTATTACTCCATTCAAGAAATTGAGTTTAAAAGATGAACAGCAGGCCGTAAGTAATTTTATTAAATTGTTTAATATCAAAACCCCTTCTACAAAACAGATCATTAACTTTTTATCCGGTGGTAATCAGCAGAAAGTTGCTATTGCCAAAGGTTTAATGACTCGCCCTAGTATATTAATCTTGGATGAGCCAACTCGAGGTGTAGATGTTGGTGCTAAAAAAGAGATTTATCAATTAATTAATCAATTTAAACAACAGGGTTTAAGTGTCATTCTTGTTTCATCTGATATGCCAGAAGTCCTTGGAATGAGTGACCGTATTTTAGTTATCTACGAAGGAAAAGTAACAGGTGACTTTTCTATTTGTGAAGCAACACAAGAAAAACTTATGGCTGCTGCCGTTGGAAAAAATACAGGAGAGAGTTGATGCTGCAAAATAAAACACTCAAAAATATACTCGTTGAGCAAAAGTCACTGATTACTTTACTTGTTTTAATCATCATAGTTTCATGTTTAAGTGATAATTTTTTTACCTTAACCAATTTTTTCAATATTTTACAGCAAACGTCGGTTAATGCGATTATTGCAGTTGGGATGACATTAGTTATTTTAACTTCTGGTATCGATCTAGCAGTGGGATCTATTTTTGCTTTAGCTGGTGCAATCACAGCGTCGATAATTGGTATGGATATATCTCCTTTTATCGCTATAGCAGTGTCTTTGGCTTTAGGTGCATTATTTGGCGCTTTTTCGGGTTTTATTATCGCTAAAGGTCAATTACAAGCGTTTATCGCTACTTTAGTTATGATGCTTATTTTACGTGGTGTGACTAATGTATATACCAAAGGAAGTCCAATTTCTACAGGAAGCAATGATAACTCTGAATGCTTTGAATGGTTTGCAAGTGGACGAGTTTTGGGAATGCCAGTTCCTATTTGGATAATGATAATTGTGTTTGCATCTGTGTGGTACTTACTAAAATATACCCGTTTAGGACGTTATATCTACGCTTTAGGTGGCAACGAGGCGGCAACACGATTATCAGGTATCAATGTTGATAAAGTCAAAATTATAGTCTATGCAATGAGTGGTTTACTTTGTGCACTTGCCAGTACGATAGAGGTTGCAAGATTATCATCTGCCCAACCAAACGCAGGTACAGGTTATGAAATGGACGCAATCGCCGCCGTTGTTTTAGGTGGTACAAGTATGTCAGGTGGTCGAGGAAAAATCATTGGTACATTGATTGGCGCATTAATTTTGGGTTTCTTAAATAATGGATTAAATATGTTAAATGTCGATTCCTATTATCAAATGATAGTAAAAGGTGTGGTTATTTTATTGGCAGTATTAATAGATAAACGAACCAATAAATAAGTTTTTTAATAATTAAATTATCCATGGAGAAAGTTATGAAATTGAAAAAAATTATTACCACTGTTAGTGGTGTAGTGTTGAGTTTTACTTTAGCATGCCAAACTCTGGCAAAAGAAAATATGGTTTTAGTCGTTTCGACACTTAATAATCCTTTTTTTGTAACATTAAAAGACGGTGCGGTTAAAAAAGCTAATGAATTAGGTTATGACCTAGTTGTATTAGATTCACAAAACAATCCAGCAAAAGAGCTTGCAAATGTCGAAGATACAATCGTTAAAAATGCAAAAGTGATTTTAATCAACCCAACGGATTCTGAAGCGGTTGGTAATGCTGTACTTGCTGCGAATAAAGCAGGGATACCTGTTATCACACTAGATAGAGCATCAATTAAAGGCAAGGTGATAAGTCATATTGCTTCAGATAATATTGCAGGCGGTAAAATGGCTGGTGATTTTATTTTTGAAAAATTAGGTGCCACTGCAAAAGTGATTCAATTACAAGGAATTGTGGGTACATCTGCCTCACGCGAGCGAGGTGAAGGTTTTATAAAGTCACAACAACAAAATAATTTTACATTATTGACGGCACAACCTGCAGATTTTGATCGTGCTAAAGGTATGAATGTTATGCAGAATCTGTTAAGTGCTTATCCGTCAGTAGAAGCGGTATTTGCTGAAAATGATGAAATGGCATTAGGTGCAGTACGTGCAATCAAAACAGCAGGGCGAGAAGATATCCTTGTTGTAGGATTTGATGGTACAGATGACGGTATTAAATCAGTAGAAAAAGGTAAACTAGCAGCAACAGTAGCTCAACAACCAGAAAAAATTGGAGCAATTGGGATAGAAGTTGCTGATAAAGTATTAAAAGGTGAAAAAGTTGATGAAAAAATTCCAGTAGAATTAAAGCTTATTACTAAATAAATTTTTAAAGAACGCATTTTTGCGTTCTATTTTTATTTTAATAGGAAAGAAATCGATGATTGATAAAAAATTAATTGTTCTGGGTAGCGTTAACGTTGACCATATTTTAAATGTCCCTACATTTCCACAACCAGGTGAAACTTTAACAGGTTCTGCTTACCAGATCTCATTTGGTGGTAAAGGGGCTAATCAAGCTGTTGCTGCAGGTCGTTTAGGTGCAAACGTACAATTTATTGCTGCTGTTGGCAATGATGATTTAGGAAGAAAAGTTAAGTTACAGTTAAAGGAAGATCATATTAATACGCATTCTGTTACAACGATAGATGATGAAAACACAGGTGTTGCTTTAATCTTAGTTAATGGAGAAGGCGAAAATCAAATAGCAATTTATTCAGGTGCAAATAACGCAGTGACGCCAGAATATTTGCTGAATTTTGCGGATGATATTATCAATGCCGACGCAATATTAATGCAATTAGAAACCCCGTTAGAAACAATTGAACATGCGGCAAAATTAGCAAAACAGCATCATACACAAGTTATTTTAAATCCTGCACCAGCAAAGCAACTATCAGATGATTTGCTAAAAAATATAGACATTATTACGCCAAATGAAACAGAAACTGAATATTTAACAGGCATAAAAGTTTTAACAATTCTTGATGCGCAGAAAGCATCGTCTTTTTTGCATAATAAAGGTGTTAAAATAGTAATTATTACCCTAGGTGATAAAGGTGCTTGGGTTAGTTGTGCTGGTAATGGAGAATTAATTACTGGATTTCAAGTAAAAGCTATTGATACCATTGGAGCTGGTGATACTTTTAATGGTATGCTTGTGACTGCTCTTTTGGAAGGAAAAACACTTAACCAAGCTGTCAAGTATGCTCATGCAGCAGGCGCATTGTCAGTGACGAAAGCTGGTGCACAAACATCTGTGCCTACTCGTGAAGAAGTTGATAATTTTCTTAGACTACAGAACTTATAAGAGTAAGAAAAATTGGCTACGATGAAAGATATTGCAAATCTTGCAAAAGTTTCAACATCAACGGTGTCTCATGTTATTAATAACGATCGTTATGTAAGTCCTAGTATTCGTGAAAAAGTTGAGTTGGCGATTAAACAACTCAATTATATTCCATCAGCAATTGCCAGAAGTCTAAAAAGTAATAAAACTTACACCGTTGGCATGCTAATAACAACAAGCAGTAACCCCTTTTATTCAGAAGTTGTAAAAGGGGTTGAAAATAGCTGTTATGAACGAGGTTATAATTTAATATTATGTAATACGGAAGGGGATCATCAAAGGATGCTTGATAATTTTGAACATCTATTGCAAAAGCGTGTTGATGGTCTACTCGCTATGTGTACCGAAACACAATCTATACCCCAACAAATTTTTGATCGTTATCCCAAATTACCTATGGTAATGATGGATTGGTCTCCTTTTAATGATGTTTGCGATACAATTCAAGATAACTCTTTTTATGGGGCGACCATTGCTATGCAATACTTGGTCGATCAAAACTATCAACGCATAGCTTGTATAACAGGCCCATTAAATAATACGCAGGCACAATTTCGTTTACAAGGATATCGTACCGCATTAAAAGAAGCTAATTTGCCTATTATTGAGGGCTATGAAGTTCAAGGTGATTTTCAATTTGCATCAGGGGTAACAGCAATGCAAAATTTGTTAAATCTGCCTATTTTGCCTCAAGCTGTATTTTGTAGTAATGATGCTATGGCTATAGGTGCTTATCAGGCACTATACCAAAATGGATTAGAAGTGGGTAAAGATATTGCTATCATTGGTTATGATGATATTGAAATTGCCCAGTATATGACTCCACCGTTAACAACGATTCATCAACCCAAAAAAGAACTTGGACAATTAGCTGTGGAAATGTTATTAAATCGTTTTCTTAATCCATCACAATCGCCACAAACCATAAAATTAAAACCTAAATTAATTAAACGACAATCTGCTTAACTTAATTGTAGATATTCAAACATGTAATGATTTAAAGAATATATCTTCATTTAAAAACCAAAAAACGCCTAGCAAAGTAGGCGTTTTTCAAACTTAAAACAAAACATAATGTGTTATTGATTAACTCATACCATATTGTTTTAATTTTTTACGTAGTGTACCACGGTTAATACCGAGCATATTAGCCGCTCGAGTTTGATTTCCACGTGTATATTGCATAACCATATCAAGGAATGGGTGTTCAACTTCAGCTAACACTAATTCATATAGATCATTAGGATCTTCACCATTAAGTTGTGATAAATAGTTTTTTAAAGCTTGCTTGACAGAATCTCGCAAAGGTTTTTGTGTTATTTGGTCTTGAGAGTTTACAGTTGTAAATTTTAGTGCTGCAGCTGTAACGCGTTGTTCTGACATAGTATTCTTAACTCTTTTTGTTGTTTCTAATTTGACTAAAAAATGCTTTTAGTGTTTTAACTTGCTCACTTGTGGTGCTAAGTACACTAAATAAGCGCCTAAATTGATCGCTATCAGCATAATTCTTGGTATACCAATTTACATGCTTTCTGGCAATCCGTAATCCTTTGTATTCTCCGTAAAATTGATAAAGTTCTTCAAGGTGCGTTAATACGATTTGCTCAACTTCATCAACTGTCTTTTCTTTTTGTAACTTTCCATGTGTTAGATAGAATGCAATTTCTTCAAATATCCAAGGTCGCCCTTGTGCCGCTCGGCCGATCATTATACCATCAGCTTGCGTATATTGAAAAACATCTTTTACCTGTTCAGGGGTACAAATATCACCATTAGCAATGACTGGGATAGTTACCTGTTCCTTTACTGCTTTTATTGAATGATACTCTGCTTTACCTTCAAATAGGCATTCACGTGTGCGCCCATGAATAGTAATCGCCTTTATTCCGCAATCCTGCGCAATTTGTGCGATTTCAATGCAATTTCTATGATTTTTATCCCATCCAGTCCGCATTTTTAATGTTACTGGCACATCAACAGCACCAACAACTTTTTGCAAAATCATTTTAATCAGCTCTGGATACTGCATTAATGCAGAACCAGCTATTTTTTTGTTGACTTTTTTAGCAGGGCATCCCATGTTGATATCAATCAATTCTGCACCATGCTTAACATTAAATTCCGCTGCTTTAGCCATTTCATCTGGATCTGAACCCACGAGTTGAATTGCTCGAACGCCCATATCATCAGTTGAAACCATCCTCAAAGCTGATTTTTTTGTTTGCCAAACATCTGAATTAGCTAAAAACATTTCGGAAATAGTCATGCCAGCACCAAACTGATAGCATAGATTTCGAAATGGTCTATCACTAATTCCAGCCATTGGCGCAGCGATTAAATTATTTCTTAATGTAACTTTACCAATGCTTAGTAAATTAAGGTCGGCTATATTACGCATTTTTTCTCGAAGTTAAAAGGGGGTAGTGTCATTTTTTTACTTTTTTTTGCCTGTGATTCGACACCACTCTTCTTGTTCAGCAACAGGATCAAGAACAAAATGGTCTTGATAAGCACAATAAACGCTTTGAGATTGAGAAGTTAAAATACCTGACAACCCAAGTAATCCATTCGCTTTAATTAAATTATTGATATTGGGTTCAAGCTCTTTTAAAGGACCAGCTAAAATATTTGCCACTAAAATATCGGCTTGTAAATTATCCGGTATGTCTTTAGCCAGATAAAGCTCAAGATCATTGCTTACTTGATTACGTTCTGCGTTATCTCGGCTAGCTTGAATAGCTTGAGGATCAATATCAATGCCAATGACACGTTTGGCACCCAGTTTTAGTGCAGCAATGGCAAGAATCCCAGAACCACAACCGTAATCAATTACTAATTTATCTTTTAAGTCTAAACTATCAAGCCATTTGAGGCATAATGCAGTGGTAGGGTGGGTGCCTGTTCCAAAAGCTAAGCCGGGATCTAACATCACATTGATCGCATTAGGATCAGGAACTGGTCGCCAACTTGGACAAATCCATAGGCGTTTGCCAAATTGCATTGGGTGAAAGTTATCCATCCATTCACGTTCCCAATCTTTATCTTCTAATTGTTCGAATCTATAAGAATACTGGTCAAGATTTAGTATCGCTTTTAATTCGTCTAAATCAGTTTGAGCATCATACAGACCAATAACATCAGTATTACCCCACAGTTTTGTTTCCCCGGGTAATGGTTCAAATACGGGCGTATCATAGGTATCTTGAAAAGTAACAGATAGCGCCCCCGATTCTTCCAAAAGATCACTTATCTTTTCTGCATGATCACTTGTTGTGTTAATTTTGAGTTGAATCCAAGGCATAATTTTTCCTTAAGTTACCAAATCTATTGGCAATGATAAAAACAACCAATCCAATAATTAATGAAGGCACAATTGGATAGAAAGAATAAATTTTAATGTCATAAGCGGCTAAAAGGGTATAACTTATGGCGCCAGCGAACATAGAATATAATGCGCCAGTTGCATTAGCTTTTTTCCAATATAAGCCAAGTACCAAAGGCCATAAAAATACCGCTTCTAAACCACCAAAAGCAAGCAAATTTAACCAAATTATCATATCAGGTGGATTCCAAGCTGCTAAAATAAGCAATGCGCCAAAAATAAAGGTAATGACAACCGATATTCGAGTGAGTGTTTTATCACTGCATTTTGTTTCAGGTTTAATGCTTAAAAACAGATCTTTTATAATTACAGAAGAGACTTGTAACAGTTGAGCATTAATAGTTGACATAATTGCAGCCAGAGGTGCAGCCAAAAAGATACCTGCTGCTAATGGAGACATCACTTTAATAATCAAAGTTGGGACAATTTGATCGGGAACGCTTAAATCATCAATAATTGCTCGCCCAAGTGCGCCAGATAGGTGCATGGTTAACATAATAACTGTAACAACAATCGTACCGATAATGATGCCCCGATGTACTGCTTTACTGTCTTTATAAGCCATACAACGTACCGCTGTATGCGGTAAACCAACCACACCAAAACAGACTAAAATCCAGAATGATGCCATAAATGGAAAGTCCATAAAATTGCCAGGGCCTTGTGGTGTTAATAATGCAGGATCGATTTCTTTTAAACGCTCAACAATAGCCGTTAATCCACCGCCAGCATAAATAATGGCGGTTAAAAGTAATATTGAGCCAATGATCATCACTAAACCTTGGAAAGCATCGTTTAAGATACTTGCTCGAAATCCACCAAATGCGGTATATATCACCGTACCAATACCGAAAATAAGTAGACCGACATTATAAGGTATGCCTACTGATGATTCTAATAATCGAGCACCACCGACAAACTGAACAGTCATTGCACCGACAAAAGCAACCACTAAAGCAATACTGGCATACCAAACTATTATCTTACTTTTATAATGCGCATAAAGCATATCACTTAACGTGATAGCATTATATTTGCGAGCTAAAATGGCAAATTTTTTGCCCAAAATACCCAGAGATAGCAAGACAGTAGGGACTTGAATCATAGACAGCAAAACCCAACCCAGTCCGAATTTGTAAGCAGCACCAGGGCCACCAATAAACGAGCTGGCACTGATGTAAGTTGCCGCCAGCGTCATGGCGAGCAAAAATCCCCCCATTGTTCGATTACCAATAAAGTAATCGGTAAATTGATTGACTTTTTTGCGTTTGACATAAGCATAAATAGATAGGGCAAACACAAAAATAAGATAGATGACTAGCGGTAATATAATATCTAAATGCATTGTTTGATCACTTAGTTTGTTCTAATGAGATGTTTTTGAAATGAAATTTTACAACGACCCAGCATAATAAAATGAACCCGACAGGTACCATAATGCAGGATAATTCAAACCATAATGGAAGACCCAAAAAGCCAGTTTTATCGCTAGCGCCGTAAGCACAAACAATCCAGCCAAGAAGATAAATAATTGTTAATAACAGTGAAAGCTTAGCTTCTTTATTTGCTTGCTTATATCGTGTATCCATATTGAATAATTTATCAATAATTAAATAGTGGCTTAGAGTAAAAGAAAGCATTACATTTAGCAAGTATATTGCATTTTATGCAATATAATTTTTTAAATATATCAATTTTCGCAATAATTAAATTCAGTTATAGTGTTGGCAATTCGATTATGACAAATAAATTAATGGAGATCCTAATGTCAAACTATTTTAATACTCTGAATTTACGTGAAAAATTACACCAACTTGGTCAATGCCGTTTTATGGCTCGTGATGAATTTGCATCGGAAGCCGATTTTTTAAAGGGTAAAAAAATTGTAATAGTAGGATGTGGTGCGCAAGGTCTGAATCAAGGTTTAAATATGCGAGATTCAGGACTTGATATTGCCTATGCTTTACGTAAAGAAGCGATTGCAGAAAAGCGTCCTTCATGGAAAAAAGCAACTGAAAATGGGTTTAAAGTAGGCAGTTATGAAGAGTTAATTCCTACTGCTGATTTAGTGATTAATTTAACACCTGACAAACAACACTCAGCGGTAGTAAAAGCTGTACAACCATTGATGAAACAGGGAGCCGCTTTAGGTTATTCTCATGGTTTTAATATTGTTGAAGTTGGCGAAAAAATTCGTCCTGATATCACAGTTGTTATGGTTGCGCCGAAGTGTCCGGGTACCGAGGTACGTGAAGAGTATAAACGAGGATTTGGTGTTCCAACTCTGATCGCCGTTCACCCTGAAAATGATCCAAAAGGTGAAGGTTTGGCGATCGCTAAAGCATGGGCGGCAGCAACTGGTGGACATCGTGCCGGTGTTTTACAGTCTTCATTTGTTGCTGAAGTTAAATCTGATCTTATGGGAGAACAAACGATCCTTTGCGGTATGCTGCAAACAGGATCATTGCTTTGTTTTGATAAACTGGTGGCAGATGGTGTTGATCCTGCTTATGCGTGTAAATTGCTACAGTTTGGTTGGGAAACCATTACTGAAGCATTGAAACAAGGTGGTATTACATTAATGATGGATCGCTTGTCGAATCCAGCTAAATTACGCGCTAATGCGTTAGCTAAAGAATTAAAGGTGATCATGACCGATCTTTATCGTAAACATATGGATGATATTATTTCGGGTGAGTTTTCAGCAACCATGATGAAAGACTGGGCAAATGATGATGCGAACTTATTAAAATGGCGTAAAGAAACGGGTGAAACAGCCTTTGAAAAAGCTGCTGAATATCAAGGTAAAATTGATGAGCAAGCCTACTTTGATCAAGGGGTTGTGATGGTTGCAATGGTTAAAGCAGGAGTAGAACTTGCATTTGAAACCATGCTTGAGTCAGGTATTTTACCAGAATCAGCTTATTATGAATCATTACATGAACTTCCTTTAATTGCTAATACGATTGCTCGTAAGCGTTTATATGAAATGAATGTGGTAATATCTGATACTGCTGAATATGGTAATTATCTTTTTGCTAATGCCGCCATTCCATTATTAAAAGAAAAATTTATGCCGATGTTACAATCAGGCGATCTTGGCAAAGCGATCCCTGAAGGTAGTGTTGATAATGCGCAATTACGTGATGTCAATGATGAAATTCGTCATCACCCAATTGAGATTATAGGTCGAAAATTACGTAGTTATATGACGGATATGAAGCGAATTAATGTTGCTAGCTAATAAGCCGTCATTATTAGCTATATTAAAAGGTGCTTATTTGCACCTTTTTTTATGTCAAAAAATCAATATGGGACTTAAATCTATTTAATTAATATTAAATGATAAATTTTAATGTCAGCACTTTGGATCTAAAGATCAAAAAAAGGATCTAACTTAGATCATTTGGATCCTTAATAAAGATCTTTAAAATGTTTAAAAATTAAATAATTAAATAAATTTTATTTTACTTTTTTATTTATTTTTTACCTAAATTATGTTATCTTTTATGTAATTTTTTAATTTAATGGAGGGATAACATATCAATGAAAATTGCTTTTCGACCAACAGATTGTTGGCGTTGGTATTTTGATAATCAATATGATAGTTTGATGCTTGAAGTATCAAACGATATGTTATTTCGTTCATGCTATTCCAGTAAAATGCTAATTCCCGATGTTTTTAAGGAATTTCCATTTTCAGTGAGTGATGCGACATCCTATTATCAATTTTATGATAGCTGCCAAATATTAGCATTAACAGACTCGCAAAAGATTGAATTATCCATTAATGCCATTGTTGCTGCCAATTTCATTAAACCTCAAATGCCAAAAAGTTGGTATTTTTGTCAACAACCTATGTTATATAGTCCTAAATTAGCGGACATCGTTGAAGTCAATATGCAAGAGGGGGGGCAACGGGTTTTTTTATTAGTTGTTGAAGCGGGTGAAAATGCTTCACTGTGTATTATTGCTCAACCTACTTTTGTCGCAATGAATAAAACATTTTACTTTTCTGAAGCAATTAAAGTAATGAATGATAGACTAGCACCAATACAAAAAAATGTAATGGATGAGAGTTCGTTGACAGACCTTAAGTTAGAAGCCATTTCTTAGACAATTTTATTCCAAACTTTCGAATTTTAAATCAGTAATAGGTAAATTCAATTTTAATCTATGATGATTTGACTTTGTTGTTCACAACATAGTGTAAGTTAAAACGCATTTTAAACAGGTTTAATCAATGATTATTTGGATTTTTTTACTAATTCAATGTTGATATCACCTTTAGGTACACAACTACAAGCTAAAATATGGTGGTTGTGTTTTATTGCAGATTGAGTGAGAGGCGCTACTTTTCCTGCTTTCAATATCACTGCACATTTACCACAAATTCCAACTCTGCATGAATAAGGGATAGTAATATTATGTTGTTCCAGTTGTTCTAGAATAGTTTGTTGCTGATTTCCTTTGAATGTTTTGCCCTCAAAAGTAATATTACATTGTTCATGGTTTAATTGATTATCTTTAGGAAAAAATTCAATATATTTTTTTGCTGGTTGTCGTTCTAATATCTCGACAGGATCATCAATTGATATCGAGCCGAAATTACGCGCAATCATATTCATACCAAAATCTATTTCCCCTTGCTCATCAGTACGAAAATAGCGGAGCGTATTGAGGGGTTCATTATTTGCTAACGGTTTTGCTGTATCAATATTAAAAGTGGTAAGTACACAGCGACTACACGGTTTAACGATATCAAAGATTACATTGCCGATTTTGATGGTTTTCCAGCCATCTTCGGCAAAAGGAAGGGCACCTTGTATGATGATATTGCTTCGAAACTGCTGAATATCAAGCTTTTCCGAACATCTTTGTTGTAAATAATTGAACGAAGCTTCATTTAATAATAGATAAGGATAGCCATCTGCAAAGCTCACCGAAGTTTGAGGATATCGTTTAGTCCGTCTGGTTAAATTGGTACCGATCCAACGTAATTGCACATCCTTTTGTAAAATATGGCTAAAAAATTGATTAATTCTGATAGGTGCAATGTGAGAGGTAAAATGATTACCCCAAACTTCTGTTGGTTCATTACTTTCAGTAAATTCATCAAATTTAATTGTGATTGATTCATTATAAGGCGTTGAAACAAGAATATTGTTATCAACAATGGATGTTTTTAGTTTTAAAAGCTCAGGGAATTGTCTTGCGGTGATAAATGTTCCGTCAGGTTCACTAATCATCAATACACGATCATATTCGAATCCCCCTTCAATGACATTTGACATATTTAGGGGAATACCTGCAAGCGATTTAATCGGATAGATAAATAATTGACTGACAGTGATCATAATAAATTCAATGATGAGTAATCGTGATCTTAATTGTAAACTGAATTCATCCTAATATATAGACACTAGACATTATACCTATAAATAATTGAATCATTACATAGGAAGATTTTGTAAAACTTTTGCGTATCTTTCTATATACTCTTTAAACATTTCGGCTTTGGTATAAAGTATAAAAACGAAATGCCCATTAGTTACTAATGTATAAGGCTCTTTCATCGATTCACATTCGTCAATGGTATGATTACAAATAAGTGGTTTCTGCAATAGTTTCTTATATTTTTCAGCTTCAGTTTTAGAATCAAATGGTAAAATGATAACAGAAAAATCAGGGTAGTAATGACCGTTAATCGGTGTATTACTTTTAAATTTAAAACTTTTTAGACCCGATCCATTAACTGAATAAAATTGCTTAGAATTCTTATCATAGAAGCCAATTGGACCGAATTCATCGTCTGACTGCATATTAAATCCATCTTTATTCATTATAGTAAAGAGAGAATTTAGTTTAGCAAATTCAATATGATCAAATTTTAACGTTAATTCATTATTTGATGATAATGTTTTTGTATCATTAGGTTTAAAAAAATAATAAGAAACGACCATCATTAACATTAATAAAAAAAGTACGCTTTGAGAAACCAACCTTCTTTTTCTTTTCATAATATTCCTTTATTTTTTAACGATTAAATTATCAATATATAACATTATATTATTTGAGTATAGCTAATTTTTAGAATACAAAAATAAGCTTTTCCATTCGGTGTCATTACTGATATTTCATCATCAACTTTATGACCAATTAACGCTCTGGCAACCGGACTATTAATGGAAATCCAATTTTTTTTAGGATCAAATTCATCGGCTCCCACAATACGGTAAATTTGCGCGTGACCGGATTCATCTTCCAGTTTTACCCAAGCACCAAAAAATACTTTTCCTTCTAGCCTTGGATCGGGATCGACAATGGTTAATATTTCTAAACGCTTTGTCAAAAATCGTACTCGTCTGTCAATTTCACGCAATCGTCGTTTTCCATAAATATATTCTGCATTTTCACTACGATCGCCAAGGGCTGCCGCATCAGAAACCGCTTGAGTAACACGAGGTCTTTCTTCTTTCCATAAATATTTCAATTCACGATCGAGTGCCAAGTAGCCCTCTCTTGTTATATAATTAGCTTTTTGCATAATAAGTTTACATTCCGTTAATCGACGAGATATACAGAGATATCATGATAAATAATCAAATAAGCCATATTATAGCGGGTGAATTGACAGTTAAACCAGAACAAGTTTTAGCTGCTATTCAATTATTAGATGAAGGAAGCACTGTTCCTTTTATTGCGCGTTATCGTAAAGAAGTGACCGGTGGGTTAGATGATACCCAACTACGTACTTTAGATAGTCGGTTAGGTTATTTGCGAGAACTTGAAGATCGTAAACAAACGATATTAAAGTCAATTGAGGAACAAGGAAAACTCACCCCAGAACTGAGTCAAAAAATTATCCAAACACTCAGTAAAACTGAACTTGAAGATCTCTATCTACCCTATAAACCTAAACGCCGTACACGGGGACAAATTGCTATTGAAGCAGGACTTGAACCATTGGCCGATGCGTTATGGGATAATCCATCACTTGATCCTGATAGCGAAGCGGAAAAATTCTTTAATTCTGAAAAAGGAATTGACGATACTAAATCTGCATTGGATGGGGCACGATACATCCTAATGGAACGATTTGCCGAAGATGCGACATTGCTAGCTAAAGTACGCCATTATCTATGGAATAATGCACATTTAGTTTCACAAGTGGTTGCAGGTAAAGAGGAAGAAGGGGCAAAATTCCGTGATTATTTTGCGCAAAGTGAACTGATTTCAAAAGTGCCTTCTCATCGTGCTTTAGCGATGTTCAGAGGACGAAATGAAGGCTTTTTACAACTTTCACTTAACGCCGATCCGCAATTTGAAGAAACGCCTAAAGAGAGCTATTGCGAGCAAATTATTACTGAGCATTTAGGCATTCATTTTAACGATCAACCCGCAGATAAATGGCGAAAAGCTGTCATTAATTGGACATGGCGAATTAAAATTTTAATGCACATGGAAACCGAACTGATGACCACTTTACGTGAGCAGGCGGAGGAAGAGGCGATCAATGTGTTTGCCGCTAACTTGCATGATATGTTAATGGCTGCGCCGGCAGGGATGAAAGTTACCATGGGAATGGATCCAGGATTACGAACAGGCGTAAAAATTGCTGTTGTTGACGCAACGGGTAAATTAGTCGCAACTGAAACAATTTATCCGCATACCGGGCAAGCGGATAAAGCTGCAATGATTGTTGCGGCGCTATGCATTAAATACCAAGTTGAATTAGTGGCGATTGGTAATGGCACGGCATCGCGTGAAACCGAACGTTTTTATCTCGATGTACAAAAAAAATATCCTGAAGTCAAAGGTCAAAAAGTCATTGTAAGTGAAGCAGGTGCATCGGTCTATTCTGCATCCGAGCTAGCCGCTCAAGAGTTTCCTGATTTGGATGTATCAATACGTGGTGCAGTATCGATTGCTCGTCGTCTGCAAGATCCCCTAGCTGAACTTGTAAAAATTGATCCGAAATCAATTGGTGTCGGTCAGTATCAACATGATGTTAGCCAAACTCAGCTCGCAAAAAAATTGGATGCTGTTGTAGAAGATGGGGTCAATGCGGTTGGGGTAAATTTAAATACAGCATCGATGATGTTATTAGCTCGCATAGCGGGACTCAATAAAGTTATTGCACAAAATATTGTTAATTGGCGTAATGAAAATGGACAATTTTCTAACCGTAAGCAGTTACTAAAAGTTTCACGCCTAGGGCCTAAAGCCTATGAACAATGTGCTGGTTTTTTGCGTATTATGGATGGCGATAATCCACTTGATGCATCAGCCGTTCACCCTGAAGCTTATCCGGTTGTAGAACGTATTTTAGATAAAAACCATAAATCATTAAAAGAGATTTTAGGTGATTCGAAATATTTAAACTCACTCAAAGCAGTTGATTATGTTGATGACCATTTTGGTGTGCCTACGGTGACTGATATTATCAAAGAACTTGATAAACCCGGACGCGATCCACGGCCAGAATTTAAAACAGCTCAATTTGCCGATAATATCGAAACCATGGAAGATTTGAAAGTAGGCATGGTTATGGAAGGTGCCGTAACTAACGTGACTAATTTTGGTGCGTTTGTCGATATTGGTGTTCATCAAGATGGGTTAGTTCATATATCAGCCTTATCTGATAAGTTTGTAGAAGATCCTCGAAGCGTAGTTAAAGCTGGTGATATTGTCAAAGTTAAAGTGATGGAAGTTGATATTGCTCGTAAACGTATTGCTTTATCAATGCGACTTGATGATCCAACAATGCCAAACTCTGAAGGTGGCAAACCGAAAATGAATAAATCAACCAGCACGGCTAAAAATACACAGTCAACGCCGGTTACCAATAGCGCAATGGGCAATGCTTTTGCCGCTGCTTTTAAAAAGGGAAAATAGCGGCGTTAATATGTGTTCGATAAAACGAAAAGGAGGCTAACGCCTTCTTTTTGTTTAATGTTTATTTCATAACATTTTAATAAAACTCTAATAATAAATACAATGGTTGAAAATAAAATCAGCTAGGTTAACTTATTTAGCTTGTGTATTTTTCCATCCAATATTCATCTGAAAGCCATTAAATAATGATAAATCAATATTTAGCTATTCCATATTACTCATATTATTATATACTATATAAAATTGATTCAATTATTTGTCATCTTGTACAATTAATTATTTTAATTAATCAGCAAGTTAGTATAGTTAAACTGTTTTAACCTGATCTTTTTATTTAGCATTTCTTATTTTAATATTCTTAAATAAAGTAATTAACGGTATTGGAATATTGCACTTTTTTTAAAACGAAATGATCCGTTGTTGCCAAGTTATCAACAAAATTTGCCTTTAAATGGATACAATTTAACAACTTCTAATGGTTATGATTGCTTGTAATTTTTTTATAAATTGAAAATGTAACCGGTAACATTTTTATCGAATTTTGATAAATTTGTCGTTCACTAAAACTTCAAATCAATAACTTTGTTTCAACTTATAGACAAGCTTATGGGTAGAGGAATTAGCATGAATAGTGATATGTTTGTTTCCAAAAAACTTTATCTGATGCAATTAATATTGAATATTGCCGTTGTTGCTTTTTTTGGGCTTTTTTGTCACATCGCTTTAGCTGGATTATCAGTTTCTGCTATTACAGCGCAATATATTCACGGTAATCCACCTGAAATTCTAGAAACCGCTGACACAAAAGTTTTAAACGGAATTCAAGTCAAATTAAATATTGATGGTCTTGATCCAGCGATAATTTCGCCGGGTAATAGCGATAAGATTTCTGTTGCTTACAATACGTCTCCTAGTCTTTATTCATTTGATGTCGATACTTCAAGCTTGAATGATAGTGATATCAATGATGTGGATGGAGATAAATTGGCTACTAACGGTAGTTTTATCATTCAATCGATTAATGCTGAATGGCGAGACCAGAACAATAATATTATTCCTTCTAACTCTACTTCATTTTTGGGTCGTGATGTGTGTAACTCATCTACTGCTAATGCAAAATCATCGGTAAAAGTGACGATTCAATTTATTGCTAAAACTCAGTACGGTGAGCCTAGTACTTCAGAACCAAGAGAAGTATCAAAAACATTTGAAGTAAGTGCTGATGACGGTATCTGTTTTATCAGACCCGGTATACTGGCTTTGATTACTCACAATGGTTGGGATGAAGGTGGGAACTATGCGCCTTATGGTGCTGATACAATAGATGTTAATCCTTCTTATAACAGTGATCAATTTACTATTCATCAAGGCTTTAAGGCCACTGCAAAAGATCAAAATGGTAATTATTTCCCAACTTATGCTTTTCCGGAAGCTCGTTTCAGAATTGTACCGGTCAATCCAATATCTGATTATAGTTATACCTTGGTCAAAAATCCAAATAATTCATTAGTTAATACTGCACGTGATTCAAACGCTGATTCTAAAAGTGAATTTAAATTTACTGACAATGTACCTGGTCAAGGTGATAAATTTGTCATATTAGTGACCAATAATAGAACGCTAGCACAGTTTTATTATACTTTTTCTATAAAACATTGGTTATATTTCTTAAATAACCTTCCGGGTAATTGGCAAAATTCAAATAGATTATGTCAAAACAATAATGATAGATTGCCAACACGAGCTGAGATTACAAACTCGTCTTTAGCTTACACTCCAACCACTAATGATAACTATTATGTAAAAGATAATGGGTACAAAAGAGCAATTGGTGAAGGATTAACGCCAGAATGGGGTAAAGTCTACTTCTATGCACCTTTAGATATTATTGGTCGAGATATGTTAGATGGTTTGTCAAATTTGAAAAATTTCATCTATTATGATTTCTATTTCACCAGTGAACAATCATCAGTGAAAGATATATATGGAAATAATCGATACTACAGTGTAGGGATTGTAGAAGGTAACGTTATTGTTGAACCAGATATAGCATATACCTTATGTGTTAAATATTAGAAAATATATAAAATTATCTGCTTTTTCAAAAAGCGCAGTTAAAGTGATAAGATAATATCTTTAAATTTAATTTTGGGTTTCCACTAAATGAGCAGATTTAAAAACCTGCTCATTTTTATTGTAAAAATTTTACAATAATAAAGATGTTGGTCGATATCTCAATCTTTTTAATTAGCTCGTCATCGTCCTGATATTTTTGGCTATTTTCACATTAATCAAAACTATTTAATTATCATGATAAGTAAACAGTGGGCAAAATAATATTTTTCAGCCCAAATTGCTTTAACTCAGTAGCAAAATTTTCGACATGTTGTTTTGATGCTGGTTCCCATGTTTTAGCTATTCCTTGTACACCATGGTGGTGAAATGCATTGATTCTCACTCTGATACTCGGATCCAACGCCAATAAAAAGTGCGCGATTTGTTCTGCCTTATTTTGAAGATCTGTATGAGTTGGGATGATCAAAAATCTGACTTCGTGTAATTTTTGGATCTTTGAAAGATATTCTATTGTTTTTATGACTCGATGATTATCTCTGCCGGTTAACTTTTTATGAACTTGGGTATCCCAAGCTTTAAGATCAATCATCGCACCATCCATGACATTCACTACTTTTTGCCACCCCGTTTGGGATAAATAACCATTGCTATCAATAAAACAGGTTAAATGTTTTAAGTCATCGGCATGTTTAATGGCATGAAACAGTTTTTCAATAAAAGGTAATTGAATGGTCGCTTCCCCTCCACTGAGCGTAATACCATTTAAAAAGGGTAGGTATTTGCGAATGATGTTTAGTATATCTTCAACACTATATCGGAAAGTCATTGGCGTTGAGTGATATTGGCAAGTCTGAAGGCAAGTATCACATTGCTGGCAAGCTGATGTTTGCCAGATAACTTGATGATGGCTGAATGTTAATGCCTGATGTGGGCATGTGGCAACACAATCACCACAATCCTGACATAGTGATATGGTATACGGATTGTGGCAATTTAAGCATTTAAAATTACAGCCTTGTAAAAATATAACTAATCGATTTCCAGGCCCATCAACGCAAGAAAAGGGTAAAAGTTTATTAACGATTGCCCATGACTTGTTCATGACTGATCACTCGTGGAGTACGGCATAAGTAGCTATTATTAATGGTATCTTGTGCGGCTTCACTTCCTAAAAATGTGGTATTAATCCGTGAGCCTTCTTCTTTATATTTTTTGATATCTGATAATCTCACCATATAGCCTGTTACTCGCACCAGATCATTACCACTAATATTGGCGGTAAACTCTCGGAAACCAAATTTAAATGCCGCTTTACAAATTTGCAGTAAAGCAGAAGGATTATTTTTAATGGTTTCATCAATCGTTAAAATATCACTAATGCCTGATGTGTAATAATGGTGATGTTTAAACAGTGCCATAATATGGGTAACGGGATCCGGTTCGTGGCCATAAGGGATCCGTAAGCCAGGGGTGGTACCTCTATCCGTGCTGATGCCAGATTGAGCATGTAACATTGCTTTACCTTGCCAAGCATGGTTAATTTTATGATGATCAATAAAGTCGGCTAATTGTTTAGAAATGGTGGTAGCTAGTTCATTAGCATCTTCATCGACACCATAGCGACCCGTTAAGTTAGATTTTTCTTGTAGAATATTAATCGCTTCTGCCATGGCGTAAATACCAAACATAGGTGCAAATCGGTTGGCATCAATTAATCCTTCTTTTACTAAAAAACTATTTTGAAAGAAGTTTGACTTTTCGTATAAAAAAGCTGAACGGGCTTTGATTAAATTTAATTGCAATTGGCAATAATAGGGTAGCGTGTTTTGCAGAAAATCATCAATATGTTGACTGCGCTTTGCCACTTCTTTTAAGTTAATTCTTGATAGAGTACTGCCACCGCCAGCGATAGGTAAGGAGTTATAACAGCTGACAACGCCATAGCCTTTTTCATCAAAATCTTTTTGAATCATCATATTATTGGCGATGTGGGGTTTTGCTGTTTCGCAAATATTGCCAATTGCAACGGATAATAAGGCTTCTGGTGTGATGTTTTCATCATAGATAAAGGTTAAATTCGGTGCAACTTGTTTAAGTTCTTTATCCACACGTAAAATTAGACGACAGATAACATTATCAGTTGGACCAATGTTGGCATGCATAAAAGCATCAGGTAAATTACGATCTAACATTATCCAAAAATGTTTTAATCGTTGATAAAGTTCATCTTCAGTGAGATGCCCAACATAAGGTAACAATATTTGATCTAAACAACCCAGATAGACAGGCATGCCGGTAACGGATGGTACATGATGATAAGCAATAGTTAGCATATTTATTGCATCATCAAACGTTTTGGCGGGTTCGAGTTCTAACCACTCAGAGCCTTGCTTTAGAAATTTAGCATAATCAGGAAGCACATATCGAGGCTTATAAGGCGCATGACCTTCAAACATATCACAAAGGATATTTTCGTCTAACGCTTTCTTTGTTTCATTATCAAGTTCAACATAAGGCAAATTATTTTCTGCCGCTAATGCCAATAAGTTGGCTTTCTGTTTTGGTGATAAATTAGGGTCGGTGACGATTTGATAACAACTGCTTTGAAACTCTGTCATGTGCATATTAACCTCGATACTAAAAAGCAAATTTATTCAATTAAAATGGTAAACCTAATGATTATTTTTCGATAATCATCCGTATTGGTTCATAATCAGCAGCATTAATTGGCGAATGTGTCTCAAAAAACTGTTTTATAACATCCGCATCACGATAACCTGTATTCACATAAGTAGGTAATAGATTCATTATCGGATAGCCATCACCTCCTGTCGCTAGAAAATCCAGTGTTGCTATTCGATAATTTTTTTGTAACTCGATAGGCTGATTATTAATTTTTATATTACTAATTTTTTCTCCCTTTTGGGTGAAAGTAATATTTCTTAAATGAGCAAATCCTCCCGACCCCGCATTCTTGCTCATTGCGACTTTAAGATATTCAATTAACTCACTACCCGTTATATCAAAGTAAACAACACTATTGCCAAAAGGCTCTACCTTTAAAATATCACGATAAGTAATGTCTCCTTCAATAAGCGACTCTCGGATCATTCCACCCGACATTACTCCGATGTCAGCCCCTGTTTTTTCGATAAAAGCACTGAGTAATAATTGTCCTAAATTACTTTGCTGATATCGGACAATATGGCGATCGCCTTCAAGTCGACCGACTAATTCGCCGCTTTTAATTGACAGTTTTTTTCTGCCTTGTTCTTGATATGGTTGCAATATCTGCAATAGTTGTGGATCTTGAGGGATCTCAGTGGTATAAAACTCAAGACGTTTAGTGTCGTTGCCATTATCCACTTCTTTTTTAAGGTTAATAGGAATTAATTGATAATTTTTAAGTGTCAATTTTCCATTTAGAAATTCAAAATCTGCTCGACCTACATATTTTCCCCATTCGTGAGCCTGTACTATCCAAGTCCCATTTTGTTGATCAGGTGCGCAAGGTGTACCGGGAACATATTCAGTGACTCGTTTATTTGCACTTGCCATACAAACGGGATTTTGAGAATGTCCGCCTACAATCATATTCAATTCGCCCGATTTTAAGCCTCGGGCTAATTCTACATCCCCCGGTGCCATTGAACCATGTTCGCCATTTTCGTAGTGTCCCATATGGGTCACGGCGATAATCATATCTGGGTGTTCGTTTTGTTGAATTTGAGCAATCACTTTTTGTGCTTCGGGTAATGTTTGGCGAAACTCAACACCTCGCGTATTCATTGGTGAAGCGAGATGAATGGTATCATCAGTGGTAAGACCAAAAACGGCAACTCGGACACCATTTAAGTCAAACATTTTATAGGCATCAAAGACACGATTATCCGTGCCTTTGAAGTAAGTATTAGCAGACAAAAAAGGAAAATGTGCCAATTGTTGTTGTTCACGAATGATTGATAACGGATGATCAAATTCATGATTACCAACAGCCATAGCATCATAGCCTATTTCGTTCATGCCGATAAAATCCGGTTTAGCTTGAAGTACATCAGATTCAGGCACACCCGTATTAATATCACCACCTGACAAAAGTAATAATGTTCCACCTTTGGCGGTAACTTCTTTTCTGATATCATCTACCACAGTTTTTTGAGCGGCAAGCCCATATTCACCAATTTCATTTTGCCAAAAACGACCATGATGATCGTTCGTATGTAAAATGGTGAATTGGTAGGATTGATTCTCTTTCCAAGAATGGGCTATTGGCTGTTGCGTGATAGCATCTGCTATTGAATTGGCCGAAAATAGACCCAAAGCAAGGACTAGTGATAGTTTTTTAGTTATAGTTAAACAATACATGGTGTCTCCTAATTCCTTACAGACAATCACTACTCCGTAATGACTTTATAAATCAATGTTGGCTCGTGCGCATTATCACTAATGGTAATATTGTCATAAAGTTTTTGTTTGATAGCATCCAGTTTATCTGTGCTCGCATGAATAGTTAACAATGCTTCTCCTTGCTGAACTTTATCACCAACCTTTTTATGTAATACAATACCTACAGCAGGGTCAATGACATCCTCTTTGGTTGCTCGACCTGCACCAAGTTGCATAGCTATAATACCAATTTGATCGGCAACAATCCGAGAAACGTAACCTGATTTGAGTGCTGGTAGAGCAATTTGATAGGGGGCACTTGCTAATTTTTCAGGATGATCAACAACAGTGCTATCACCACCTTGAGCTTCAATTAACGTTTTAAATTTTTCAATTGCTTTGCCATTGTTAATGGCTTCCTGAAGTTTTATGCGTGCTTCGTCAAGTGTTTTAGCTTTATCGGCTAATACCACCATTTGACTACCTAAAGTTAGCACTAATTCCGTTAAATCTGCGGGGCCTTGACCTTTTAAGGTATCTATAGCTTCTTTTACTTCTAATGCATTACCGATAGCATAACCAAGTGGTTGTGACATATCAGAAATTATCGCCATTGTTCTTCGTCCAATTTGATTACCAATTTTGACCATTTCGTTAGCTAATTTTTCTGAATCAGCCATCTCTCGCATCAGTGCGCCATCACCCGTTTTTACATCTAAAACAATTGCATCGGCACCAGCGGCTAATTTTTTGCTCATAATTGAGCTAGCAATAAGTGGAATTGAATTGACAGTACCGGTTACATCACGAAGTGAATAGAGTTTTTTATCAGCAGGCGTTAAATTACCCGATTGTCCAATAACTGACACACCTTTTTGATTAACTTGATCAATAAATTCTTGTTTACCTAATTCTATTTTAAATCCAGGAATTGACTCAAATTTATCGTTGGTACCACCGGTATAACCAAGTCCTCTTCCGGACATTTTAGCAACAGGCACACCAACGGCTGCCACTAATGGAGCTAGCACAAGGGTAGTGGTGTCTCCAACGCCTCCAGTTGAATGTTTATCAACTTTGATACCTTGAATTGAAGAGAGATCGACTGTATCACCTGAATACATCATAGCAGTGGTCAAATCTGCACACTCTTTTGATGTCATGCCTTGATAATAAATAGCCATTAATAATGCACTAACTTGATAATCAGGAATAGTACCATTGGTATAATTAGTAATAAAAAATTGGATTTCTTCAGTAGTTAGTGGGTTACCATCACGCTTTTTTTCAATAATATCTACAAATCTCATTAATATTTCTCTCTTAATGTCAATAAATTAGGTTAGAATCTATATCTATTTATCTAATGTTAAACTCTTTTTATAAGTCAGAGTGTTTGCTTATAAATTGTATATTTTAATATGCTTTAATGTTGTTATTTTTACTCATTTTTAGTGATAATTTTAACTAAAAAATTTATCTAATCTAAATCACTTGGTGAAAATGACCAAGGTAATAATTCGCCAACGGTGGTTTCTTGTATTTTCCCTTGCATATTTGTCAAAATTACAGGCATATTTTTATCACAAAACTCACTTATTACTTGGCGACAGGCGCCACAAGGTGAAATTGGGCCATCAGTATCCCCAATGACAACTAATTTTTTAAATTTACGTTTGCCTTCTGAAACTGCTTTGAAAATAGCCGTTCGTTCAGCACAGTTAGCCAATCCGTACGATGCATTTTCAATATTACAACCTAAAATCGCTTCGTCATCTTCAGTAATTAATACCGCACCGACTTTGAATTTTGAATAAGGTACATAAGCTTTAGAGCGTGCTGTTTTAGCTAGTTCAATGAGTTTTTCAATTTTCATTAAGATAGTCCTGTGGTTTTACCTTTTTCGATTAATTTATTGTGTTTACATTAATTGGTGATTGTAAGTCCAGACGATAGACACCAAATCCCAACTCATCTTTATCAAGATAACTTATTGGATATAAGGAATCTTTTTGAATAACCATTTTTGCTTCATCCGTTGGAGACGATTCAAATCGAATATCTAATTTGGTTTTACTGGTTATTGGTGCAATTTGCCAATTATTATCGACAGCCACCTTCACCTCCCCATTTTTATGGGTAGTATTAGTGATATAAGCCGATAAAATTACTCTTAAATCATCTGGTGAATTAAATTTCACATTTTTGCTTCCTGTACCTGGAAAAGCACCAGTATAAGCACGATAATTATTTGTTGCTATCAAGAAAGTTTGGGTTGGATCGATCGGCTTTTGTTGGTAGGTTAGATTTTTGATTCGTTCAGAATTAGCATTGATTAGTTGGCAATTGCCATCGTATCGGGCAGGTTGAGTAATATCAATTTGGTAATTTACGCCATCAATCGTATCGAAATTATACGTTCTGAAATGATCCCAATCTATTAAGTACTGCGGTGTCGTGACTTTCGTATCAATTTGATTATATACCCCTGCCGAACATTCAAGCCACTCTTTAACCTCTTTGCCTGTAACTTGGACGACTGATAATAGGTTAGGGTATAAGTAGATATCCGCTGCATTTCTAAATGTAAGATTGCCTTTTTTTACATCAACAAAAGCAGTCGGATCGTTTTTTCTACCGCCAACCTTGAAAGGAGCAATAGCCGATAAAACTGGTAAACCATCAAGATCTGGGTCACCTTGAATAAACTGTTTTACATACGCAATTTGTGCATCACTAATAATTTGTAATGCCGTGGTATCTTGAACTAAAGCCAAATAACTGGTGATATCACTATCAATTTTCCCAATCGGTTTTCCGACAAATTCACGTGTGCCTTGGTGATCTTCTTTCAGTACGTGAGTAATATGTTGATCGGCATCAACCAGTGCTTTTTTGGTTTTCACGTCATAAATTGGGCGAGCTTGAGATTTACCTGAAGTCACTTGCCAATTTGAATTGTCACCATTTAGGACTAAATCAACAACGCCCAAATGGCTTCCCCATTGTCCGGGCATAACGGCAGGCACATGATTTATATTGCCGGTTTCAATATTAGTATTAGGTAATGATTTAAAATCGTCGCTTGGAAACACGCCATGTGAATGACCAAACATAATAGCATTGATACCCTCTACTTGACTTAAATAGTATACCGAGTTTTCGGCAAGTGCTTTATAAGGTTCTGAAGAAACGCCCGAATGGGGAATAGCGATAACGATATTAGCCCCTTCTTTTTTCATTTGCGGGACTAACTGTTTGGCTGTTTCTGTGATGTCTTTAACTTCGACTTTCCCATCCAAATTTAATTTATCCCATTGCATAATTTGAGGTGGAACAAATCCTATATAACCAATTTTAATAGTGTGTTGATTACCTTCTCGATCAATAACCGGCGTATCGACAATAATATATTGTTTAAAAAAGGGTTGCCCAGTTTTTGCATTATAGACATTGGCATTAATGTAAGGAAATTTGGCACCAGCAAGACTTTTTTGCAAGAAGTCTAAACCAAAATTAAATTCGTGATTACCGATGTTACCAACGGTATAATTTAACGTATTCATGGCTTTATAGACTGGATGGATTTCGCCATTTTTAAGTCCTTTATTCACCGCATAATCAGCCATAGGGCTACCTTGAATCAAATCGCCATTATCAACCAGAACACTGTTTTTGACTTCATTACGAGCTTGATGTATTAAATTGGCGGTTTTAGCTAATCCAAATGTATCGATTGATTGATCTTTAAAATAATCAAAATTCATCATGTTGCCATGTAGATCAGTTGTTTCAATTATCCTTAAATCTACTGTTGCTGCATGAAGCGTTCCAGAAATCAATAGGGTTAAAAGGGGTAAAGTGAGTTTATTTTTTATCATATGAATCTCCTATTTATTTCCGGTAATGCTATTTTTTCATCCGTTTTAATAATAAATGTTGGTAATGAACAAATCGTTCAATAATGGCTGGGTGATATTTGCTTTCATTAATTGCTGTCTGTAATGCTAGTTGATCATCGGCTGTAAAACAGGACAGCACATAATCCGTTAAGCGTACTTTTTGCAAATCTTCAACAAACGCTGCATCAATTCCACACAGTGTGATATCAAACAATTCTAATCGGGTAAAGTGAAAGATAGATTGGGCTAAATCATATTCTTTTTCTATGTCAGTGCCAAAAATTCCTGCATCATCAGTATTTAAGGTGATTCGTACACCTTGATCATAAAGCTGTCTTACTGGGTGATGATGAATATCTCCATGTAATTCATTGACTAAAATGCGGTTACTGGTTAACGCAACTTCTAATGTTATGTTGCGACGAACTAATTCATTGATTAAGTCCTGATCTTCAATCGCTCGAATGCCATGCCCAATTCTATCTGCGCCATGTTTGAGGGCTTGAATAATGCTTGCTGCGGATTCTATTTCGCCAGCATGATAAGATTTTTTTAAATTGAGTTTATTGGCTAATTGGTGTGACGCTTGAAAATCATCGAAGTGACCCGCTTTTTCATTACCGGCAATATTAAAACCGGTAATAAAAGGATGAGGATTTTTTTCAATAAATAATAGGGTATCATGTACCGTTTTCGCACCTAGATGTCTGACACCAATCACATGATATCTTACCGTGATATTATATTCTTTTTGTACATCAGCTATGGCTGCATCCATTTGCTGTAAGGTTTGGTGAAATCGCTCTTCATCCCAAAAAATTTCACCCTGTTTTTCTGTTGTGCAAATGTGATAAGGAGAAAGAAAGAGTTCGCAATAGATTAGCCCTTGTTTGGCATTTCGATAAAGGAAATCATAGGTGATGAGGTAATAATCTTCGGGAGTTTTTACAAAATTGGATACGGTATCATAGGTTTGAATAAACTGAACAAAATCAGTTTCATCATAGCGATATCGTCCATTTTTGTATTCGTTAGTATCATATTCACCTGGCTGATAACATAACGAATGGGGAAAGGGAATATGATTTTTATCTGCTAATTTTTTAGCCATGAAGGGGGTAATACTACCTTCGACATGTTCATGTAATATAACTTTAGGAAGAGTTTGTTTATTCATGAGATAGTTATCTATTTTTAATCTGCTTTTTTGTCTCACATTCAGTCATGTTTAACACTCGCAATGAAATTTAATTGGCTTCTTAGTTTTACCAATTGTATTTTTGTATTTTACCTTGATAAGGTATCCTTTTTCCATACATTTTGTGTGACTTATTTTTTCTGAGCGATATCGTTATTATTCTTGATAATTTAATAACAGTTAAACCCATCTTATTATCATTAAATACAATGATTTTATTGTATGTTTTAAAGTCAATATTTTGGATATGTTTTGTACCAGAAGAGTAATCATCATTATTCTTCTGGTATTGAATTATACTTATTACTAATGGTTAATTAGCGGCATCAGCAGTTTTATATTCATTCGTGTCATTTTTAAATATCACCATAAAAATGACAGCCAGAACCAGCGCATAACCAGCAAAAATAAGCCAAACAGTATGCCAATCGACAAATTTTTCATCTGCCACAACGGTTGTATAACGATCCACGATAAATCCACTCATGAATGTACCTAAAGATGCCCCAATTCCATTGGTCATCACCATAAACAATCCTTGAGCACTGTTACGTATTGTTTTATTGACTGATTTCTCAACATACATTGAGCCAGATATGTTATAAAAATCAAAAGCGCAACCATAAACAATCATCGATAGCAACAATAATACAAATCCAATATTTGATGGATTGCCATAAGCGAATAATCCGAAACGCGCAACCCATGCTAAAATACTGATTAACATGACATATTTAATTCCTAAACGCTTCATGAAAAATGGAACAAATAAGATAAATACGACTTCAGAAATCTGAGAAATTGAAAGTAATACAGAAGGATACTGGACGGTTAAACTATCAGCATATTCTGGTATTTTATCAAAGCTATGTAAAAACGGATTACCAAATGTATTGGTTATTTGTAAAATCCCACCTAACAATACAGCAAATAGGAAAAAGATAACCATTCTAGGTTGTTTGAATAATACAAAAGCATCTAATCCTAAAGAACTGATAAGTGATTTTTCTTTAGATTCATTTTGGCAGGTCGGTATAAATGGCAATCTTGATGAGACTAAACATAAAACGATTGATCCCCCAGCTGCAATGTAAAGTTGAATATTACTTAATTCTAACTTCAAAAAGCTGACTAACCACATTGCAATAATAAAACCGATTGTGCCAAAGATTCTTATCCCTGGAAAGTGAGCTATCACGTCTAATCCTTTTGATTCTAAGCAAGAATAAGCAATCGAATTTGATATTGCGATAGTTGGCATAAATGCTAAACAGTGAATCAGCATGACAATTGCCATCATCACCGGTGAGCTAATTGATGCCGCCACAAATAAAGTTACCGCACCGATAAAATGACAAATAATATATAACCGGTTTGCTGGTATCCAACGGTCAGCGACAATACCTAACAAACTTGGCATAAATAATGATGCTATCCCCATTGATCCATATACAGAAGCTATTTCAAGACCAGTAAAATTTAATTGCCTTTCCAAATAAGAACTCAATGTTATTAACCAGCATCCCCAGATGAAAAATTGCATAAAAAATATAACTTTTAGTTGTAACTTAGTATTCATTTAGATTCCTTATTTAATGCTAACTTTTTCATAACGTATTACCCAAAAATATAATTAAAAACTTATTGAAACAATTATTCGTTATATAACATTAATGTGAAGTATCAATAGATATTATTATCGAATCATTTTAATTAAACCGCTGTGTTAAATGACGATATAATCTGTTTTTAGATACTTTTCATTACTTAAAAAAAATGGCAGTCATTCTGCCATTTTAGTTTTGATTTAATAAAACCGATTCTAACGCAACGGTAATCATTTCTTTAAAACCAAGTTGACGCTGTTCAGCCGTCATGGCTTCGCCTTTACGTATATGATCTGATACCGTACAAATAGCTAATGCTTTTGCGCCGTACTCAGCGGCAACCCCATAAATACCTGCTGCTTCCATTTCAACACCTAAAATATTGTATTTTTCCATTACATCAAACAGTTCGGGTTCAACGCTATAAAAAAGGTCGGCTGAAAATAAGTTACCCACTTTGACATTGACACCTAAATTTTTAGCTGCATTTACCGCATGGCAAGTTAGATCGAAATCGGCAATAGCTGCAAAATCATGATCTTTAAAACGAATACGATTGACTTTAGAATCCGTGCAAGCACCCATACCAATAATCACATCGCCGATGTTAACATTTGGGCTAATTGCACCACATGAACCAACACGAATGATATTTTTTACACCGTAAAATTTTATTAATTCGGTTGTATAAATAGAACAAGATGGAATGCCCATTCCATGCCCCATAACAGAAACTTTTTGACCTTTATAATAGCCAGTAAAACCTAACATCGCTCTTACATTGGTCACTTCTTGTGCATTTTCTAAAAAGGTTTCTGCAATAAATTTTGCTCGTAATGGATCGCCTGGCATTAAGACAGTTTCTGCAAAAGCATTTTCAATTGCGTTAATGTGTGGGGTAGACATTAATTTCTCCTGAAAGTTTTTGAAAAATAAATTTCTGTTACCTATTTTTTGATAAAAGATTGCCCATATTCCATTGGTGATAAATCAAAATAATCGGCAACGCTTTGACCGATATCAGCAAAGGTTTTACGGTGCCCTAAGGAACCAACGGGAACACTATCACCGTAAACGATGACTGGAATATGTTCTCGGGTATGATCTGTGCCAGCCCAAGTTGGATCGCATCCATGATCAGCACTGATAATCAGTAGATCACCCGGTTCGATAAGATCTAACATTTCGGGTAAGCGAGAATCAAAATATTCCAGCGCAGCAGCGTAACCGGCAACATCACGTCGATGACCATAAGACGAGTCAAAATCGACAAAGTTAGTAAACACAATTGTATTATCTTTGGCTTGTTTTATCTCTTCAATTGATGCATTGAAAAGGGCTTCGATGCCGGTTGCTTTAACTTTCTTAGTAATACCAACATGTGCATAAATATCAGCAATTTTACCGATTGACACGACAGTGCCTTGTTTTTCATCAACCAGTTTTTTTATCATGGTTGGAGCCGGTGGTTCAACGGCTAAATCGTGGCGGTTACCGGTACGGACAAATTCCCCCGCTTTTTTACCGATAAATGGTCTGGCAATCACACGCCCAATGTTATAATTACCTTTATTGAGTTCATCACGCGCGATTTCGCAGATTTCATATAATCTCTCTAAACCGAACGTTTCTTCATGACACGCTATCTGAAAAACTGAGTCGGCTGAAGTATAAAATATTGGTTTGCCACTTGTCATATGTTCTTCACCTAGCTCATCAAGAATTATGGTTCCTGATGAATGGCAGTTACCTAAATAACCAGATAGGTTGGCGCGCTTTACAATTTTATCTAATAATTCTTGAGGAAAACTATTGGTGGTGTTGGAAAAATATCCCCAATCAAAAAGTACAGGAACACCAGCTATTTCCCAATGACCTGATGGCGTATCTTTACCCGAAGAAATTTCACTAGCATAGCCATAAGAACCGATTATTTCACCTTCTGTGCGCATTCCTTTAGGGTAATAACCCGCCGATTCGTAGGCTGCTTCGATTAAGCCTAGCTTAGCTAAATTAGGTAATTTTAATGGACCTTGGCGTCCTTTATCGGCTTGACCTAATGCACAGGCTTCGGCAATATGACCTAATGTATTCGATCCTTCATCTCCATATTTTTTTGCATCTTCGGCTCCACCAATTCCAAAGGAATCGAGGATCATAATAAAAACTCTTTTCATAATTTCCTCTAAATCTCAAATATCACTAAGTTTGCAACTATGTTATTGAATAACCATTGCTAATATTGTGATCTAGCACACATTTATTTACGCAATTAAAACCAATTGTGTAACAATAGTACTTTTTAAACTATTAAAACTATTTTTTGTGCCTTTTATAATAAAAGGTTTTCAGGTTAGTTATAATACATGATAAAAAAAAACAGAAAAGATTTAAGCATCGTTTTAGCTGATTATTTGATTAATATTAACGGATTTTGAAAAAATATTATGACATTATTGGTTAATAGCGCTTATAAATAATGTATTGTTAAGCTATTTGCAGAAAATTACTGTTGAAGAAATTAAATGATAAATTTAATTATGATGAATTAAATCTAATTTGCGTTATGTTAAGATGAACTATTTTGTATTCCATTTGCTTAACAAGATATTAAATAATTCACTTCATTTAGCATGTTCTGTTTAAGTAACTAAGTTATGTAAAAACTTCAAAAAGCTGACATTAGGTATTGAAGCTAAACAAATTTCAATTTAATTAATAGTTATTACGTTTGTATCATTTAGGATTAAATTATTTATAAAAATAAAGGTAGTTAATAATGAATCAAAAAATCCCCAATACTTTTGGTCTTGACGTTTTTGCAAAACAGGTCGTAACGGTATCAAGCGTTAAGGAACTACAAAATGTTTGGCAAGATAATGCCAATCAACCGATTATGATTATAGGTGAAGGAAGTAATACACTTTTTACTTGTGATTTTGAAGGGACGATTATCGTTAATCGCATTAAAGGTATTACCATAACCGAAACGGAGAACGAATGGTTGTTAAGAATAGGCGCTGGAGAAAACTGGCATGAGATTGTTTCAAAAACGATCACACAAAATATTGCCGGTCTAGAAAATTTAGCGCTTATCCCGGGCTGTATCGGATCTGCACCAATTCAAAATATCGGTGCTTATGGTGTTGAATTTCAAAAAGTTGCTGATTATGTTGAATTGCTGGAACTTGCAACCGGTAATATTATCACCGTGACTGACGGGCAATACGGATACCGTGAAAGCATTTTTAAACAACACTATTCGCAGGGTTATGCGGTAATTTATGTCGGTATAAAATTATCTAAACAATGGCAGCCAGTACTCACTTATGGTGAATTAAAAAACTTTGATGCTAAAACTGTCACGCCTAAAATGATTTTTGATAAAGTATGTGAAATTCGTCGCAGTAAATTACCCGATCCTAACGTACTTGGAAATGGCGGTAGTTTTTTTAAAAATCCAGTGGTGGAAAAAGTTATTGCTGACAAACTACTTGAAATCTACCCGGCAATGCCTATATACCCACAATCCAATAATCAAGTTAAATTAGCTGCTGGTTGGTTAATCGATCAGTGTGGTTTAAAAGGCTATCAGATTGGTGGTGCTGCTGTTCATCAACAACAAGCATTAGTTTTAGTTAATATCAATAAGGCAACGGCACAAGATGTGGTTAATTTAGCTCGTCATGTTAAAAATGCCGTTTTAAACAAATTTTCGATACATCTTTCCCCTGAAATTCGCTTTATCGGTGCAACAGGCGAAATTGATGTAGACAATTTTTTATAATCATTTGAACTATGAAACACTCTTATTCATTTCCGATTTTATTAACAAGTTTACTCTTTGTAACAATCGCTTTATCAGCATTAAATACCCAAGTACCACTATGGTTAGAAAAAGACCAGTTTTCTTTAGGACAAATTGGTCTGGTAGGGTCAAGTTATTTTGCTGGTAACTTGCTTGGTACAATCATGGCTAATTGGTTAATTAGTCATTTTAATGCTAGATATACTTATACCTATAGTTGTATTCTCTTCGCCATTGCCACCATTGGATTAAGTTTTTCAATGGATTTTTATAGTTGGGCAATATGGCGTTTTATGATTGGTATGGCTTGTGCGGTGACATGGGTTGTGATTGAAAGTTGTATACTGGTTACCGGAACAGTTCGTACACGAGGAAAAATGCTAGCGGTTTATTTAACTACTTATTATATTGGTACGGTGTTAGGGCAAGCGCTGTTAAGATATTTTCCGCAAGAAGTACTCTATTTTGGACTGGTTATTACACTATTAATGGCGTTAGCAATTTTATTTATTTTACTTACTCATTATAAATTACCTAAAAGAAAGAAAAGCGGTTTAAATATTGTTCCAATGATTTTACATAAGCCTTCTCGGATAGGGCTTATCGGTTGTATGATTGCCGGTATGTTAATTGGTTCTTTATATTCATTATTACCGGTCTACTATTCACATTTAGGTTATAATGATAGCCAAGTCGCTAATTGGATGATTCTACTCATTTTATCTGGTGTTATTGCGCAACTTCCTGCCAATTGGTGTGCAGATAAATATGGTCGTCGAGTGGTGTTACTGATTGAATCTTTGGTCATGTTAGTTGCATGTTTATTATTGATATTTAACTTGTTTGATGTCTTTGCCATTATTTTATTAGGCACAACGATCTACACTATTTATCCAATATCCATGGCATGGGCTTGTTCTTGTGTACGAAAACAAGATATTGTATCAATGAATCAAGCAATGTTATTAACCAATACTTTAGGAAGTCTTATTGCACCAGCAATAATTGCTTATATAATGGATATAACCAATAACTCTTATTTATTCATCAGTTTTGCTATAATTTCACTTTATTTCATTATTTTATTATTCTACAAGCGAGGAGCAAATGCGCAGTTACCAGAATCCCCTTAAATTAATTGAAATACTAGCCGACGGAAATTTTCATTCCGGCGAAGAGCTAGCATCAGATTTTGGTATTACGCGTGCCGGAATAAACAAATATATTAAAGTGCTTCGTGAATGGGGAATTGAATTATCCTCCATACAAGGTAAAGGCTATAGTTTAAAAATACCGATGGACTTATTTAATAAATCCAAGATAGATCAGTATTACCAAGCTGATAGTCGTGTTGAAATTTTACCGATCATCGACTCAACCAACCAATATATGCTGGATAAAATACCCGATTTAAAATCGGGAGATTGCTGTATAGCCGAGTTTCAGTCAAAAGCACGAGGAAGACGAGGGCGACAATGGTTTTCACCTTTTGGTACCAATCTCTATTTTTCAATGTATTGGCGCTTAGAGCAAGGCATTGCAGCAGCAATGGGATTAAGTTTAGTAGTCGGTATTGTTGTTACGCAGACTTTACGAGAATTATCGGGTCAAGATATCAAAGTAAAATGGCCTAATGATCTCTATCTTAATGACCAAAAATTAGCAGGTATCTTGGTCGAATTAGCGGGTAAAACAGGGGATTGTGCCCATGTTGTGATTGGTATCGGGGTTAATTTGAACATGACCAATCCTGACACGAATATTGTCAATCAAAAATGGGCTAATTTAGGGAATATCAATCGTAATTTATTAGTTGCCAAAATTGCAAAAACATTACGGGAAAATCTCGAAAAATTTGAAAAAAACGGATTAGCATTTTTTATTGATGATTGGAATCATCTCGATAATTTTATTCATCGTCCTGTTAAATTACTTATTGGTGATGAAGTGATTCGAGGTATTGCAAAAGGTATAAATGATCAGGGTGCTTTACTGCTTGAACAAGATGGCAAAATCGAAGCATATATTGGTGGCGAGATCTCTTTACGAAGTGATGAGTAACAAAGTGTTCCCTGTATACACAGGGATAATAAATGCTTATAAAGTTCAATAAATATCATGTTTATCAACTTTCCACTTTTGGATAAAAATGCTACCAAGTGAGTTAATGGCTTTACCCTGTTTATAACAAGTAGAATGTGACAAAGTACAAAAAGGAAAAATATTTCACAGCAATTCATCAAAATCCATTCCCAAAACCGAGAAATGAGCTTGTAATTAGAAATTGGTCGGTGCAAAAATAAATTACAAGAAGAATAGGTGCATTCAACTCCTAGCTAAATTCAATTAACTAACTGATTAATATAAGTTAATGTGTTTAAAATATCTAAAAGCCAACTGAGTAAAAAAACAACAAAAAAGTTGGTAGAATTTTACACTTTGCTATTTTAATTAATAAACAATAGGTTATAATTAGGGAGTTCCCTATATACATAGGGATAAACCGTAAAATTATCTCAATTGCAAATCGTAGTTACTGAGTTCCCTATATACATAGGGATAAACCGCAAAATTAAAAATCAGGAGGTTTTATGTCATTGAGTTCCCTATATACATAGGGATAAACCGCGTGAGAGCCCAGCAGAGATGCTGGGCTTTTTGAGTTCCCTATATACATAGGGATAAACCGGTTTTTGCACCGTTAATTGAATATTTTAAACAGAGTTCCCTATATACATAGGGATAAACCGCGTCGGTGTTGATATTGACGCAGTTCGCGCCAGAGTTCCCTATATACATAGGGATAAACCGAATACAACGATTATTTAAAACTGTTGCAATCAGAGTTCCCTATATACATAGGGATAAACCGATAAATGGGTGCTGGATGAGGAGGCGAAAAACGAGTTCCCTATATACATAGGGATAAACCGGGGTTTTGTTGCGGGATACTATTCATGAAATAGAGTTCCCTATATACATAGGGATAAACCGAATTCGGTATTGCGGTTATCACTGAAGATAAGGAGTTCCCTATATACATAGGGATAAACCGTACGTTAGCAAAATCTAGCGTCAGGATTGGCAGAGTTCCCTATATACATAGGGATAAACCGCAGGCGTACGATTTAATAAATAATTTTTTCTCGAGTTCCCTATATACATAGGGATAAACCGAAAAATATGATGATGTTATATAATGGCATATCGAGTTCCCTATATACATAGGGATAAACTGTTCGCATGCGAACAAAAATGGATAATAGCTAAGTTTTCTTTTATTCATAATAGCGCCAAGCAGGCAATTTTTAAAATCCCTGCTTGGTAGGTGTAGATAGATGCCATACCGTTTTCAAAACGTCTAAAACTCATTTTTTGACAATGGCGTTTCTACAACTTGTCATTTATAGTCCTTATTTTTTAAGTTTAAGCAGTCTTAAAGCATTGGCTGTGACAATCGCTGTTGTCCCCGAATCTGCTAATACAGCAAGCCAAAGTCCTGTAATACCAAATAGGCTGGTAATTAAAAATATCAACTTAATGCCTAAAGCAATTGTAATATTCTGTTTGATATTACGGTTAGCAAAGCGTGTTAAACGTATCAATTTTGGTAAACTCAATAAACTATTTTTGGTTAAAGCCGCATCGGCTGTTTCGAGTGCGACATCTGTTCCGCTACCCATTGCAATACCTACAGTAGCGGCTTTCATTGCAGGGGAGTCATTAATACCATCGCCAACCATGGCAATAGCGGTTGTGGTGCTTATTTTTTCAATTTCATTTAATTTATCGGCCGGTAAAAGTTCCGCTCGGTAATCAATATTGAGTTGTTGGGCAATAGCTTTGGCTGCTCGTTCATTATCACCTGTTAGCATCAAGGTTTTCAAGCCTAATTGATGAAGTTGATTGAGTGCACTGACCGCATCTTGGCGAAGTACATCTTGCAAAGCAATGATACCCAATAATTTTTGATGAGATACTACAACGACAACCGTTTTTCCTTCAGTTTCAAGCTGTTGTATAAGCTGTGCATCTTCTTGGGGTAATTGGGGTGATAGGGTGTCGAGTCTATTCGGGGCTACAACGTAAAAAGTCTCTTGATTGATATCTCCTTGAATACCGACCCCAGCAATCGCTTTACGATTATTGGCTTCAGTAAAAACAATCTTATTTTGTTTAGCATAGTCAAGGATAGCTTTGGCTAACGGATGATGTGATCCACTTTCCACCGCAGCAACAACAGTTAACAAGTGTTCGGTTGTGATATCACGATTGATGACATCGGTAACTTGAGGTTTGCCTTCGGTCAGGGTTCCGGTTTTATCAAAAGCAATCATTTTGATTGAACCTATATGTTCTAGGGCTGCACCGCCTTTAATTAAAACACCATATTTAGCCGCACTCGATAACGCAGAAGTAATAACAGCCGGTGTTGAAATCACTAACGCACATGGACAACCTATTAGTAGTAACGTTAATCCACGATAAATCCATGTGTACCAATCAGTCTGAATCAATAGAGGCGGAATAACCATTACTAATAGCGATAATAGGGCAATAGCAGGGGTATAATAGCGACTAAATTTATCAATAAATCGCTCTATCGGTGCTTTGCGTTCTTCAGCATCTTCAATAAGTTGTAAAATACGGTCAACAGCGTTTTGTCCTGTTTCTGAGACAACTTTTAATTGAATGGTGTTATCTACCACTAGTGAGCCAGCTAAAATTTTATCACCATATAAATAGTTGACTGGAATCGATTCCCCTGTTAGTGCGCTTTCATCAATGCTGGCTTGCTCACTGATTAAGATCACATCTGCCGGTAATCGACCGCCTGATGATATTTCGATAATATCGTCTGGTTTAAGACTATGACTTGCCACCGTTTTTCGATTTCCGTCAACAACAATCACGGTTTCTTCTGGCATTAATTCAACCAGTGAGGAAATACCTTTTTTAGCTTTATTGCTGGCAATCCCTTCAAGCATTTCGCCAATCATAAACAAAAAAATCACCATGGTGGCTTCTTCTGCGGCACCGATAAATAGCGCACCAATTGCTGAAATACTCATTAGCGTTTCAATGGCAAAAGGAGTGCCACTACGGGTTAATGTGATGGCTTCTTTGGCTATTGGAATGATGCCAATTATAGCCGTAACAATGAAGGCATATTTACCTATATCATGATTGATTAACAGGATGATATAACTTATTACAATTAAGATACCTAGCGTCACTAAAGGCAGTAGTGCTTTTTTATCCAAACTGTGTGAATGCTCATGATGATGTGGTAAGGATTCAAAAATAGGGGTATAACCTAATTCAACCACTTTATCTTCAATGAGTTTGATAATTTCTTTATTATTGTTGGGCACAAATACCATGAGTTTTCCAGTTGAAAACGTCATTTTTATTTGATTGATATCGGGTAACGTTTTGATTCCATTTTCAATTTTTTGGGCGCAATGCGCACAATCCATGCCTTGAATTTTCCATGTTAATTTGACAGTTGGGCTTTGCTGGTCAGGTTCATCGGGTGGAGGATCAAGATCATTGGTTTGCGTTTGAATATGATCATGATTTTCACGTCCCAGATTGGATTGATGGTTTTTATTAATATTACGGGCATGAAGTGAATTATGTGCATGATTATGTGTGATGTTTTGGCAGCTATCATGGCAGTGATGATCAGCGTGCTGATGAGTGGATTTGTTATTATATAACATAACGTTACCTCGGCTAGTTGATGATTTTTATTGTACGCTTGTATCATTAAAAATAAATCATTTTTTTTATGATATTTGTCAAGGTTTGGTTTGTATTAATTAAAAAGGATTGAAAACAAGTCATGCGGGATTAAACCCGAATGCTTAACATGTTTTTTGTTATGCTTATTTTCAGTATATAATTATTTCATTCTATATACAGGAAATCACTATGCCGAGTACTTCATCTTTTCGACAATTAAAAGGGGTAATTTTTACTGCTTTTCTTGTTACTACTTTCATTATCGGGATCGCAGGCGCTTTACAATCTCCGACATTAAGTCGTTTTTTAACTGATGAAGTCAATGTTGATCCCATTCTTGTCGGTCTTTTTTATTCAGTCAATGCGATTGCCAGTATTGTGGGGAGTTTCTTGTTGGCGAAATATTCGGATAAAAAAGGGGACAGACGACTCATTGTTATATTCTGTTGTTTAATGGGTGTTTTCAATAGTCTGATTTTTGCCTTTTCTCGGCACTATGTCTTTTTGATTACGTTGGGTGTGTTATTTGCGGCATTATCCTCAGCGGCAATGCCACAAATTTTTGCGTTAGCACGTGAGTATGCGGTTAAAACGGGTCGTAATGTTGTGGCATTTAACTCACTTATTCGAGCTCAACTTTCCTTGGCTTGGGTTATTGGTCCACCTTTGTCATTTACTCTAGCGATTGAGTATGGTTTTACTACCATGTATCTAAGTGCAATGGGGATGTTTTTTGTTGCGATGATCTTTGTTGCTATTTTTTTGCCTTCAGTCGAAAAAAATCCGGCTACACAGCAAACTCAAGCTATGAATCAGCAGGAGATAAATCAACCGTTATTCCAAAATAAAAATGTGGTTTTTTTATTTTTATCAACCGTATTTATGTGGACGGCGAATATGATGTATATCATCGATATGCCATTATATATAAAATCGAGTTTACATCTGTCGGATTCCTTGCCGGGTCAGTTAATGGGGCTTGCTGCAGGAATCGAAATTCCGGTTATGCTAATTGCCGGTTTTTTAGTACCTTATTTAGGAAAACGTAATCTATTTTTTATTGCAATTGGCTGTGGTGTTCTGTTTTATATTGGCATCATCCTGTTCAAAAATGAAGTAGCACTATTTTCATTGCAAATTTTTAATGCACTTTTCATCGGTATTGTGGCGAATATTGGAATTATCTATTTCCAAGATCTTCTTCCTACCCGAATGGGCGTTGCTTCAACGCTTTTTAATAATGGTATAACGTGTAGCGTTATCATTGCCGGTCTGATTCAAGGTTTCGTCTCTAAAGCATTTGGACATGAAATGATATATTGGATCGCTTTAATTATGGTGACGGTTTCTTTCCTGTTTTGTGCTTTTGTTAACGAATCAAAATCAAATCCTTAATAGTCTTTGTACGTCTTTCGCTATAGGAAAGACGTACGCATTAAGCATTAGTCAAGATTTAACGCATTTTGCAATGTGTTAAGACTAGGATAATGTGTTCTTTCATAACTCATGGGCGTGATTGCAACATAGCCACTGTTTGCTATATCCAGTTCTTTGTCTTCATGGCAAGCGGTTTGATTTCGTTTAGCTCTGAACCAAAAATAGTCATGTCCTTCTGGGTCTTTAGTCGGGGTGAGTATCAGTTCGCTTACATCCGGTTCCCCTTGTTTGGTGAGTTTATATCCTTTTATTTGATCAGCATTACAATCTGGAAAATTGACATTAAAACAGATGTTTTTAGGCATTGATAACCCATGCAATTTTCGAATGACGTTTTCAGCATGGTGAATGGCACAATGCCAATTTGTCGGTTGATTATCTTCACTGCTCACTTGGCTTAATGCCATTGCCGGTACGCCAAGGGTCATCGCCATCATGGCTGCCCCAACGGTACCCGATAAAATCGTTTCAAAGCCAACATTAGACCCATTATTAATACCGGATAAGACTAAATCAGGTAATTGGTCTGTCATTAGATGTTTTAATGCAAATAACATGCAATCTGCTGGCGTACCATAAACGGCGTATTCGGTATGAGAACGTTTAGAGACTCTGAATGGGGCTTTTAAACTGACGGAACAAGAAACGCCGCTTTGATCTATAATTGGCGCCACTACCCAAACTTCATGAGCCAGTTTTTCCGCCACATTTTTTAATATTTTGATGCCTTGGGCATCGATGCCGTCATCATTCACTAATAAAATACGATTCACTAATTTGACATCCATTTTGTTTCCTTATGTTGTTCGTTACTCAGTAAAAGTGTCACATTGTTCAATTGAACCACTATCAAACCCTTTTTTAAACCAAGCGTAACGTTGTTTCGACGTGCCATGTGTAAAACTATCGGGTACTACATAGCCATCACGTTGTCGTTGTAGGCGATCATCACCAATGGCTTCGGTTGTGTTCAGTGCTTGCTCGATATCACCAACTTCAAGTAAGTTCTGTTTTTGAACTGCATTTCCCCATAACCCTGCATAGCAATCGGCTTGCAATTCTAATCTTACTGATAATTGATTATCGCTAACATCGGAATATTGTTTAAATTGTTTTAGTTGATTAAATGTGCCGAGTAGATTTTGCACATGGTGACCGATTTCATGGGCAATGACATAACCTTGCGCAAAATCACCGCCACCGCCTAGTCGCTGTTTCATCTCTTGATAGAAAGAAGTGTCCAGATAAACCGTTTCATCAATACTACAATAAAACGGCCCCATAAAGGTTTGACCGGTACCGCAAGAGGTTTGCGTTGAGCCTGTATAAAGAACTAATTTGGATGGGATATAAGTTTTGCCGAGATGTTTAAATTCCTGGCTCCAATAATCTTCGGTGCTGGCTAAAATGACCGACGTAAATTTCGCTGCTTGCGGATCATCAATCGCATACTCAGCGCTGTTTTGTGGTGTGCTGTTAAGATCAATAACATCTGAATTGAGTAAACCCGTTAAATCAACGCCATAATAGCCGGCGATTAAAACAACAATGAATAGAACAACTCTGCCTTTACCACCAATAGGAATTCGCGTTCCTAGTTCACTTCCTGATTGTGAGCGGCGATCTTCAATATTATCACTCTCTCTTTGGTCTCTCCAGCGCATAGGAATTACCTCATCAGTTTTAGTAAAGTCATTTTAAAGGATTATTTCATGGGATACTAGGTAAAGTTAAATTTGTTACAGGTGAACGATTTAGAGAAGGGTGGAACAGCTATATTAAAAAAATTTAACCATAATTGTGTCGAATATATTGACGTGAAACTTTCAACTATCAGATTGGTTGTAATTTTACAACCTGATCTTATGTTGCTATAATTAAAGTCTATTTTTTGTCAAACTAAACGTAATTATCAAACTTAATTGATTGATAGTAATAACGATAAATCGTTTAATTCTTTTTCTGTTCCTTGTATATCTTCAAAATTTAAGTAATCAATAAACCATTTGTTGTTACTAAAGCACTATAGCAAGTCTTTATCAAAATTGTATTCAACTTATTCCATAATTTGCATGAAAATAGGCGGTTTTTTATGAAGAAGGCAAAAAAGTCAATTACAAAACCTTTGAATATTAATGATATTACCATTATTGATGATAGTAAGCTTAAAAAAGCCATTACGGCTGCTGCACTCGGTAATGCGATGGAGTGGTTTGATTTTGGTGTTTATGGTTTCTTAGCCTATATATTAGGGCAGGTGTTCTTTTCAAATGCATCCCCCAGTGTTCAAGTTGTCGCTGCGTTAGCCACTTTTTCAGTCCCTTTTTTAGTGCGTCCATTGGGCGGTGTGGTGTTTGGTTTATTAGGTGACAAATTAGGACGGCAAAAGGTGCTGTCTATGACAATTGTGATTATGTCGTTAAGTACCTTTTGTATTGGCTTAATTCCTTCTTATGCAACTATTGGGATTACCGCACCAATCTTATTGTTACTGGCGAAATTAGCACAAGGATTTTCAATTGGTGGTGAATATTCTGGAGCGGCAACCTTTGTGGCTGAATATTCGCCTGATCGTAAACGAGGATTTATGGGGAGTTGGCTGGATTTTGGGTCAATTGCAGGCTTTTTAATAGGTGCAGGGTTAGTTGTCATTTTATCTACTTTATTAGGTGATGCTAAATTTCGAGATTGGGGATGGCGTATCCCGTTCTTTTTTGCGTTACCTTTAGGGGTAATTGGTCTGTATTTGCGTCATGCGCTTGAGGAAACGCCCACTTTTCAGCAACAATCTGAGTCTAATGAACAACGGTCTGAAAAACCAACTAAAATTACGTTAAAACAGATTTTAACCCAATATTGGAAGAGTTTTATGGTCTGCGTGGGCTTAGTGATCGTGACCAATGTTACTTATTATATGTTGCTGACGTATATGCCAAGTTATTTATCGCACGATTTAAAATATCATTCCGATCATGGTGTATTACTGATTATTGCGATAATGATTGGTATGCTATTTGTTCAACCTATGATTGGCTTAATAAGTGATAAAATTGGGCGAAAACCCTTTATTATTGGCGGTAGTGTGGGGTTACTTATTCTTGCTTATCCGGCCTTTATGATGATTAATAGTGATAATATTGGTTTAATCTTTTTGGGATTACTGATACTTGCCATACTACTTAATTGCTTTACAGGTGTGATGGCATCTATTTTACCCGCTATTTTTCCTACCAATATCCGGTTTAGTGCGTTAGCTATCGCTTTTAATATCTCGGTATTAATTGCCGGAGCAACCCCAACAGTGGCAGCTTGGCTTGTCGAAGAAACCAATAACTTATATATGCCTGCATACTATTTGATGGTTGTAGCAATTGTTGGATTAGTCACTGGTTTAAAAATGCGAGAAACCGCAAATCAACCATTAAGAGGCGCCACACCAGCCGCTTCAAATCGTCGAGAAGCAAAAGAAATTTTATCGGATCATTTTGATTCAATTGAACAAAAAGTTGAAGATATTGACGAACAAATCGAGAATCTGCAAGAACAGCGTCAAGATTTAGTGGATCAGCATCCTAAGTTAGATTGAAAATTACATGATTCCAGTTATTAGGGAGTCTACCGATAGCTCGTTTAACACAATAGCAATCTATAGTCATTTTTAGTGGTCGTATGTGAAAAATTTAATGAATAAGATAATTTGAGGGGGATTAATTCTAATCCCCATTTTTTTAAATTATATCAATAAGATTGGTTGGTTTTGATTAATCATTTATTAGCCATTTAATTTGTCGTTTTTATTGAGTTTTCGGTATGTGTTTTTTTTATATAAGATGGAATTAAAGGCGCATTGTGATACAAAACAACCCATGAAACACCTTCAGAGGGAACTTCACGTAAAAAATGTTTAACTAATTTATCTCGTTCATTATCGTCTGATGATACCTCATTTTTGTAAATTTCAATAAACTCTTTTAAGATTTCATATCTATCTATAGCTGGTGTATCGAATGAATTGCAATTTAAACCCTCTTCATTATAATTAGCGTACTTTTTTCTTTCTTCAATGTCTTCTTCATCCCAGTCGAAATAGTTTTCAATATAGTCATCAAATAACGCGTTAAACTTTTTGTAAAAATACTCTCTTTCATCTTTTATCAAATCAACTTTTTCTGGAGTTTGATAACCTAAAGTTCTAAATATTTTTTCTGCAACCTGAGTTTTTGATAATAGGGTGTGCTTATAAGATTTTTTTTTACGATAAACATGAAGCGATAATAAAACAGAAATTAAGCTCAATGATATTAAAAAAAGGGGATTATTCCCGACTTCCATTATAAGACAAATCAAAGGAATAACTAACGAAATTGAAATAATTATCATTGCATCATCCCAAAATGATGAATATCGCATCATGGATTCCGATCCTTCAGTTGCAAAAGGGTGTAGCCATAAATGAAAGTCTTTCGGACGGCGTACAGCATAAGCAAAATAGTTACCATCTTGGATAGGATCTACAACCATTTCAACATAATCACCATCATGAAAATAAACTCTTGAAAATACTCCTTCAATAATATTGTTGCCTAATTTACATTGAAAAAATTGCACTAAATTATCTTTTTCAGTTAATTCAGGGTTTCTGTTTCTTATAAGATTGAGCTCATGAACTTGATTCATATTGCCTATTTTTAATATATCTGTTTCTGTTAAACCAGCTGTTTTTGTCGCTTCAAGGAAAGTTTCGGTGTTATTGAATATTTTTAGGTCTGATATATAACCAGTCATAATTTGAAAATAATAATCCATATATTGTGCATCCTGATAATTGTTTATTGTAATTTTAATCATTACTCAATCAATATTATTTTATATAAAAAAGAGTAACGAAATACTGTTTTATATTGCAGTTTACTAATATGATGACAAATGAACTGTCATTAGGTCAATAATATTTAAATTAAACAAGAAGGTGTTTTATAAATCGCTAAACAATAAATTGCCATAAAAAATGCAAAAACATCATGAATTAATTAAAACAAAAAGAAGTGTTTTATTGATAATTTTTGATTATTGATTTTAAGTGATTTTAGGATAAATAATCTCAAGTTTAGCTAGTTCATTTGTTTAAATTTTTAATATTGTTAAGTACTTTTTTCTATTTACATATATTTTTTAAATAAATAATAAGCCATACCGCCTAATAGTATGGTGATTGCATAGAGCTTCCATAGACTTTGCCAGATGATTGAAAAATCGACGTTTTTTAAATAAATCTGTTTAGTCAATTCGATAAAGTGACGCACTGGATTGATTTCAGTTAAATACTGTAAGCAGAGTGGCATGTTTTCGATTGGCGCAATAAAACCAGATAGTAAAATAGCCGGCACCATAAAGGTAATAATACCGATAAAGGCTTGTTGTTGAGTTGAGCAAAGTGCTGATATAAATAATCCAAATCCCACTAAAGAGAGTCCGTAACTCATCATACAGAGATAGTACCAAATAAACGATCCTTGAAACGGGATTTGATAAATAAAAATACTGGCAATAAGTACGATTGTTCCTTGTAATGTTGCCACAATGATTGCCGGTATCGCTTTACCAACAAAAATTTGCCATGTCATTAAAGGTGAAATACGTAGTTGGTCAAGCGTACCTTGTTCACGTTCTCTCGCTACTGATAACGAGGTTACGATCATAACGCCAATGGTGGTAATAAGTGCAACCAGCGAAGGTAAGATAAAATGTTTATAGTCTAAATTACTGTTATAACGGTGACGAACGATTAATCCGCCCTTATCTTGATTCATATTTTGTTGCTGATATTGCATAATAATTTGTTGAATATAGTTAGCGGCAATTTGGGCACTATTCGATTTACGACCGTCTAAAATTATTTGGATTTGTGGCGATTGTCCATTCAGTAACTTGCGAGAAAAATCAGCAGGAAATTGTACAACCACCAAGGCTTTTTGATGATTAATCGTGTCAGTAATGGCTTGCTGTGAATCTAATATCAATACGTTTGAAAAACTGCTGGCATGGGCTAGTCGATCGATTATCTCAGTCGTCGGTTCATCAATCGTGGGGCGATAAACGGCAATGGTCGCATTATTGACATTCAAGGTTGCAGCAAAGGGAAAGATAAAAATTTGTAGCAATACTGGCACGATTAAGATAATGCGTGTCTGTTTGTCTTGCCAAAGTAGGGCTAACTCCTTTTTGATTAGAGTTAATGTGCGGTAAAAGGCGATAGTGTTGAAAAATTTTAACATAGTGTTACTCCTTTACCTTAATCTAATTGCATTCGGGTTTTTTTGAAAATCACCACAAATAACAGCAATAAACACATCAGTAAAAAGCCTGCATTAATCAGCATGACTGAAAAAATATCGCCCGCTAAAAAGAGGGTTTGTAGAATATTGACGTAGTAACGTGCAGGAATGATATAGGTAACTAGTTGAATGATAGCGGGCATACTATTGATTTCAAATACAAAACCTGACAGCATGACCGCAGGTAAATAGGCCGCATTTAACGCTATCATTGCGGCATTAAATTGATTCCGCGTAAGGGTGGATATTAATAAACCAAGTTGCAAAATCACCAATAAAAATAGACTGCTGAGTAGTAACAATAACGTAAAGGATCCACGAAAAGGGACATGCATAATGCCTACGGTGACAATAAAACAGATAATTAAGGCTATTAAACCGATTAAGTAATAGGGAATTAATTTAGATAATAAGAACTCCAACTTGGTCATCGGGGTAGAGAGCAATGCTTCCATTGTGCCACGTTCCCATTCTCGAGCTATGACTAACGACGTCAATATCGAGCCAATTATCGTCATAATAATGGTTATTGCACCGGGCAAAATAAAATTTTTGCTGATTGCTGCGGAGTTAAACCAAACGTGCGAAGTCATGTCGATCATTGGTTGACTACTCATTAATTGCTGTTGACTGCGCTGCTGTAACCAGATTTGCCACACGCCGGTTAAATAACCTTGTACAAAATTAGCGGTATTCGGCTCACTTCCATCGGTAATTAACTGAATGGCTGCTTGCCTATTTTGCACTTGTTGAGCAAAATTAACTGGAATGATAAGCATACCTCGAATTTCGCCAGCATTTAATTTTGCCGATAATGCTGAACGATTATCCAGATATATGGGTTCAATATAGGGGGAACCATTTAGTACTTGGACAAAATCATGGGCAGGTTGACTTTTTTGTTCAACTAATACCCCAACACGGATTTTATTGGAATCTAAACTAATACCATAGCCAAATAAGAAGAGTAATATCAATGGAATAATAATTGACATAATCCAACTGCTCGGGTCACGAATAATCTGTTTCATCTCTTTTTTACACAGTGTTAATGTTCGAGAGAGTGAAAATATCATTTTGTTGCCCCTGAGTTAGCGTCGTTCACCAATTTAATAAAGGCTTGCTCCATGGTGGCGTTGCTTGCGACCGATTGTTTAAGTTGATTGGGGGAGCCTAAAGCAATCAACTTACCGCCATTAATTAAAGCAATACGATCACAATATTCGGCTTCGTCCATAAAGTGAGTGGTGACCATGACCGTAACCCCTTTTTCGACTAAACTGTTGATATGGATCCAGAACTCACGACGAGTGATAGGATCGACGCCAGATGTCGGTTCATCAAGAAATACAATATCAGGTTTATGCATTAACGCACAGGCTAAAGCTAATCGTTGTTTGAATCCTAAGGGGAGTGATTCTGGTGTTTTGTCTAAAATCGGCTCAAAATTAAATGCGGTTATCATTTCATTCATGCGCAGTGTTTGTTCACTGCCCATTAAGCCGTAGATACCTGAAAAGAAGCTTAAATTTTGGCTTACAGTTAATCTGTCATATAAAGAAAAACGTTGTGCCATATAGCCAATGCGTTCACGTACTTTAGTTGCACTTTTTTTGAGATCAAATCCCAATACTAACGCTTGCCCATCACTAATCGGTAATAAACCACACATCATTTTAAATGTTGTCGATTTACCTGCGCCATTGGGCCCTAATAAACCAAATATTTCACCACGCTTTATGACAAAATTAACATGATCCGTTGCAATAAAATTACCAAAAGTTCGGGTAAGATCTTTTGCTTCTATGACAATATCGTTTGGCAGACCGGCAACCTGCGGCATAATTTTAGTTAATATTGATTCTTTTTGAGTTATTCCGCCTAATCGGTCAATAAACGCATCTTCAAACCGTCCTAAGGTAGGTTGATAAGTGATGTTAGTTGTCCCAAGTTTTGCTATGACTTGTTCAATGGCGTGATTCGGCTTGAGTATTAAGCGAATACGGTCACCTTCAATCACGCCGTCACTGACTTCAGGGAGTTTTAAGGCCTTTTGTAATAACCGACGATGTGAAGTTGGCGAAGTGAGCAGGTAAACCCGATCTTTGACACGTTCAGTTAAACATGAGGGTTGACCTTGAAAGAGTAATTCACCTTGATTCATCAGTAAAATTGTTTCACATTGCTCGGCTTCATCAAGATAAGAGGTGCTCCAGATAATTAACATCCCTTCTTTGGCTAGTTGATGAACCATGTGCCAAAGTTCTTGGCGTGAAATAGGATCCACGCCAACACCTGGCTCATCAAGTAATAATATTTGTGGATCGCCAAGCAAAGTACATGCTAACCCCAATTTTTGCTTCATTCCCCCCGATAACTTGCCTGCCAAACGTTGGGTAAATTTAGTTAAATCGGTGAATTTTAGGAGTTTGGCAAAAATTTGTTGACGTTCTTCTTGTTTGATATGTCGCAGATCTGCAAATAAATTAAGGTTTTCAATAACCGTCAAATCCTCGTAAAGACCAAACTTTTGAGGCATATAGCCTAAAATTGCGCGCAATTGTTCCCGATCTTCAGTCGGATTATATTGCGCAACATTAATTTGACCTGCACTTGGCGAAAGCAAGCCTGCCAGCATACGCAATAGTGTTGTTTTCCCTGCACCGTCAGGGCCAACCAATCCTGTCACACCCTGTGCAAAAATTGTTGTCGATAAAGGTTTTAGTGCGACAGTGACTTGCTGATTTTTTTGCTTAAACACTTTGGTCACATGAGTGAGTTTGATTTGCTGGCGATTTTGTTTAGTCATAGCGATTATTCTGCAAATTTAATCGTTACCGGCATGCCTTGGCGCAACATATCATTCGCTTGACCGTCACCAGTTTGACGTATTTGAATACGTAAGCGGTAAACTAAATCTGTACGTAATACAGGGGTTTCGACGGTTTTAGGTGTAAATTCGGCCGTAGGCGATACAAAACCAATCTGTCCAATATAAGGTTTATCTGGCTGTGAATCGGTATAAACATAGACAGTTCTACCCGGAATGGCTTGATGTAAATTGACCTCGTCAATATAAGCACGTACCCAGACAGGTCTATCTATAGATATAGCATAAATAGGGGTTCCTGCGGTTAACATTGTGCCAGATTCTACTGCTCGAGTTAAAATGGTGCCGTCGGTTGGTGCATAAAGTTCGGTATCCGATAAGTTAAGTTCCGCTTGGTCTAACTCGGCTTTAGCCGCTTGCACGGTGGCTTGTGCAGCTTCAATTTCTTCTTTTCGGTAACCATTAGTAAGTTGATCAAGTTTTTGCTTTGCTGTTTGTAAATTAGCGTTAGCTTGATTACGTAAGGTTAAACTGTTTTCAAGTTGATCTTTAGAAATGGATGATGATTTCATCAATTTGACCATGCGCTGATAGTTATTCTCAGCATAATCATAACTTGCTTGATACTGTAAAACTTGTGCTGCTGCTTGGGCAACTTCTTCTTTACGATATCCTGTCAGCATTAAATCAAGTTGCGCCTGCTTTACCATCAGATTTGCTTTCGCTTTATTTAAAGCGATTTGATAAGGTTTTGCATCCAGTTTAGCCAATAGATCGCCTTGTTTAATCGAATCTCCTTCTTCGTGATTTAATTGTATTAAGCGTCCTGATACACGAAAGCTACTGTTTACCGTTCGGATATCCACATTACCATATAAAATCAGCGATGAAGGACTTTTATACATGAACCAAATCACCCAAAGTACTGCAATAATGATTAATATTAATAGGGCGATAAGCCCTTTTTGTTTCATGGGTATTCTCATTTAGTTTACTCGGCAAGATGTTTTAAAAGTTTAGATAAGATTGTGCGTAACTGTTGACGTTCTTCTTGGGTAATAACTTGCCAAGCTTGAACCACTTTTTTTTCAATGGGCGGTATTTCATATTGAAAAAAATTGATGCCTTTTTTGGTTAAAATTAAGCAATGTGAGCGACGATCATGCGGATCAGCTTGGCGGGCGACTAAGTCATTTCCCACCAGTGTATCAACAAAACGGGTAACTTGTACGCGAGTAAAATTGGTTAATTCACTGATTTTCGATGGTTTTACCCCTTCAGGGTGAAAGGCGTTAATCACTAATAAAACCGCAGATAATTTATCATCTAATTGATAATGTCGGTAGGTTTGATTCAAATTTTCTAATAGTGCTTCGGTACTAAATTGCAATAAGCGACTTAAAAAAATCTCGTCATAGTTTGAAGAGAGTCCACGAGCTTTAAATTTTTCAATCAGTTTTTCAACGGTTGCTATCGGGATTGCCATCACATCACCTTATTTAGATAATTTCATTTGAAACTATATCAAATGAAATTACTTTTTACAACCATTAATTTAGTTAACTAGTTTTGTTGTTATCCGTCATCTGTATTAATTGACTATGATATTGGCGACGGTATTCGGTAGGGGTACGTTCAGTTTTTTTTCTGAAGATTCGACAAAAATAGTGACTATCTTTGAAACCTGATGCTAAGGCAATATCTTTGATATTTAAATCATAGTCTCTAAGGCGAGTTTTTGCATATTCCAGACGTACATGGGTAAGATATTCATTCAATCCTATTTTACCTTCTCGCTGGAATAGGTGAGATAGATAATTGGGTGAAATATAGAACATTTTAGCGAGAAAATCTCGGGTAATATCGTCACGAAAATGGCTATCAATATATTGCCGAATTGCCTCAAATAAGCTAGCTGTTTTGCTTGAGGTTTCGACATCAACATTCAGTAAGTCGAAGGTATGACTTAATAAGCTTTGAATAAGATGATAAGCGGTAGGAGCATGCTCGCAAGGCTGATGCTGCCAAGTTAGTTCAGCTAGCGCTTGAATGATAAACGCCCCAATACGTGCTCCTCGCCTAGGCACATTAATTTGATCATAAGATGTCAGTGCTTGACCGTCCCACTGGTTGATAGTCATGCTAATTTGTTGTTTATCATACAGGATGCTTAATGTGGTGAAGGGGGTTGTATAAGCGGGCTTGCTCCAACTTTGTGCTGTGATATATAAAAGATCGCTAGGAAATAACGTTTTTTCAATAATGTTTCCCTGATAGTCTGCCCATTGTATGGATTGTTTTCCCTCTATCATGATTTCTATTCTGGGTAAACTGACTTGATCAGCAAGTAGTGGTGCTGATTGAGCATAATTAGCAAAATAAATCTGATTCGTTTGTTGATGATTAAGGCATTTTGCTAGCACTTCATTGATCGTTATCGCCATATCGCTATCTTCATAAAATAATATCGTAGATAAATCTAGTTATGTATCGTAATCTTGATTATATACTGCCAAATAGTATTTTAAAGTATCAAGTAAATGGTTAATTTTATCAATAGGTTATTCTTAAAATGTTTTTAGTGTGATCTCACTCACATTTTCTTATCAAGCGTACAAATATCCAGTAAATCGCAGGATTGTCATCTAGGCTATCGGTTACAGATTACTTAGTATGGTACCAATACAGTGATTAATGATTTGAACATTCAGCAGGAGTTAACCATGGAGTTATATTTAGATACCGCCGATATTGAAGCCATTAAACGTCTAGCCCCCATTTTACCGATTAAAGGCGTCACAACCAATCCAAGCATTGTGGCAAAATCCGGTCAATCACTCTTTACCTTATTATCGACACTACATGATTTATTAGGCGCCGATAAATTACTGTTTGCACAGGTACTTTCAAGCGATGCATCATCCATGATAAAAGAGGCAGAACAACTAAGAAGAGTTGTACCCAATATTGTAACTAAGATTCCTGTTAATGCAGAAGGACTGAAAGCGATTAGAGCTTTAACACAACAAGGAATCCCTACTTTAGGCACTGCTGTTTATGGCGCAGGGCAGGGATTATTAGGTGCGCTAGCCGGGGCTAAATATATTGCGCCTTATGTCAATCGAATTGATGCCCAAGGTGGCAACAGTAAAGATACCGTGCAAGAATTACAAAAACTGTTAGCGTTACATTGTCCTCAAACTATGGTATTGGCGGCAAGTTTTCGCACACCTAGGCAAGCATTAGATTGTTTGTTAGCCGGATGTGAATCTATTACCTTACCGGTGGATGTAGCTGAACTATTTATCTCCGATCCAGCTGTAGATGCAGCGATAGTAAAATTTGAACAAGATTGGCGTAATGCGTTTGGTTCACTGACTTATTAATTTAAACTGTTATCATCTATTATCACATTCCGCCTAATTGTGTGGAGTGTGTTTGTCTGTGTTTCTGAGCAATAATTGAAAAGATAGCCTAAAAATTTAAGTTTTGCTGTATGATAGTTAAAAATGAAATATTAGGTTAGCCATAATGACAGGAAAAAAACAAACATCTATTGTTAACGCACTTTTAACGGTATTGAGAATTGAAAGGTTATCGCATAGTTTTATTCGAATTAACTTTAGTTGTGATAAACAGCTGACGGTTAATCCTTTATGGATTTGTCCTCATTTAAAATTATTGTTTGCTGATCCTTCAACGGGAACGATAATTTTTCCACAATTAGACGACAATAATAAAATTCTGATAAATGACAAGATTCGTCAATTGGCTCGAAGTTATAGTATTCGTCATTATGATGAAACGACACAGCAATTAACGATTGATTTTGCCATTCATCAAGAGGGATTAGCTTCGGTTTGGGCTCAGCAGGCTAAAGTCAATGATCAGATAGGTATTGTCGGCACAGCGGCAAAACTCATGTTTAATCAGCAAAATTTGGTGTTGATTGGTGATATAACAGCTGTGCCAGCTATTTGTTATACCCTAGAACACCTACCTAACAATGTTAATGTTCAAGCGTTTATCGAAGTTAATCACCCAACAGATATTATGGCTTTACCAAATAGTCTAAATACGCATGTTAACTGGCTGATACAAGATGTTAATCAGCCAAATCAACTTGTTGAAACAATAAAAAAAGCGAATATTGTCCATAGTAATAATTTACTTATTTGGGGTGGAATGGAACGGGATTTAGCCCAGCAAATTCGACATACGCTTAAAGATCATTATCCTCATTTACCCCCCGATGCATTTCATATTATTAGTTATTGGCGACAAGGTTTTGCTGAAGGGGAGTTTAAACATCGTGAATAGTAACGCGTAATTAAGATGAACATTCTAGCTCATTTACATCTTGCCACTTTAGCTAATAGCTCCTTAATTGGCAATAGTGTGGCTGATTTTGTTAAAGGGGATCCTTATCTTGTTTATCCGCAAACGATAGCCGACGGTATCATGTTACATCGTAAAATTGATAGCATGGTCGACAGTTTGACTGAAGTGAAACAAGCCAAAACACGCTTTATCAAACCGCATCAACGTGTCGCACCGATTGCACTTGATATTGTATGGGATCATTTTTTATCTAAACATTGGACTGATTATGGCATGGGTCAATCAGTGTCTGAATTTGACCAATACACCAGACAACAAATTCAGCCCTTTATTCATCTATATCCTAATAATTATCAGCATTTTATGCAGTCTATGTGGCATGGAAAATGGTTAGAAAATTACGCAAATCTTGAGTTTGTTGGAAAAGTGCTTAATGGTATGGCCACCCGACGACCAAAGCTATGGTTATTAAAAGAGACTATTTATGATATTAAGCAGCACTACAAAGAATTCGAAGCGCTGTTTTTTATTTTGTATCCTAAAATGTGTCGAAATTTTAACTAGCCCATCTTCAATAATTTTATATTAGATTATTGAAGATGTATTTCAATTGATGGGGTAGGATAATTATTGGGGTAAATTGATCTTACCATTTAACACTGTTATCTTATCTTGATTAGCAGGGGATGGTGATATTGGTACGATCGTATTTTTGTTTAATGCAGGTGCAAAGCCTATTTTACCGCCTCGGGATTTTGCACGAACAAGTTGGCTATCAGGTAACTTAGTGTCTTTAGTCAAATGATTCCATAGCATCTGCATCGCATCTTCACCATAATAGTCAATCGGTATCATTACATTATCAAAAGGATAACCACCATCTAAATAACTCGTATTTTCAACTTCTATATAACGAAGTTGCGATGATTGTCCTTCAACCAGACTGTTTAATGCGACATAAGCACGGGAAGTATAGTTTGGGAGTTGTTTAACATTGTTTCGACCGTGAATAATAATTGTTTTGATTCCATTTAAATTGCCTGTAGCTGTAACTTGACTCATACCAAATTTAACACGAGGATCGGTTAATTTTTGATATAAACAAATCGCACCTTTAGCATTATAGTTGATTGCTTTATCATTATCTGAACTTGAAAAGAAGTCCCTTCTTGGAGAATGAACATCTTCATTATTAACTAGTGCAATTATTGTTGAGTCGTCTCCAATCCATAACGGCAAGTGTCCATTAGCGAAACTCCACATTTGTTCAAAAGTCACTTCCGTTAATGGTGCGACTTTACCTTGGTAAAATATAGGTGCTTGTTGAGTACTCGCGACTGAATAGCCACACATTCTTTCGGTCAATTCATAATGTCCATAAGCGCTAATATATTGATAGGGTAAGCCAATAGTTTCTTTATAATAAAAATAAGGAAGTTGGATATCCATATCGGCAGTCCATCCCCATTCACGCAGTTTGTTAAGTGCTTCTTGAGGGGTTCCTTCTGTTAAATAATTTGCTTTTTTAAGTTCATCACAACGATTTTGGGAAAATAAATATTTATCCGCCAATGGTATGTAACTTTTTGCATTATTGGTAACAATAGCTGGTAACGCACAAGGAATATATAACGAGGCAAAAGTGCTATATTCTGCGATTGATTTAAAAGCTATTTTTTGAGGTTTATTTTTGTTGAATTGTATTGAAACAGAGTTACTTTCAGCATTTGGCTGGATTTGAGGATTAACAGCAACAATCCCTTTTATGATGTGTTCTTTGTCTAATTCTCCCGCTTTTAAAGCCGCTCCAGCGCCATCACTAGCGCCATAAACTAATACTAATGTGTTATCTTTGTTAAAAGTAAAATCTGAATTAGATGGAAACTGGGTGTTAAGGGCATAGAATGCAAAATCTATCGATTTTAATACAAATTCTCCCCATCTCTCTTCTGAATTCAACCTTGAATGCAGTTGTTTAATTGCAAAACGATTTGGATATTTTTCAATAAATTTATCACGATTATGAAATTTTGGTTCGAAGAGTAAATCTGTCGATTGAGTTTGCCCGTTTATGGCATATCCCCGATTATTCTCAATATCATAAATACCATTACCCAAACCTTTATCATTATAAACTACAGCACAATTATGTTTTAGTCCCCATAGACCACGTATTTGTAAATCTTTCGAATTATATAAACCATCGCTATCAACAGATGGTATAGCAATAATGCAAGGATTGTTTTTATCAAAATCAAGTGGAATTTGTAATAACATTCCTACTTTTTCTTCTTTTAATTGCAAAGTTGCCAAAACTTCAAAACCGGGAATTTTCCCATCAAACAGTGGGCTTAATTCTTGGCGGTTAAAACCAAATAATACTCCTTCCCCAGTTTTGATATCAATAAAACGATTAAGTTTAGCCTGTCGAAGCTCTTGTGACGTTGGTTTGGATGGATCACTGAAGTTAGGTTTAAAAATAGATGATGATAAAATGGAAAAACCTAAACCAGCAGTCACTAAATCATCACTTTCACCATCATAATAAACAGTATCTTCAACTTTTAACCAATCTGGTGCTTTAATTGATCGATTGTCGGTAGATGCTGGTATTGTTTGATTATCAGCATGGACATGAAACGCAATAGGAACCGATATTGTTGTGAACAAAATAATCAATGACAAAGTTTTAACTTTAATTTTCCTCAATTTCATTGCAAATATTCCTTTTTGATCATCAAGAGTAGAGAGGTAATTTGATCTATTTTGAAAAACAAAATTAATCCAATTAATCTTGGTTTGTTAATTGCTAATACTTATTATAATTTATTTTTTGTATGACTCAAACTCGATACGTTCCAAAATGCGGCGATTATTTTTTCGGATAACCGTCTTTTTTGGACACAAATTCCGATGTCAAAAGGTTGCATTAAGTTGGTTGACCATTCTGTAATGCGTTCTCTTATTCTTTCAGGGCTGTTTTCCATCACAACTTTCGGTAATAATGCAACACCACAGCCTAATGCAACCATCGAGACAATGGCTTCATGTCCGGCAACCGTTGCATAAATTTTGGGGCTGGTAATTTTTTGTTGTTTGAACCATAAATCTATTCGTTGTCTGCTTGGTCCATGATCCGGTAAAATGAAAGGAATATTATCCCAATCCGGAATTTTTTGGTGAAGTTTATCGCTGAATGAACTATTCAGTTTTGGAATAAGCAAGACCATTTCAATTTCACCGAATTTTAAAAATTCAATTCCTGATGGAAGTTGCTTTGGTTTTCCTGCTATAGCAACATCAGCGTCATTTAATTGAATTTTTGTTACTGCATCAGCCGCATCGCCAGTGGATAGTTTAATTTCAATTAAAGGATAGTGTATTCGAAACTGATCGAGTATTTCTGGTAAATGACTATAAGCTGCCGTTACAGAACAAAAGAGTCTTAATTCACCAACGAGCTGTTGATTTGATAGTTCTAATTCTTGCATCAACTGTTGATGTTGATTAATAACTTGTTGAGCAAAACGTTTAACTTTTTCACCCATTTGAGTGATTTGAACTTGCCGATTATCACGTATAAAAAGCGGATGACCAAAATATTCTTCTAATCGTTGAATTTGTCGTGATAAAGTCGATGGGCTAACATGCATAGCATTAGCTGTCATACCAAAATGGCACGTTTCACATAAATGTAAAAATAATTTCAAATCACGAATATTCATAGAAAGTTCCGTTTTGATAAATCACATGCTTAGCTCAATGCTATTTTATTGTCAATGCTCTAATTAGCTAGGCAAATGAAGATATTATGCATAGATAATTAAATAAGGCAAACCATTGTTAATACATTCATGGCAATGGATAGCGATACCTGTTAAAATGCTCGATTATTTTTGTACAGGTTAATGAATATTAATTTTATGACAGAACAAGCTTACCTAGACGAAGTTAATGCTCGTCGCACTTTTGCTATCATTTCGCACCCTGATGCGGGTAAAACAACGATTACCGAAAAGGTTTTGCTATTCGGTCACGCAATTCAAACTGCTGGGACAGTAAAAGGGCGTGGTGCAAATGCTCAACATGCTAAATCTGACTGGATGGAGATGGAAAAACAACGTGGTATTTCTATCACAACTTCTGTGATGCAATTTCCATATAACGATTGTTTAGTCAATTTACTTGATACCCCTGGGCATGAAGACTTTTCTGAAGATACTTATCGAACATTGACAGCAGTAGATAGCTGTTTAATGGTCATCGATGCCGCTAAAGGGGTGGAAGATCGTACTCGTAAATTGATGGAAGTGACACGGTTGCGTAATACCCCAATTTTAACCTTTATGAATAAGTTAGACCGTGATATTCGTGACCCAATGGAACTACTTGACGAAGTTGAAAACGAGCTTAATATCCTATGTGCACCGATCACTTGGCCAATTGGTTGTGGTAAGTTATTTAAAGGCGTGTATCATCTTAATAAAGATGAAACCTATCTTTATCAATCGGGTAAAGGTCATACTATTCAGGATGTACGTATTATTAAAGGGTTAAATAATCCCGAATTAGATACAGCGGTAGGTGAAGATTTAGCTCAGCAACTACGTGAAGAGCTGGAGCTGGTTCAAGGTGCATCAAATGAGTTTGATTTGGATGCTTTTTTATCTGGTGATTTAACCCCTGTCTTTTTTGGTACAGCGTTAGGTAATTTTGGTGTCGATCATATGCTTGATGGCTTAACAGCTTGGGCGCCAACGCCACAACCTCGTCAGACTGACAAACGTGAAGTCAAATCATCAGAAGAAAAATTTAGTGGCTTTGTGTTCAAAATTCAAGCCAATATGGATCCTAAACATCGTGACCGAGTTGCTTTTATGCGTATCGTTTCGGGTAAATATGAAAAAGGCATGAAGTTACGTCATGTGAGGATTGCCAAAGATGTGAATATTTCCGATGCCTTGACATTTATGGCAGGTGATCGTGAACATGTCGAAGAAGCTTATGCCGGTGATATTATTGGATTGCACAATCACGGTACGATTCAAATCGGTGATACATTTACGCAGGGTGAAGATTTTAAATTTGTTGGCATCCCTAATTTTGCGCCTGAATTGTTCAGACGGATACGATTGAAAGATCCGCTTAAACAAAAACAGCTATTAAAAGGATTGGTGCAGTTATCAGAAGAGGGTGCTGTGCAGGTATTTAGACCATTATCCAACAATGATTTGATTGTCGGGGCGGTCGGTGTGCTGCAATTTGATGTGGTGGTTGCGCGTTTAAAATCGGAATACAATGTAGAAGCCATTTATGAACCGGTAAACGTCACAACAGCCCGTTGGGTTGAATGTAATGATGTGAAAAAATTGGAAGAATTTAAACGTAAATGCGAGCAAAACTTAGCCCTTGATGGTGGTGATAATCTTTCTTATATTGCGCCAAGCATGGTGAATTTAAATTTAACACAGGAACGCTATCCTGATATTGAATTTAGAAAAACACGTGAGCATTAATTAAGGTTAAGTTAAAACTTTATTGATTTCATAAATCAGATCAGCAATAAGAGCTAGTCAACCTGGCTCTTATTTACTCTTCTTCAACCAATAGTCCATTAATGGCAAAACCATCAAAAGAATTCCAATTTGAAAATACCTTAGTCAGTCTATTAATCATATCAAATAGTTCATCTTCTTTACCACCAAAGCTAATTTCTGTGAAGTCCACTATATGATCAGTTGAATTAACATCAGAATTCTCATCATTTGATCCTTCTTCGATTTCACTATTCGTTTGGTCATAGGAGTAATATTTTTCGAATTCTTCACTGAGTATACCATTTTCAAGAGCAATGACGATTTTATGAAGATTTTCATCTCCCCATGCTAACCACTTAGCACTAATATCATAAATGAGTTTATAATCAGTACGATAAACCATGACAATGTATTTTAGGGTATAAGGTTCAATATTTTGGATAATTTGGATGCCATGGCTAATATCTTTTAACCAAAATGGGACTACAACCTCAATTTTACCTCCCCAACTTTCACTCAGTTTTTTTATCGCTTGTGTCCATTGTAGCCAAATCTGATCTTTATTTTGGTCATAATCTGGTAATAAATAGGGTTCTATATCATATTGAATTCCTGCAAGACAAGGTTTACTTATACGTTGCTGACAGAATTGTTTAATTATTTGATTACGTTCAATCGCATTTTGTAAACCACTTTCAAGTATCATTTCTGCTGCTCCTTCAACAGCAATGATTTCTATACCATTTTGGAATGCGATGTCTATTAGATTTATTAGCTGATCTTTATATTCAATTTCTTGATTTTCAATAAATAATTGTAAATAGATCCGATTAATTCCTTTTGATTTTATCTTTGAGATAAATTGGTTAGGTGAGTTATTCCAGGTCGTTGCTATCCAATTCCACATAGCAATATTTTGTTTTTTTTCTGAATTTGTTGAACTATCTTTTGAGTTAGCACGAGGTGTTAATTGTTCGATATTCAATTTTGAAGGATTGGAACTATTTTGCAACATTGATGCATTAATAAACGATAACGCTTTGTTATGAAAGAATGTATTAATACTAGAAATCATTTGCCTTGGTTTAGTTATGTAATTTGTGTTATCGATAGGTCTTAAAACAGGTTTATTTTTATCATACATCTCATATTGTTTTGATGATGTAATATATTGAACGGAAGCTGGACTCTTAAAGCTATTCAACATAAAAACATCACCTGCACATATTGAAGGAATAAAAAGAATTAGGATAAATAATAGGTTGTTATATAATCGCTTAATTTTTTTTATCAAATTTAACTCTCTCCATTTTTCCCCAAGATAATTTACCTTTTTTTAACCTAAAAAAACCTTTGAATTTCCAATATAAACAGATTTGTCGATAGCCAAAATTGTCAATGAGGGAAATAAACAGTAATGATATAAAATATTTAATCTTATCTAGCCCTCTAAGTAATAATCCATCAATAGCAATAGCGGTCGAAGTAATTAATATATTGTAGCTAATAACAAGTAAAAAATAGGATAGAATAAGATTTCCATCAATAACGTTGAAATAACAAAAAAGTGGTAACAATACATAGCCCAATAATTCAGCTATGGGACCTAAAATATCCGTTAATATTGAAAAAGGTAATAGTATAAAACTTAGTCGTTTATATTTTATCTTAAAAGTAAATTCTTTAAAATGCAAATAGGTTTGCAATGCACCAATATGCCAACGTATACGTTGATTCCTTAAAACCTTCCATTTTTCAGGAACTTGAGTCCAGCAAACGGCTGTTGGAACATACTCTATTTTGTAATGACCTTTAGTGTCATAGATTAGTTTATGTAGTTTGACGGTAAAGTCAAAGTCTTCACCAACCGAATCAGCCGAAAATCCCCCAATTTTGATGGCTAAATCTCGACGGAATAAACCAAAAGCCCCAGAGATGATAGGTAATATCTTAATATGATTCCATGCGACTTTCGCCATTAAAAATGAACGCATATATTCTAATGCTTGCAATTGAACAATGTATTTTTTTGAAAGTTTTATTTTTGTTACCACGCCTTTATTTATCAGACAACTGTTAGCAACTCGTACTGTTCCGCCAACAGCAATTGTTTGAGGACTATAAATAAAGGGAATGACAGCTTTAGTTAATGCATCTGGCTCTAAAATCGAGTCAGCATCAATAAGGCAAACGATAGGTGCTTGACTTAAATTGATTGCGGCATTGTGAGCGTCTGCCTTTCCACCATTGACTTTGTCGATGATGCGTAGACGGCTATCTTTTCGAGAAATATAGACACCTTTTATTTTTGCGTGGGAAAGGTGGTTTTGATCTGCATTATTTAAATTATGTACGATTTCTTGCAGTTGGAAATGCTCATAAATTAGTTGGAAGGTATTATCGGTCGAACCATCATTAATCACAATAATATCGACATTAGGATATTCTGTAGCTAGCATTGATTCAATACTATCAATGATGGTAACGCTTTCATTATAGGCCGGCATAATAATAGATATAGCAGGTAAAATTCCCTCGTTTTTTTTAATATTTTGTATCTTTTTATCGTTATCTCGATCCTTAATTAGAACATAAACAGAAATGATAAGTTGCAAGAAATAGATGAGTATTTGTAAAAGCCCAACAATCATTATGAGAATAACCAGTACTTCCATGCAAATCTTTATTGCATAGTATAAATCATTATTCATAAAGTTTACCCGTGTTTAATTTTGAAAAAATTATTGTTTTTATCGAGGATATGGACAAATTGTTTAGAACTAAAATCAAAATATTCTGTAATTAATTCTTCAATACTAGATATTTTTTCTTGATAACAGAATTCGTTAATAAAATTAATTAGATAGCAACTATGAATAATACCTGAAGAATTACTTTGTAGTTCGATTAAAGCATCATAAAAAGCACACATGTATTCCCGCCGATCTTCTTTGGCTAACATAGCGTAAGGCGTAATATAATTATTTGAAATTTGAGTGAGAATATTCGATAAATTTTCATCAATATTACTAAATTGTTGATTTATTATGTCGGTTTCAAATTCTAAAAGTTTATTTGATGGAACAAGTCGTAGAAAACAAAATAAACCATCTTGCGGTATTGATTTAGACAATATAATTATGAGTTCGGCAAGTGTTACTTCTGGGCTACTAATAGCTAAACTGAGGGCTGCTGCAATAGCAATTTCTGGATTAGGATTTTCACAAGCTTTTTTTAGTGCAAAAAAAGTCTCTTTTGTTGGGTAGTAAGACAACATATTTGCTGCATCTATGCGCTCTTTTGTTGTTCCTTTTTTTAATAATCTGCGTAATTTTTTTTGAAATAATTCATTTTCAAAAAGCGAAATTATCGGTTCAAGCTCACTGTTCTTTTTTTCAGCAAAAAAAGCGGCAATCAATGCGACTGAATTTATGGAATGTTTTAATATTTTGCTAGAGCTAAATGAATACGTGCGTTTTTTGGCGTTAATCAAATTGACTAATTTTAATTTTAGATTCGCAAATTTTTTTTGTTGATATCTTCGCTTAATATAAATAATTGAAGTTAAGATAACAATTAAAATCCCTGTAAGAATCATGCTTACATTGTAAATGTTGATATAACGTATTAAAATATCCATTTTATACCACATCCTAAAGTGTTTTTGTTATACAATCGGCGATTGCGATTTGTGTCTTTTCGTCCTTCAGTTGTGTAGTTAAAATTCACACTAAATCGGTTGGAAATGTCATAGGACAGTCCCACAAAATGCGCTTTCGCCTTGATTAAAGATTGATTAAAACGATTTGAACGGTCAGACGTTTCTTGAGAATTAGAGTAACCGAGAAATAGGTGCATTTTCTCAGTCGGGATGACTGATAACTTAATTAAAAAACCATTGGTATGATTGTTGTCTTGGTCATAAGTATTGTACCACTTACCTGCAAGCGATAATCGATCATTAAAGAAATACTGTTCTATACCTGGTGTAATACTTTTAATATTTCCATCATCATAATGGTCAAACTTTAAATCTAGCGTGATGTGAAGAGAATTAAGATATTCATTTGTCGGTTTAAATAACATATAATCAATACCACTTGCTACCGTATAGCGAGCAAAGAATTTTTTTGAGGAGGCTGCAAAGCCAGATAAGTAGCCATAAGCTCTATCATTCATCGTATGCCAAAATGTTGTACCAAATCGTTGGTCATTCATATTAAACCGATGGGATTGAGCTAAATGACCTGTAATAGTACTGTTTTTTGACAATTTGTAAGATAATGCGATATCTGCCTCGTTCCAATCTGCATAAGATTTTGTTAAATGGCTGTGTGTGCCAGAAATATTTAATGTCCAATTATGAATATTACTTTTAATTTCATTTATCGTTTTTTTTAATTTTAATAATTCAGAGTTATTTGGTGATTGACTTAAATATTGATCAAGTAATTGCTCTGCCGCATATGGCGTATCACTATTTTGCGCCAGAATTACACTTACTAGACCATATTGTGCATCAATATAATTGGGAGCTATGGTTAAAGCATTTTGAAATGATTGTTTTGCTAGTTCTAATTCTTGTCTGGCATAATAATTAAAACCAAGTTGCACTAAAATGTCAGAGTTAGTAGGAAATAGCCGATGAGCTTCCTGTAACTTAGTTAAAGCAAGTTCAAAATTTTGAGTTTTCTTTGCTTCAATACTTTCTTTTAATAATTTATCTGCTTTAACGGCTTTGTCATGATTATTTAGGTTAGGAAAAGAAGTGGAACTGTAAGCGAAAAGACCTATCATTAAGACATACTTATAATACATATAACCACCTTAATTCTATATATTTCATAATTATATTTTATTGTTTTAGTTGTGAAAGAATCGAAGATCATTCGGTCAATAGAATAACAATTAGATTCATTGAACAGCCTTGATAAATTGGAAATTTTTTGGTTCAGCAAACTTGCTTAAAACATTTCGTTACACGGTTTCAATTATCTAAATGGGTTGAAAATTATATAAAATATAGGCAGCAAAAAATAGTTATATTTAGTGATTTTTGTTAACTATAGTTTGGGTTGTTTATTTTTTGTATATTTTTCTTCTTAATTATTAAATTGTGAATATAATGATACTTTTAACTTGGAGAATTATATGAAAAAAATGAAAGTCAAAGTTGTTTTTTTAACTGCATTATCATTAATTATTTCCAATTCATCTTCTGCCATCGAAAATAAACTTGTTCATCCTGTATTATTAGAAAAAGTGCAACAAAGTGAACGCGATAATCGACAATATGAAGTAATTGAGTTGCCAAATAAAATGCGAGTATTACTCGTTTCTGATTCAAAAGCGGTTAAATCTTTAGCTTCAATAGCGCTACCAGTGGGCGCATTACAAGATCCAACAGCGCATCAAGGTCTCGCTCATTACACTGAACACATGGTTTTAATGGGATCAAAGAAATATCCTGAACCAGCTAGCTTTTCTTTATTTTTAAATCGACATGCAGGACAATATAATGCAAGTACGGTGAGGTATCGAACATCATTTTATTTTGAAATTGAAAATAGCGCTTTTGAAACAGCATTAGATTATTTAGCTGATGCGATTGCCGAACCGATATTAGACCCAAAATATGCCGACAAAGAACGCAATGCTGTTAATGCTGAGATGACAATGGGAAGATCTGAAGATGGTTTGCGTTTTGGACAAGTTGATTCAGAAACAATTAATCAAAATCATCCTTCATCACATTTTTTTATTGGAAATTTAGAGACTTTAGCAGATAAACCGAACAGTAAATTACAAGACGCTTTAGTAAAATTTCATGCCGATTATTATTCAGCGAACATTATGGTCGGTGTATTATATAGCAACCAAAGTATTAACAAATTAGCAAAATTAGCTGAAAAAACATTTGGTCTAATTCCTAATAAAAATATTACAGTCCCCCAAATTGATGAAAAAGCAATCACTAAGGAATCTGTTGATAAACAAATTTCAATGATACCAGCTCAGCCCAAAAAGACACTTTATTTGCAGTTTCCAATGGAAAATAATTTAGCTAATTTTGCTAATAAAAGTGATGAATTTATCAGTTATTTAATTACTAACAGTAGTAAAAATACGCTGTCAGATCAGTTAAAAAAGCAAGGTTTGATTGAAGGTATCAGTGCGTCTTTCGACCCAATTCGCTATGGAAATAGTGGTATCTTTAGTATAAATGTCAGTTTAACCGATCAAGGACTTGCCGAAAAAGATAAAGTGATTGGGGCAATCTTTAATTATTTGCAATTAATTCAGAAAGATGGGGTTTCAGATATTTATTATGAGGAATTAAAGAAAGTATTAGCGCTAAAATTTAGATACCAAAATATAGAGCGTGACATGTCGTATGTTGAGTGGCTGTCAGATCAAATGTTAGCTTATCCGGTAGAAAACATTTTGAATTCTGATTATATTGCAACTCATTTTGATAAAGCGGCTGTTTTAGCTAGGTTGAAGAGTTTAACACCTGATAATGTTAGGTTATGGGTTATATCGCCAGATCAAACTACCAACAAAATAGCTTATTCGCTTAACGTACCTTATCAAATAGATAATATCACTCAAGAGCAGAAAATAAATTGGAAAAATTTTGCCAAAACTTATTCATTTTCTTTGCCAACTACAAATCCATATATACCTGATGATTTTACAATTGTTAAACAAGATACTAATCCATTGCAAACGAATGAATTTAATAAGCGGGGTAATCATTTTCATTTTGCAAGTCAATATTTCAACGATGAACCCAAAGCCGCTATTATAGTCTCTCTGCGTAATAATCAAGCTTTTAGTGATGCTAAATCTCAAGTGTCCTTTGAATTACTTGATTATATTGTTAGTCGGGAATTAGATCAGTTAGTATTTCAAGCAAGTGAAGCTGGTATAGAATTATCAAGTAGTAAGGATAATGGTTTGATGATAGTTGCTAGTGGATTTAACCAACATATGCCCGATATAATCACTGCTATACTAGACAAATATCGAAATACTAATGTTGATGAGCTAAGTCTCAATTTAGCTAAATCATGGTATCTACAAGAACTTGATCAAGCTGATCATGCCAAAAGTTACAATTTAGCCTACAAACCTATTTCAGCATTATCGACATATCCACATTATGTTGAGCGTGATGTGAAACGTCAAATTATTAAAGAGATTAACATAGATGATATTTTAACTTACCGGAAGAGTTTATTAACTAATTCAGTTCCTTATATGTTAAGCTTAGGCAATATTTCTGCTGAAAACTCGTTAAATCTTTATCATTCCATAAAAAAAATGCTATCTGATAAAGCAGAATTCACGCCATTTAAAAACATTGAAATCAATGCACCACTCAAAGCTATCATTACGCAACATGCTACAAGTACAGATAATGCATTGATAATGAGTTATATACCCATTAATTATGATCGAGTTACTGGCGGAATGCTAAGTTATACCCTTTCAAAAATTATTTCACCATGGTTTTTCGAGCAATTACGCACCAAAGAACAACTTGGTTATGCCGTATTTGCAGTACCTGTCAATATTGGTCAATCTTTAGGCTTGAGTTTTATTCTTCAAAGTAATCAATATGATCCTGATTATTTATTAAAGCGTTATCAACATTTTTATCCTACAATGCTAAATAATTTAGAGGCTTTATCCAATAAAGATATTGATGAATATAAAAAAGCAATACTTGATGAACTCACTATGCCTCCTCAAACATTGAATGAGGAACTGGAGTATTACGTAAGCGATTTCCTTTTTTCACGTTTTACATTTGATTCAAGAAGTAAAAAAATAGAAAAAATCAAAAAAATCAATAAGAAAGATTTGATTGATTTTTATAAACATTCGATAACTGAACAAACTGGCTTGGTGCTTGCTTCACAAGTATTGGGTAAATCATCGGATAATACTAAGCAGCCTAAGGCCATCAATAATAATGATTATACTTCATTTGAAAATGCTTCTGCTTTGCAAAAGTTATTATTAGAGGAATTAAATAAATAGATAGCATATTAGTCAATAAGTAAATTGATAGATGTTCAATGAATATTAAAATCATTGACTCTATAATTAACAGTGAGGCTCTTTAATTTATAACATTCGAAGAGTCTAAAAAAATAGATAGAAATAAAACAATAAAAAAAGGTAATTTTTAAAATTACCTTTTTTATTTGAGTTTAAAAGATTAATAAGGAATATATCCATCAGCTCCATGATTGTCATGAGTATCGCTTGAACCGGGTATAGCCCGGGATCGTTCGATTGGCACATAACTCCCACTAGGTGTTTCTACTTGGCACTCACTCAGAAAGATTGAATATTTTGTATTAGCATGCATACTTTCACCACGAAAATAACAATGAGCAGCGCTAAATAAATGATTTCGGCACAATATTGCGATTGCAAGCCAAACCACAAGTATAGATATTGCCACCCACTTTAAATTTTGCCAAATAAATGACCAAAATCGTTGTTTACGCAATCGACAATATAGAAAAATAGCCAGTAGAACAGCTAAAAAACCTAAAAATTCAAACAACCAAAATAGCCACATGCTATTTCTCCTGCTTTAGCTATGATTTGTGAGTATTTTATACTAACTTACATCCATGATCCATTACGAATAATCCCTACAGCAATTCCTTCGATGGCAAAGTTTTGTTGTTCAAGATTGACTTCAATTGGTGAAAATTCAGTATTTTCGGCAATTAAATGAATGTATTTACCTTTACGAGATAATCGTTTAACGGTTACTTCATCATCAATGCGTGCAACAACAACTTGCCCATTTTTAACATCTTGTGTTTTATGTACTGCTAGTAAGTCACCATCTAATATGCCTATATCTTTCATTGACATTCCATGAACACGTAATAAAAAATCCGCAGTGGGTTTAAATAAATGGGGATCAACTTGATAAAAACTTTCAATATGTTCTTGAGCGAGAATCGGTGAGCCGGCAGCGACTTGACCAATGAGTGGTAATCCTTCTGTCTCATTAGTTTCACTGTTTTCAAGCAAGAGTCTAATCCCTCTGGATGAGCCAGCAATCATTTCTATAGCGCCTTTTTTGGCTAATGCTTTCAAATGCTCTTCAGCTGCGTTAGCTGAACGAAAACCTAAGCTTTTAGCAATTTCTGCTCGTGTAGGTGGCATTCCTGTGGTCTGTATGTTTTGTTTGATTAAATCATATATTTGCTGCTGGCGTTCTGTTAAAGGTCTCATGGTTTTTCCCTGTGTATATATACAGATATATGTGATTATATACAGCTATAATAATAATGCCAATAGTTTATTGAATTTATTTTAAATCTGTGCGGATTAGAGATTATGAAGTTTAATTTTAAAATTGAAAACTTTTACTAATAATTAAATTGTTTATCAAATCTATTTTTAATATTATTTAACAATAAAAACTTTAACTAATTATAGTTTTTAAAATTTAACATATATTTATTAATAGGTATATTGTATAGATGTTATTTATAGTTATATTTAATTACTTAATTAAATTATAAGTTTTGTTTATTTTGTTTAGATGAATTAGAGCATATAATGACAATTATTTATATGATATACTTTAGTAAGATTTTTGTTTGATTGGAATATGTCCCATGCCAAATGTTGTAGCGCTTAGTGGTGGAGTGGCTAGTGGTAAAAGTACCATTGCAAGTTTATTTGCAAATTTGGGTGTGCCAATCATTGATGCTGATATTATTGCTCGGCAAATAGTAAAAGTTGGAACAGAACCCTTTATTCAAATTGTTAAACATTTTAGCCAAGAGATTTTACTCCCAAATGGAGAACTGGATCGAAGTCAATTAAGAGAAATTATTTTTAACAATGAACATGAGCGTCTTTGGCTTAATAATTTATTACATCCCCTTATACATCAAGAAACACAACGTCAAATTGCCAGACAAAAAGCTGAGTACATCATTTGGGTTGTGCCATTGTTAGTTGAGAATAACTTACATAATTTTGCAGATCGGGTTTTAATGATTGATATCCCAGAATCATTACAATTAGAGCGACTTGTTAAAAGAGATCATATTTCAGAATCGCTAGCTAAAAAAATGATACTTTCCCAAGCAAGTTCAGCCAAACGATTGGCTTATGCTGATGATACGATTGATAATGATGGTGATTTAAGCTCATTAAAACAACAAGTTGGAAAATTACACCAACAATATTTAAATAAATTTAGAAAATAGAATGGATTAACATGAATGATATTATTTTTGAACATCCTTTAAATGAAAAAATGCGTACTTGGTTACGGCTTGAATTTTTGTTGAATCAAATTAATAAACATTGTCATTTTCAAGAAGATGATGCGCTACTTTTTTTTCATGCGTTATCAGAACTTTTAGAAATCATTGAACGTAGTGATATAAGAAGTGATCTAATTAAGGAAATTGAATCTCAAAAGCAAAAACTAACTGTTTGGTTGAATGTTGATGGAGTAGATAAAGAATTGATCAATGGATTATTAATAAAATTTGATTCTTACCTTACCCAATTTAATGCTACAATTCGTTTAGGACAAGCTTTAAAAGACGATCGTTTCATTACATCAATACGACAACGTTTGATGATTCCAGGAGGTTGTTGCAGTTTTGACCTTCCATTTTTTTATCTTTGGCTAAAATTGCCAGTTGAGTCACGAGCACAGCAAGTACAAAAGTGGTTAAAACATTTATCATTACTTGATGAGTCTTTATCATTATGTATGCAACTAATTAGACAATTAGGTGAATTTAAGAAATTTATTTATACCAATAACTTTTTTCAAGAAACTAATGGTGAAATTAATTTGATACGTATTCGTGTTTCTTTAGATAAAAAAGTTTATCCGCAAGTTTCTGGGCATATGTCGCGCTACAGCGTGCGTTTTTTACCTCTTGAAACTTGTGAAAATAGTACAACAGATACAATTGAATTTGAATTAGCATGTTGCTAATAAACTTAGAGAGAAAATCATACACAATTAAATGAATAATCAAACAAAAACCTTAGTGGAATGCCCAACTTGTCGAAAACAAGTTGAGTGGTCAGATAAAAGTCCTTATCGCCCATTTTGTAGCAAGCGTTGTCAGCTCATTGATTTGGGTGAATGGGCAGCAGAAGAGCATCGCATTGCTGATAAAGAGATAAGCGAACAAGATCTTTGGAGTGGAGATGACAAATTAAATTTTTCGGGTAAAAACTCATGAAGATCCTTGGTATTGAAACATCTTGCGATGAAACAGGTGTAGCAATTTATGATGATCATCATGGATTACTGGCTAATCAACTTTATTCACAAATCAAATTACATGCTGATTATGGTGGTGTCGTACCAGAACTTGCATCACGAGATCACATTCGTAAAACAGTACCACTGATTCAAGCGGCCTTAAAAGAAGCTAATTTAACTTCGCGCGATATTGATGGCGTGGCTTATACGGCGGGGCCTGGATTAATCGGCGCGTTAATGGTAGGCGCATCAATAGGGCGTTCACTTGCCTATGCATGGAATGTACCTGCTATTGCTGTGAATCATATGGAAGGACATTTACTTGCTCCTATGCTTGAAGACAATCCGCCTGAGTTTCCTTTTGTGGCTTTATTAGTATCCGGAGGGCACACTCAACTTTTTAGTGTGACTGGAGTAGGGGAATATCAGTTACTTGGTGAATCCATTGATGACGCCGCAGGCGAGGCATTTGATAAAACAGCTAAACTGTTAGGAATTGATTATCCTGGTGGAGCAAAACTTTCAAAATTAGCTGAGCAAGGCATATCTTCTCGATTCCATTTTCCTCGACCGATGACAGATAGACCCGGTTTTGATTTTAGTTTTTCTGGTCTTAAAACAGCCACAGCTAATGCCATTCATCAGCACAGTAAAGAGAGTATTATAGATGAACAAACTAAAGCCGATATTGCACGTGCTTTTGAAGATGCCTTAGTTGATACCTTAGTCATCAAATCAAGACGAGCACTCGACCACACAGGCTTCAAACGTTTAGTGATTGCTGGCGGTGTAAGTGCAAATAAAACTTTGCGGAGTAAATTAACACAGTTAATGCAACAAAGAAAAGGAAAAGTGTATTATCCTAGACTAGCGTTTTGTACTGATAATGGTGCAATGATTGCTTATGCGGGTATGATTCATTTAAAACAGAAACTAAACAGCGAATTGGCAATTGAAGTCAATCCTAGATGGGCTTTAAATATATCCAACAGTTAATGTTGGATATATTCTAACTTTTTACGGCTAAAAATCTTAGATATTTGAATCAGTTGATTTACGATTACCATCTGATTGCAATTGAACTAATTTTTCTAAATTTCTATTGATACTAAAAGAGACACAGATTAATTCGAAGCAAATGCGGGTAAGAACAGCTCCGCTAATTATACCGAACAATCCATAAAGAATACTACCCTGAAAAATATTGAATAAACCACCCAGGGTGACGCACGCTAACATTAACCAGTACAGAAAGGTTAATACACTTGGCATAATTAAGCGGTTAAAAAACAGTAAATCAATTGGTTTAAAATCTTTCATTTCTTTCCTCAATACTGATTTATATATATGATATTTAAGGTTTGAATATATTTAATGTTAACTACTTGATGATTATCTGAAATAATCATTGTATATTAGATAACATATTTTAGAATAAATCAATGCAAATAAAGTTTAAAATAAATTTATGAAAACATATATAACAGGCAAAGATGCCGCCCTTGAAGATTCAATCCACTATTTTCATCAACAATTAGCTAAATATCAATTAGATGTTAAAGAGGCTTCATGGCTTAATCCAGTAGCTAATGTCTGGTCAGTCCATATACAAAATATGCAGTGTCCTTTATGCTTTGCTAATGGTAAAGGAGCGAGCAAAAAAGCAGCATTAGCATCGGCTTTAGGCGAATATTTTGAACGGTTATCAACCAATTATTTCTTTTCTGATTTTTATTTAGGGAAACAAGCAGCAACGGCTAGTTTTGTTCACTACCCAACGGAAAAATGGTTTTTAGTGCCTGACGATAATACCTTGCCAGAAGGAATATTATCTGAAAAACTTTTACAATTTTATGATCCAAATAATGAATTAAGTGCAACCGATCTTATTGATTTACAATCAAGTAATCGTGAACGAGGGATTTGCGCTTTACCATTTATCTCTCAATCCGATCAAAAGATTGTTTATGTACCAATTAACTTAATTGCTAATTTATATGCTTCAAATGGTATGTCAGCCGGTAACACACGTAATGAAGCCAGAGTACAAGCTTTATCTGAAATTTTTGAACGTTACGTTAAAAATAAAATTATTGCTGAAGCAATGAGTTTACCGACGATTCCAGAAGAAGTGATTCATCGCTATCCAAGCGTGTTAGCATCAATAGAATCACTCGAAAATGAAGGATTTCCACTATATTGCTTTGATGCGTCTCTCGGCGGAAAATATCCTGTGATTTGTGTCGTCTTGTTTAATCCTAAAAATGGTACCTGTTATGCCTCCTTTGGTGCTCATCCTAATTTTGGTGTTGCACTTGAAAGAACAGTGACGGAACTATTACAAGGTAGAAGTTTAAAAGATCTTGATGTTTTCTCACCACCAAGTTTTGATAATGATGAAATTGCGGATTTAAGTAACTTAGAAACTCATTTTATTGATTCAAGTGGTTTAATATCATGGGATTTGTTTAAAGAAAAAGCCGATTATGAATTTGTGGATTGGGATTTTTCGGGGACAACGGAACAAGAATTTAATAATCTTATGGCTATTTTTCATGAACAAAATACGGAAGTATTAATTATGGACTATGAGCACTTAGGTGTATATGCTTGTCGTATATTGGCTGTCGGAATGTCAGAAATATATCCGCCTGAAGATCTTTTAATTGCGAATAACAACATGGCGATTCATCTTCGTGATCTTATTATGTCACTACCGGTAAAAAAATATTCTGCTGAACAATATCTTGCCATTATTGAACAATTAGATGAAGAAGGGTTAGATGATTTTGCTCGAATTCGTGAACTACTTGGAATTGCTACGGGCAAAGATAATGCTTGGTTTACGTTACGAGTTGGTGAACTAAAAGCAATGCTTGCACTAGCCGCTCAGGATTTAGAACAAGCTAAATTGTGGATTGACTGGACTATCGAAATGAATGAATCCATTTTGTCACCAGAAAGAAATCATAATTATCGTTGCTTACAAACTTTGGTTAATTTTATTCTTCAACGCGATGTGAATAAGTTTAATGATTATCAAATAGCATTTAACAAAATGTATGGTCAAACTAGTGTTGAGAAAATGTGGCAATATGCAATTGGTGAGAAAACGTTTTATGGTCTAAATGATTTTTCAACTACAACTCAATCATCTAATGAGAATCTTGATCAGTTTACCATGCATCAAAAATTACTTTCAGTGTATCAAAAATTACATCAAACCATGTGATAGATTTTATTCCAGTAATATTAATGATTCCACCGAATAACATCGGTGGAAGATATAACACTTATTCTTGTCTGGCAAATTCGGATGCTTGTTTAACCAATTCTTCACTTGGTTTGACCCCAGTATAGAGAATAAATTGCTCAAGTGCTTGTAGTACAGCGACGTCTGCTCCAGAAATGATTGGTTTATTTAATTTTTTTGCATACCTAATCATAGGTGTATCTACTGGCATTGCAACTACATCAAAAACGATATCGGCATTTCGAATCATGCTTTCAGAAAAAGCTAAATTGTTTTCTTCAATACTTCCTCGCATACCAATTGGTGTAACATTAATAATCAGTTTAGCTTGTTCGGGTAATAGCTCGGTTTCATTTTTTACCCAATGATAATTATAACGTTTTGCCAAAGCCTCTCCTTTTGCTTGATTACGTGCGGCAATCGTGCCGTTTTTAAAACCTGCATCGTAAAAAGCGCCAACCACTGCATTAGCCATACCACCACTTCCTTTTAATACAAATGGTGTTGTTTTATCAATATTATGTAGCGTAATAAGTTTTTCTACAGCTATGTAATCAGTGTTATAGGCTTTCAAATGATAATTTGTATTAACGATAGTATTAACTGATTGGATTGATTTTACCGATTCATCAAGTTCATCAATAAATGCTATACAATCTTCTTTATAGGGCATAGAGATTGCACAACCACGAATTGCCAACGCTTTAATACCAAAAATGGCATCTTTTAAATTATTGGTAGTAAAAGCTTTATACAGGTAATTAAGATTAAGTTTCTCATATAAATAGTTATGAAATCGAGTGCCGAAATTGCTAGGTCTTGCCGATAGCGACATGCAAACAATGGTATCCTTATTGATAATTCTTGCCATTTTTATTGTTCCTTGGGATTATAATCAACTATTTTTTAATTTTAACATTTTCTCGTTATATAAGTATTAAATTATGGTAGTAAAAAATACGGGCCCCAACATTCAGCAAGAAAAAGTTACCGTCAGCACAATGATATATCTATATTGTAATAAGCAACACCATACACCACATAGCCATTTATGTGATGAATGTGAAGATTTATTGAAATATGCAATGCAACGATTAACGTTATGTCGATTTGGCGAAGAGAAGTCAACCTGTGAACGTTGCCCAAAACATTGTTATCGCAAAGATTATAAACAAAAAATACAACAAGTTATGCGATTTTCTGGACCAAGAATGATAATTCATCATCCTATTATGGCATTTAGACATCTTTATAAAAATTTGAAAAAAAGATAATTTTTTTTATTATTTTACTGGGGCATTTAACTTAAAAAATTCCTAGTGATTGAAAATCTAATTATAAAAACGAATAATGTAAAAATCAGTTGGATACAATATTCGAAACTGATGGACTTATAGCTGATTATTTTTATGAAAAAATAATGGTGATAAAAATGTTTATTATTCATACCGATAATATGTATAATATACAATTGTTTGTGTGAGTAATCTTATATATCTAGTACAAAAAGATTTATAAAATCATTCTATACTTTATTTAATTTAGTGAGGTTAGCCATTTAAATTGAAAAGTATCTTTTTAAGATATCGTATTTAACTAGTTTAATAATGGGACTGTCACCAATATTATCAGAGAGATAAAATAATATTGGTTACTTGTCGGTATAATTTAAAAAATAACAATAAAAACGTTAATTTAACAAAGTTAATTGAAATTAATTATAAAAAAGAAAATTTATCATGGAATTAGGAAATAAGAAGTTTATAACTACGCATAGTTGTCATTCATTTTTACATAAAGAAGATAATATTCAAATTTATTCATTGAATATTGATTTAATGAATTTCCAAATCCTAATAAATTCTTCGTTATTAATTATTTTGATTTGTATCGTTTTGAGATAGTTAAATATCAGAAAGATAGCAATCGTGAAAACAACATTTTAATTACTATAAAAATAATTACTACCGTTTGGAAAAGGAAATTTATCAATGAAAAAAATATTAGTCATTTTTTTATTATTATTTACAAACTTGTCATTTGCAATTCAAGCACAAAAATTCTTAGCTATTGAGGATGATGATACAATTACTTTTGAGTTTGGAAGGGTTGAACCCAAAAACTCAACGCCTCAAAAGTTACAGAATATTGAAACAATTTATTATGGAAACAATACTCAGTTAACATGGGATAGTAACATTGATGATTTTGTTATTGACGAATATTTCGTTAACAATAAATATGATGATGACAAGTTAGAAGTTGTCCTTAATAGTATTCAAAATAAAGAGTGGGTTTATTTACCGACCAAGTTGAAAAATAACGAGTTAACTAAGGGCGATATTGCTTTCTTATATATTTTGAATCTTAAGCATATTGGAGCAAGTAGTTGCTTAAAAATGCATTTTGATGTTCTTTCTGAGTCAAAAAGATATGCTGATGGTTTATTGGATTATTTAGAAAACAATCGTATCGATGTTCAAAATAAAATGAGAGTTTGTTTGAATAATAATGGATATTTAAAGAGTAAAATGTATGCAATGCTTAATCCTTTACCCTCATTTACCGATTGAATTCTATAATAAAAAGCATTCTGTTTGAAAAACTAAACCAAGATGATTTAAATCAATTTTATTTAAGAAGATAATTACTTTAAATAATCCATATTCATTGTTTATAGGCTCAAATAGGTAAATGAATTACTAAATGTAATGGCTATCGAGTAAATCATTATAAAAATTTGGTTTATTTAGAATTCAAGGTTATTTAAGGCGTTTTCTATTCACTTTAGGTATTGAATTTTTTATATTCTTCACAGCAAAATTAGTGGGATATTTAAAGTGCAGTACCTTTAGTGGGAATAGTGAACCTTTGAGTATCGATTCCTTCTAATTGCAGAAGCTTTATTTTTTTATCAATGCCACCTGCATAACCGGTTAAACTGCCGTTACTGCCAATGACTCGATGACAAGGAATAATAATGGATAGTGGATTACGACCAACTGCACCGCCGACAGCTTGGCTAGACATGCTGGTAAGCTGATTAGTTTTCGCAATTTGTTTAGCTATATCGCCATAAGTGATGATTTCACCATAAGGAATTTTACAAAGAATATCCCAAACTTGATGACGAAAAGGTGTACCTATAGGGGCTAAATCAAGTTCATTGATTGCTGGATTTTTTCCTGAAAAATAGTGATCAAACCATTTTTTTGTGCGGTTAAAAATGGGTAAGTTTGGTTTGTTTTCAAGCGGTTCGTTTACGGTATCACCAAAATATTTTTGTCCTTCAATCCATACAGCAACAAGTTGATCGTTTCGACTTGCCAGTGTAATTAATCCTAATGGTGATGAGTAATCAGATGAATAAAACATATAAACCTTAAAAAATTTGCACTCAAAAATGGTATAAAATTATGCTTGTTTTTTAGGTTAATTTCTACCATTTTTCCGTTATCCACCCAATTTTATTCAGTTATTTGGCTTACCTAAGCAAGCCAAATAAGTTTGAAATGTTACTTTGTAACTTGTTTTCCTTTTTCGACATAACTCATATCGCCAAAACTTTCGACAACAAATTTACCATCTTCGGTATAGCGAATTTTCGTTACACTGGCATTGCCTAATGGGGTAGTGATAGGGGCGTCTAGCAGCTCTTCTACCATAGACATAATCGCAATACCATGTGAAACGACTAATACATTACCACCACCTTGTGCTTTTGCTGATTCAGCGATGGTTTTTAATGCGATTTCCATTCGCTTTTTAACTTGCTGATAATTTTCCGCGTGTCCCGATTTTTCAACAGCTTTAACTGCATCTAACATTTTTTTCAAAGTGATATTCCCTTTAGCAAGATCAGCCATTAATTCTTTGTCAGATGAATAACCTAAATGTTGTGCAGCAGGATTCCACATATTCGGGTCAAGATCGCCTTCAAAATCGCCAAAGCAGGCTTCTCTCAGAGCTTCCATTTCATTAATAGCAATGGTATCGCCTTTACTTTCTAAGATGATACGTGCTGTTTGTCGGGCACGACCTAAATCGCTGGAATAAGCTTTTATAAATTCGACATCTTTTAAGCCTCGTCCTAATTGTTCAGCAACCTTTATACCCGATTCAATCAATGGGGTGTCTGACCATCCTTGAGCACGATGGACATTGTTAAACATGGTCTTACCATGACGGGTTAAATAGATTGTGACTTCACTGGCAAAAGCTTGTGAAATAGTTACAACCATAACAAAAAATAGGCTAATAAATTGAATTGTTTTTTTCATGTTTCATCCTTTATTAAACAAAATATCTAAAATAAATTAAATCGATAATCGATGACGGTTTCAGCTGATAACGTTGGGGAACGTTGTGCTTTTCCGTGTTTTAGATTTGGTGTGGCATCAGAAGCACTCATTGTTTTGTAAGACCACCCATAACCTACTTTTGATAAGATAGAGAGGTTTTTAAACATACCAGTGCTAGGTTTCCAAATATTGAAAATATTGATTTCACCATTTTTTAGTCTTTCATGCTTATAATTAAATTCAGCATAGTTCATATATAAACCAGTTGTGTTATCTTTAATAAAATCATAATTTAATACGGTTGTGAACACAAGTTCCCCATCGCGCATGTAATCTGCTGCTGCGGCGGCAAGTCCATTAAAACGACCACGGTTATTCTTACCGATATGGCGTCCATAATACCCTATGGCATTGTGTTTGTTTGCATCAGTATAAGCTAGACCAGCTTTAATGCTCCAATCTTTTTCTTTCCATTCAATGTCTGCTGCATAATGCCATGCATGTGAATCAAACTCTTTTTTATTTTGTTTCATGGCATCATAATTTTTCATTGCGTAGCTGCCATAAAATTGTGAACCGATTGTTAATTTGTTAATCGGTTTGTATGCCAGTTCAATTGCATGTCTTTTTAAATAATCTTTGGCAACACCGTAAGAATAATCGATTTTAGTATCAGTATCTTTATAGGCAATTTCAACTGTAGAAATGTGATCAATGACTTTTTTGCGATCGTTCGTTAAAAAGTGAACTTTTTGGGCGGATTCACGGGGTAGGGCACTGTCTAAACGACCAAATGAAAAAGCAAAGTCATCATATTTTAATATGCCACTAAATCCGAGATAGCTGTTTCGTGTTAAATGTTGTGAAGAGCTAATAATGCCTAAATCTTTTACACTATGCCAGCCCACTTTACCGTTAAAATTTATCCTTTCATCACCCAGTTTTATTTTTATATAACGCTGAGTAAATTTATTAAAACCATGCGCATTGTGTTTACTATAACCTTTACCATGGTTGTACAGTAGATTACGGGTTGCAAAATAATCACTTGCACCAAGCTTTATCGCATTATCATAAGTGACGTCAAATCCAAGTGTATCAAACAGATAGCCTGATTTATAATTTAACGTGAAAACTTGCCCCCAAGCACTATGCACTTCTTTTGGTTGAGCGGCATTTTCTTTCAGATATTTCCAATGATTGCGAGTTGAGAAATCAAGTTTACTATCTTTAATAAAAGTATTATCAAAAAGGCTTTGTTGTAGATGATTATCGGATATTTGGTTTGCAAGAACGGAATAAGACATGATGTTGAATAATGCGAAGGTTAAATATCTTATTTTCATTTTTATATCCTTTTTTTATTTATTAAAACCTAAATAGTCAGTTATGCTTGATGAGCTATTTAGGTTTTGCCTGCTATGCGCAGTTACTTTCCAATTTTAGGTTTGTCACAAAAGTTAAGATTTTAAAACTTCGCCTTTTGATGCAATCACAGATTGATACCAGTAAAAACTTTTCTTTTTATAGCGTTTTAGTGTTCCCGAGCCATCTTGGTTTAAATCGACATAAATAAATCCATAACGTTTAGTTACTTCGGCTTTTGAAGCACTAATCAAATCGATTGGCCCCCAACTGGTATACCCCATCACTTCGACACCATCATCGATAGCTTCACGAATTTTCACTAAATGATCGTTCATATAGGTAATACGATAATCATCATTTATCGTGCCATCTGCTTCTAATTTATCTTTTGCACCTAAGCCATTTTCAACAATAAATAATGGTTTTTGGTAACGTTCATAAAGCATATTTAACAGGTAACGGATGCCTGTTGGATCGATTTGCCAACCCCATTCCGATGCTTTTAGATAAGGATTTGGTACCATATCTAAAATATTCCCTTTTGTTTTTTGTGATTCATCAGAAGTTGCGCAACAACTCATATAATAACTGAACGATACAAAATCGACCGTTTCTTTAAGATCTTGTCGATCTTGTTCGGTGATCGTTAAATTAATATTGTTTTCTCTGAAAAAACGTTTCATATAAGTCGGGTAATAACCTCGAACTTGAACATCACCAAAAAATAGCCAACCATGGTTTTCTTGAAGTGTAGCCCAAACATCTTCAGGCTTAGGTGTTAAAGGATAAGCAACAGCACCTAATAGCATGTTACCTATTTTGGCATCGGGAATAATTTGATGACATAGTTTGACCGCTTGACTGCTGGCGATTAACTGATGATGAATGGCTTGATAGATCTGTTCTTTACTACTGTGTCTATCCAATCCGACACCGGTAAAAGGTTCGTGTAATGACATATTGATTTCATTGAACGTTAACCAATATTTTACTTTATTTTTATAGCGTTCAAATACGGTTTTGGCATAACGAGTAAAAAATTCGATGACTTTACGATTTCCCCATCCACCATATTGCGTGACAAGGTAGTAGGGCATTTCGTAATGCGATAAGGTGATAAGTGGGGTAATGTTGTGTTTTAACATTTCGTCAAACAGTTTGTCATAAAACGCCAGTCCTTTTTCATTTGGTTGTTCTTCATCACCATTTGGAAATATTCGAGTCCAAGCAATTGACGTTCTTAAACATGAAAATCCCATTTCAGCAAATAAAGCGATATCTTCAGGATAGCGATGATAAAAATCAATGGCACGATCTTTAATGCCGGTAATTGTGTTTTTATTACGATCGATGATGTCACCAAATAAACCGTTGGGTGTACAATCTGATGTAGATAAACCTTTGCCATCTTCACGATAGGCACCTTCAACTTGGTTGGCGGCAATTGCTCCGCCCCAAAGAAAATCTTTCGGAAATTGTGTTAACATGTGTTACTCCTTATTTGCTGATAACGTTAATAAAACGTCATCCTTTTCAATAGTTTCTGATTGATGAATAGTCTGGATCTTCTGATAGTCATCGCTATTAGTAATGATGATCGGCGTGGAAACTTCAAATCCTGCTTGTTTGATTGCCTCGATATCAAAACTGACGAGTAAATCGCCTTTTTTGACTTTGTTACCGGCTTGAACATGTGCTTGAAAATATTGACCGTCTAATTTAACCGTGTCGATCCCGATATGAATTAATATTTCCACGCCAGAATCAGTCTGAAATCCGATAGCGTGTTTGGTTCTGAACAGTGATACGACTTCACCGTCATCAGGAGCGTAAGCTTTCCCTTCTGTTGGAATAATAGCAATGCCTTTACCCATTAGTTCACTGGCAAAAGTAGGATCATTAACTTGATTTAGTGGAATGATAGTTCCTGTTAACGGGCTGTAAACTGTGACAGGTTGCGTATTAACAGTATCTGAAAGGTTAAGATTGTTTGTCGATGAAGTTTCATCTTGATCTGTTTGCTTTGTTTTTGGCATTCCAAATAGATAGGTTGCAATTAGTGCCAAGATGAATGAAAGGATACAACCAACGACGACAGCATAAAATTTTTCATCTATGCCTGTAGGTGGAATTAATTGTAAAAAGGAGAAAATATTAATAAAACTAAACGAATAAATGACACTGTGATAATAACCAACAATTCCACCACCTACAGTTGCAGCAAGACAACCAATAACAAATGGTCTTTTTAACGGTAAATTGACACCGTAAATTGCGGGTTCAGTTACCCCAAAAATACCCGATAGTACCGAAGAACTTGCTAAAGCTTTAAATTCAGGATCTTTGGCTCGTAATCTTACCGCTAATACGGCACCAACTTGCGCGAACACAGCAGGAAACAGAATCGGTAACATAAAATCATTTTGATATACCGATAAGTTATTTAAGGCAAATGGAACAAGTCCCCAATGAATACCAAATATTACCATGACTTGCCAAAGTGCGGCTAAAACCATGGATGCTATAACTGGACTGAGTTCATACATAAAGATGATACAACTAGCAATCCCATTACTGATATACGTTACCGCAGGGCCAATAACCGCAAAAGTTAATGGAACGGTGATAAGAATTCCGAGTAGAGGGGCGATAAATTTTTTAAATGAATCATGCATGATTTTATTGAAAGTACGTTCAAGTAAAGAATAGAACCAAGCTGCCAAAATAATCGGGAAAACCGATGATGCATAAGGAATTAATTGTATTGGTATTGAAAACATTTCTGTTTCTAATGAAAACTGACCGCTAGGTATCATATTGGCAATATTAGGATGAACTAAGGCGCCACCTATTGCCATTCCAACATAGGGGTTGCCACCAAATTTTTTTACCGCAGAAAAACCTAAAATAATAGGTAAATAGTAGAGTGGGGCATCCGCTATGGCATACAAGAATTCATAGGTGGGTGTTTCTGGGTGAATAACATCCAAAACCTGCAATAAAGAGATTAATCCTTTTAAAATCCCACCAGCAACTATAACGACTAGAACAGGAATAAATATTCCCGAAACGAGATCAATTAATTTCGACAAAAAGCCTGATTTTTTATTTTGTTGTGTTTGGGCTGAAGGTTTCTCATTGAGATTAGTGAGTTGCATTATACTGTTAAATACATCTGCCACATTGTTACCAATGACAACTTGAAATTGTCCACCACTTTGTACAACAGTTATTACCCCTTTTTGTTTTTTGAGGATATCTGCATTGGCTTTATTATCATCTTTTAATGCAAATCTTAGACGAGTTGCACAGTGTACCAGACTGATAATATTGTCTTGACCACCAACATATTCAATAATTGATTCGGCAAGTTGTTTGTTTTTCATACCTTATCCTTTTTTAAATGCAAAAAAAAACCTAACCACCTCAAGTCGAGGTGATTAGGTTTTGCTTACACAACATATAATGCTGTGCAATAACAATCCAAAATTTATTCGCTTAGGCTAGCATAAATAAAAGATAGTGAATATGATTTCTCATTTTGAGATGTTCAAATTGTGAACTGTATCACATTATTTTTTGAGTTCAGTGCGTAATCTTTCAATATGAATGGTTAAATACAGGCTTTCATCATCGGTAAGTGGATGTTGATATTGTTGAATTAAATGGAGATCGATTTGTTTGGTACAAAGATAAGCTTGTTCATACTTTTTACGAATTAATTCATATAATGAGGTATCTTGTTGAACTGGTTGGCTTTGACTCAGTATACGTTGTGAAAAAAATTTTAAGTGTGTCACAAAGCGTTGATAAGACAGACAGTCTTCATCATACTCAAAATTAAAATGGTATTTGACGATATTAAGAATTTCACGCATGATTTTGGTCATTTTAACGATATTGGGCATCGTATCATTAAGTTGAGCATTAATAATATGAAAGGTAATAAAACCCGCTTCGTCTTCTGGTAACTCAATGGATAAACGTTTTTTGATGACCGATAAAGCAAATAAACCTACTTGAAACTCTTTAGGATAGAGCTTTTTTGTTTCCCATAAAAAACTATTCGGAATATCAAATCCTTGTTTATGGCGCTCTATAGCAAAATGGATATGATCTGTGAGTGAAATATATATACTATCTTGCAGTTTTCCATTCAGGACTTGTTTGGCGTGATTGATGATGATTTCTGAAGTAGTGAATATTTCAATGGGTATTTCAGATAGTAATTCAGCAAATCTTGGTAGCGTTTCTTGGTTGTTGAGGGAAAATTGTTTTTCAATCAGTTTAGGATCAATCAAGTCTCCTTCACGTTTTTTAAATCCAATGCCACGACCAGTGACAATGAGTTCATTGCCTTTGGAATCAAGTGTAACGACTACATTGTTATTAAGAATTTTATAAACTTTCATCTGTCACCGTCTGATTGAAAACTTTAGGTATTATGAATAGACAGTAGAAAATGAAAAGAAGAAATATAAGAAAATGTGATAGGCATCATATTTTTAGTAAATTTCGATTACCTAACTTAAATAAAAGTTAACAAAAAACCCGATATTACTATCTAATATCGGGTTTTATTATTTATTGATTATTCTGCAAGCAGTTTATTCATGGTTTGAATAAATTTACTTGGATCACTTAATGATCCTTTCTCTGCCAGTAGCGCTTGATCTAATAATAATTCAATCCAGTCGCTAAATGCTGTTTCGTCTTGTGTATCAGCAATACGTTTTACTAACTTATGATCAGGGTTGATCTCAAACGTATATTTGATTTCAGGCGCTTTTTGACCGGCAGCAGCAAAAAGTTTTGCCATTTGCGTGGTCATTTCATCCGCTGCAGTGGTTACTATTGCAGGTGTATTGGTTAAACGATGCGTTAATTTAACTTCTTTTACTTTATCGCCTAACACTGCTTTGACACGTTCAATAAATGGTTCAAGTTCTTTTTCTGCTTGTTTTTGTTCTTCGCTATCTTGATCGGCAAGTTTTTCAATCGATTCGTCAGATTTACTGATTGATTGGAACTGTTTTCCTTCAAATTCAGTTAAATTACTCATCATCCACTCATCAACACGATCAGATAATAGTAAGACTTCAATACCTTTTTTGCTGAATAATTCCAAATGTGGGCTATTTTTAGCCGCACCATAACTATCAGCGGTAATGTAGTAGATCTTATCCTGACCTTCTTGCATACGACTAATATAATCGTCTAAGGAGATGGTTTGCGCATTGCTATCAGAATGCGTAGAAGCAAAACGGAGCAATTTCGCGATAGCTTCACGGTTAGCATAGTCCTCACCCGTTCCTTCTTTTAACACTAAGCCAAATTCGCTCCAGAACTGTTGATATTGTTCTTTATCATCTTTAGCCAGCTTTTCTAACATTTGTAATACACGTTTTGTACATGCATTGCGTAAACTTTGGGTGATTTTGTTATCTTGCAATATTTCACGTGATACATTCAATGGAAGATCATTAGAGTCAATTAAACCTTTTACAAAGCGTAAATAGTTTGGCATAAATTGCTCTGCATCATCCATAATAAAGACACGTTGTACATAAAGTTTTAGACCGTGTTTGTTATCACGATTCCACATATCCCAAGGCGCTTTTGAAGGAATATAAAGTAAACTGGTGTATTCTTGTTTACCTTCTACTCGGTTATGACTCCAACTAAGTGGATCGGCAAAATCATGAGAAATATGTTTATAAAACTCTTTGTACTCTTCGTCGGTAATTTCAGATTTACTCCGAGTCCAAAGGGCTTGAGCCTTGTTTACTTTTTCCCATTTTACGTCTTTGCTTTCTTCGTCGATGGTTTGTACTTCAACAGGGAGTGAAATATGATCAGAATATTTACTGATAATTGAGCGTAAACGCCAATCATCTAAAAACTCTTTTTCATCTTCTTTCAGATGTAAAATAATTTCAGTACCGCGAGTCTCTTTATTATCATCAGAAATCGTATATTCACCTTCGCCAGCCGATTCCCACATAACCGCTTCATCAGCGTTAGCAGTTGCAGCACGAGTTTTGACGGTGACTTTATCTGCTACAATAAATGCAGAGTAAAAACCAACACCAAATTGACCAATTAGTTGGCTGTCTTTAGCTTGATCGCTACCGATTGATTCCAAAAATGCTTTGGTGCCAGATTTGGCAATCGTACCTAAATTTTCGATAACTTCATCACGTGTCATACCGATACCATTATCGGCAATGGTTAAAGTTCCTGCTTCTTTATTCACAGAAATACGTACGCCAAGCTCAGCATCACCAGCATAAAGGCTAGGATTTTCAAGTGCTTTAAAACGTAATTTATCAGCCGCATCGGATGCGTTCGAAATTAACTCTCGTAAAAATATTTCTTTATTGGAATATAAAGAATGTATCATTAAATGAAGAATTTGTTTAACTTCGGATTGAAATCCACGAGTTTCTGTACCTTGCTTACTCATTGACTAGTTCCTCTAATATATTTAACTGATTCAATTAACAATTTATACCGATAACCTTAATTAATAAAGCTATCCATGCTTTCAACGTCTGCAAGAGCAGATTTGATCGCAAAAGGGTATAACTGTTAAATGAATAACACTGTCATAATAGTTTGATTTATTGTTGTATTGTTATATGGGAATGAAAATGAGGTTTTCAATAGAGATTAAGTAATTTTGGTAATTGTTTGCTGTTTTTTTGTTAGCTTGGTGGGAAGAAAGCCTTGAAAATATCAAGGCTTTGCAGATGATAATTAACTATTTCCCTTCTGGAAAAAATCCAAAAACAAGAATAGCAACAATTGCCACTGGAATAATAAAACGGGTTAAGATTGTCCAAATGTTAAACCAGAAAGCGTTTAGATTAAGTTCTTCACGAATTCGTTTTTGATTCATCATCCATGCAGCAAAAATAATGGTACCTAAACCGGTTACTGGCAACATGATTTTACTGGTTAAGTAATCAAGTAAATCAAAAATATTTTTACCAAATAATGTGACATCTGCCCATTTATTAAATGAAAGAATACAAGCAATACCTAAAGCCCAAATAATAATACTGGTGACAATGGTTGCCGTTTTGCGTCCCATATGGGTTTTTTCTTCGAGTAACTCTACAGTCGGTTCTAATAATGAGATTGACGAGGTTAATGCAGCAAACGTTAAGAATATAAAGAATAATATGCCTAAAATTGAACCGCCAGCCATATTGCCGAATGCAATTGGTAGTGTCACAAAGATGAGACCAGGGCCAGAACCCGGTTGTAAATCATTAGCAAAAACAAGCGGGAATATTGCTAATCCTGATAAAACCGCCACAATCACATCCAAAATGACCACTGTTCGGGCTGTTGAGAGTAGATTGACATCTTTCCCTAAATACGAGCCATATGCCATCATAATTCCCATACCTAAAGATAGACTGAAAAATGCGTGACCTAAAGCAGCTAATATCGCCGTGCCATTTAAGGCAGACCAGTTAGGTGTAAATAAGAAATCGCAAGCCTTCCAGAAAGAAGAACCGCTGGCATATGCGGCATACCCAACCAGCACTAAGAGTAATATACCTAAACCAGGCATCATAATCTTACAGCCACGTTCCAAGCCAGCTCCAACGCCGAGAGCGACAATAAAGGCCGTTGCAAACATAAATACTGTATGCCAGATTAATAAACTATTTACATCGCCCAGAAAATTAGTAAAGAGATTTTCGGTTATTCCACCATTCGCACCTTCAAATGTGCCTTGCGCTGCTAGAACGATGTAATCTGTTGCCCAGCCACCAATCACACTATAAAAGGAGAGAATTAAGAATGAACCAAGTACCCCAATTATTCCTACCCAGCCCCATAATTTTGAACGACCTTCAGAAACGGCCACATCTTGCATGGTATGAATAGGATTTTTTTGCCCTCGGCGCCCGATCAACCATTCTAAAACAAGGATAGGTAGCCCAATGATAAACATAAAAAGTAAATAGGTGAGCACAAATGCTGAACCACCCATTTCACCCGCCATATAGGGAAATTTCCAAATATTACCTAAACCCACAGCAGAGCCAGCTGCTGCTAGCATGAATCCCATGCGTGAGCTCCATTGGGAATGACTTTTCTTCATAGTACCTGTACTCATGAATTTTCCTTTGATTCTTAATAAATAGTTTAATTTGCGTTTAGTAAAATTATGTCTTAATTAAAACTTTAAATCATGCCATGAAATCAAACTATTCACAAGAAATCATTACAGTCATTGACAATATTGTTTAAAAATTTAACTAGAATTGGCGTCAATCATTAAAATGAATCAAATGATTCGATTATTATTAGATCCAACCGATGAGTTTCAATATACCGATAAGGGTAAAAAGTAACCAGGAAGGTAATATCATAATCCAAATACTGATACCAAAAAAGAAGGCTAAAATGAAGTTATAAACGCCTACTATAAAATATATTATATTTGTTTGGAGATCTTGATAACTGAATCCAAAAGCACCATCGGTTATCATTAAAATAAACATTGGAATCAGTGCAAAAATAAACATGATAAAACTGCCTATAATTGGTATATCCATTATTTTTATTAAACTAGGTCGATTTGTTCTTAGCGCGATTATCATAATTTGTCTTCCTTATATTATATTTATACCGTTTTTATGAATTAAATTAATTGTCTATTTTTTATTGGTAAAAAGTATATCATTTGAGCGCTTAAACTAAGTGGATTTTTTTGTTAATAAAAAGCGGGCAGTGTAAGCTATTTTATTGATAATTGATTGGAGTTAGCATATAGTAAAACCCATTTTTTACACTTTAAAAACGCCAGCATGTCACAAAATATCGATATTAACGAAATAAATAAATTCTCACAATTAGCCGCACAATGGTGGGATCCAAATGGTCAATGTAAACCTTTGCATATCATTAATCCATTACGTGTTGATTATATATTGCAACAATGCGAATCTCTTACTGGCAAAAAGGTGTTAGATGTCGGGTGTGGTGGTGGCATCTTATCAGAAAGCCTTGCTAAACTCGGTGCGCAAGTGACCGCTATCGATCTGGCGGAGGAGTCTTTAAACGTTGCCAAAATGCATGCTGAGCAAAATGGTCTTTCTATCGATTACCAAAAACAAACCGTTGAAGCGCATGCAGAAGAACGATCAGAATATTATGATGTGATTACTTGTATGGAGTTATTAGAGCACGTCCCCGATCCATTCTCCATCATTAATGCTTGTGCTAAGTTGCTAAAACCAAATGGCAAACTTTTCTTATCAACAATTAATCGAAATACCAAAGCAAAATTATTACTTATTTATGGCGCTGAATACATTGCTCGGCTTGTACCAAAAGGAACACATGATTTTAATCGCTTTATTCGACCTTCAGAATTAATGGACTTAGTTGAGCAATCTAAATTAGCGGTTAAAGGCATTATTGGTATGGAATATCATCTTTTAAAAAATCAATTTAAATTAGGTCACAATGTGGATGTAAATTATATTTTAATGGCGCAAAAAGAACTTTAAATTTGAAAGTGTGATCTTATTCTCATTTCTAATAAATAGTGTAAATTTTCCTCTAACATTCCCACATATATCGATACTATGTGGGTAAATACTTATTGTTAATTCATTCGTATTTACCCATAAAATTCGATGTGTTCAAATCTTAATTGAATTGCAATTTTCTAATTATGTTTAAAGTATTTAAGGCTAGTTGTGTCAATTTAACCAGATTGGATGTCGTTGATTAAGAGGAGTTGATTATGCCATTAATTATTATTGCTTTTGGTGTCTTGATGTTATTGATTCTCATGTTACCTTTGCGAGTTAATGGTTTTATCGCATTAATTTTGGTGGCACTTAGTGTCGGTGTTCTGGAAGGGATGCCCGTTATGGAGATCATCAAATCAATCAAAAATGGTGTCGGTGGCACGCTTGGCAGCTTAGCATTAATTATGGGATTTGGTGCAATGTTAGGCAAATTACTCGCTGATTGTGGAGGTGCACAGCGGATAGCAACAACGCTCATTGCCACTTTCGGCGATAAAAAGATTCAATGGGCAGTGACACTTACGGGATTTATAGTTGGATTTGCTCTGTTTTATGAGGTTGGTTTTGTTTTATTGTTACCCTTAATTTTGACTATAGCGGCAACCTTAGGTATCTCTCCGCTATATATTGGTATTCCTATGGCAGCGGCTTTGTCGGTTACACATGGTTTTTTACCGCCGCACCCTGGACCAACAGCGATTGCACAAATATTTAAAGCCGATATGGGAAAAACCTTACTTTATGGCACAATTATTGGTATTCCAACCGTCATACTAGCTGGGCCTATTTTAACTAAGTTACCTTTTATTCGTGCTATTAATCATCCTGTTGAAGAAGGTCTATATAATACTAAAACATTTACTGAACAGCAGATGCCTAGTTTTTGTGTCAGTCTTTTTACCGCATTGATTCCAGTTATATTAATGTCAATCCGAGCCATAAGTGAAATGACGTTAAATAATGGGCATTGGTTGCTACCCTATGTTGAATTTTTTGGGGATCCAGTCATTGCAACGCTGATATCAGTATTAATAGCCATATTCACTTTTGGTTTATTACGTGGCCGTAGCATGTCAGACATCAATACTAGCTTAGTTGATTCAATTAAAATTATTGCAATGATGCTATTGATTATTGGGGGTGGTGGGGCATTTAAACAAGTTCTTGTCGATAGTGGCGTGAAAGTTTATATCGAACAGATAATGCATGGATCGACTATTTCCCCCATTGTTATGGCGTGGCTAATTGCAGCCTTATTAAGATTAGCCTTAGGTTCAGCAACGGTTGCAGCACTAACGGCAGGTGGGATTGTTTTCCCATTAATTGCTTCAACGGGTGTTAGCCCAGAATTAATGGTTATTGCAACGGGTGCGGGTAGTGTCGTTTTTTCGCATGTAAATGATCCTGGCTTTTGGTTATTTAAAGAATATTTTAATCTGAGCATTACCGAAACATTGAAATCGTGGTCTTTACTCGAAACAGTGATATCTGTCAGTGGATTAATCGGCTGTTTGATCATTAATCTTTTTTTATAAGGTTAGTTTGTATGAGATATAATTATTTTTGATGAAATAATAAGAAGGATAACTGTTCAAACTATTTCAAGAATCAAAATACCGCTGGTCTTTTATCGCAAAAGTCAGTAGAATACATCGGCAATATTTTATCAACAATTCAACTCAATGGTGAATATTGTCATGTCTCGTATAGTTAAAGAAGCACTTACATTTGATGATGTGTTATTAGTTCCTGCCCACTCCACGGTATTACCCAACACTGCTGTTATTTCTACTCAGCTAACCCAAACAATTAAACTCAATATTCCGATGCTGTCAGCTGCAATGGATACGGTGACTGAATCCGATTTAGCCATCGCCCTAGCTCAAGAAGGCGGAATTGGTTTTATTCATAAAAATATGTCAATCGAAGCTCAGGCTAACCATGTAAAAAGGGTGAAAAAGCATGAAAGTGGTATCGTCCAAGATCCCGTGACCGTTTTACCTACTGCCACGATTCGAGATGTTATCGAACTTGCTAAAGAGTATGGTTTTGCCGGTTTTCCTGTGGTTACTCAATCTCAAGAGTTAGTGGGGATTATTACTGCTCGAGATGTTCGTTTTGCGACTGATTTATCGTTACCAGTAACGGCAGTCATGACACCAAAAGAACGACTTGTTACGGTAAAAGAGGGCGAACAACGTGAAATTGTGCTGAAAAAAATGCATGAACACCGTGTTGAAAAAGTGTTAGTTGTTGATTCCAAATTTCACCTTAAAGGAATGATAACGGTTAAGGACTACAATAAAGCAGAACAAAAACCACATGCTTGCAAAGATGAAAAAGGGCGTTTGCGCGTAGGGGCTGCTGTGGGAGCTGGTGCAGGCAATGAAGAACGTATTGCGGCATTGGTTGAAGCAGGTGTTGATGTTTTATTGATTGACTCATCTCATGGACATTCAGAAGGTGTATTAGAGCGGATTCGTCAGACAAGGCAAGCGTATCCGGAATTACAAATTATTGGGGGGAATATTGCTACTGCGGAAGGTGCAAAAGCATTAATCGATGCAGGGGTAAATGCAGTTAAAGTCGGTATTGGTCCAGGCTCTATCTGTACTACGCGTATTGTGACAGGTGTTGGTGTGCCACAAATTAGTGCCATTATGGATGCAGTTGAAATGGCTCAACGACATAATATTCCTGTTATTGCTGATGGTGGTATTCGTTTTTCGGGTGACATTGCTAAAGCCATTGCCGCAGGTGCATCATGTGTTATGGTTGGCTCAATGTTTGCTGGAACAGAAGAAGCCCCTGGTGAAATCGAATTATATCAAGGTCGAGCTTATAAATCTTATCGAGGTATGGGATCACTTGGCGCAATGGCGAAAGGTTCATCTGATCGTTATTTCCAATCTGATAATGCCGCTGATAAATTAGTTCCTGAAGGTATTGAAGGCCGTATTGCCTATAAAGGCCCATTAAAAGAAATCATTCACCAACAAATGGGAGGATTACGTTCTTGTATGGGATTAACTGGCTGTGCCACTATCGATGAGTTAAGAACGCAATCTAAATTCTATCGAATAACCGGCGCTGGCATGAAAGAAAGCCATGTTCACGATGTGCTAATAACCAAAGAGCCACCAAATTATCGAGCTGGATCTTAATTTTTTATCAGAATAAAAGCATCGTTAATCATTGATGCTGTTCAATAATAGTAAAAATCCCAACAATTTCAGCGTTGTTGGGAATCTTAATCTCTAAAGAGGGATAATCTGTTTTAACAAACTGATTTATAACGCCTTGCGTTAATTACTCAAGTCCCAGCACTTTACGTCCATTTCGAGTGGCGACGTTAACCACATTATCTAAATCGGTATATCGACATCCTGTTACTAACAGTTTTAGCTCTTCCCACATGTTACCCGTTGAAAAGGGGAGCATATAATCACTGACATTATCGGTGCCAATCGCAACAGGAATTCCAGCGGCGGCTAATTCATCAACAGGGGTTAAGGAGTTACGGGTTGGGCCTTGTTCTTCACGCCTTGGACTGTCAATCCACGCAAACGGGCAGGCAATCACCATCATTTGGGCTTCTTTCATTTTTTTGTATAATTTTTGACGATATTCTAAGCTATGGGCAGTAATTGAAATACTATGAATTGCCACTACACGACCATGCATTGCATGTTCTAAGGTTTTATCTGTTAATTGCTCTGTTTCTATCTCATCGGATGAATTAAATTGATCTACATGAACATGCACCATTTTGCCTAAAGATTTGCCTGTTTGCATTAATACATCTAGATGTTTAAGTCCCATACCTTCACCATGATCACGTTCATCACGGCGAGGTAAGCCACCAATAATATCGACAAGATCGGCACCTTTATCAAACCAATAGCGGGCCTCTTTATCAATTACGCCTTTTAAGGTCTGATTCACCAGTTTAATGGTGATATCGTTTTTATAGGTTTCTCGTGCTCGTAATGCGCCTTTGATTGCACGTTCTTCAGCGATAGGGTCTATATCCACAAATGAGCCCATGGCACTAACACCTTGTTCAATCATTCGTTCAACAGCCATACTAAAATGACGATAATAGTCTTCTTCCGTCATGCCGGCTTTGACTTTGTCTAACGTATCCCATTTTTCAATCAATGTCTGTTTTTGGTACACGTCAAAACTGTCAACGGTAATTGTAAAAGCACGATCAGCGTGCATATGTGCATTAACCCAACCGCCATTTTGCTTGATTTTGTTCATTAAAAATGCTTTTAAACTTTGATCTCGACTGGTTAATAACATCTTTTTGTTGTCTGTCATATTATGCCTCTACTGATAAATTACCTAAAATTTGTTTTGAAAATCAAAAATAATAGCTAAAAAAAATCCTCCATAAAGGAGGATCAAAAATAAAAACAACAATTTTTAAACGACTCATTGTTGATTTACATAGGTTCATGGTTTGGAAAACTCTTGTTGGTTATTTAATGGCAGAAATTCTAAACATATCTTGATTAAGATCAAGCTTTAAAATTCAGTAAATATGTAATTAAATGTTATAGTTAAAGTATTATTTTTTAGATTTTATTACTATGAATTAACTTCTTCACAGTCTTATTTTATTTATTTTGTAAGGAAGAAAAACTTAACTGCTTATTTATTAGGAATAAGTCGCTGTCGAAAAATTGAGATTTGTCGATTAATCTTTTTTTGTCTACTTATTGATATTAAATTAACCTATATTGGTATTATCACTAAACTATTTGTTATCAAAAAAGAGGTCTATATGAGCCAGTTAAATATAGTTGCTACTCTAAAAATAAAGCCTGAATTTCGTGGTGCTTTTCAAACGATTTTTAAAAAACTAGTGGAAGAGAGCCAAAAAGAAATCGGATGTATTCGCTATGAACTTAATCAAAGTATTGATGACCCTGATGTTTATATCGTCATTGAAACATGGGTCTCTAAACAGGCAATTAACAATCATAACCTAACTCCTCATTTTAAAGCGTTTGCTTCATTTGCAAAGGATCATACTGAAAAACTAGATATTTGTATTGCCAAACAAGTGTTATAAAAAGCAAGCTAGCAAAAATTGCTAGCTTGATTCTATTCATAAAAGTTAATTGAGTAACTCGACTTTGACATTCCTTGTATTGCTTCGACCCATATCGTCTAATACAGTTATTTTAAATGTACCACTTTCAGTTGGAACCCAATCAATTGCTTTATGAGGCTCAGTTTCCCCCATAAAACTGTCATTGACAAACCAGTATAATGATTTTGCACTACCATCACTATTCGCGGTAAAGCTAATTTTTTCATTCTTCTGCTTAGTTGAACGAAATTGATAAACCACATTTTTCAGTGGTGATGTGATCTTAGGTGGATCGCCTAAATAGTTTTGTGTTAAAGCACAATGGGATGTTTTAGGTGGCGATTTTTTTGGAAGTCCTGCTTTAGCAAATATTGCAGCTAAATCTGATGGCCAGTATTCAAAAACTTCTAAGTGCGATGTTTTGGGATCATAAGGAGGACAAACAGCTTTCCCCGTTTTATTATCAATCATTATAGGTCTAAATATCGTATCGGGCTTAATAGGTGAAACACCGGGTATAAACCATGTTTTTCCTTTTGCTTTACACCATTTAGTTAATAAATTTCCACTTGTAAGACAAATGTCGACTCGTTTCATATTTGTCGGCAAAGTGCGGTTAGGTTCACGTAAATTAGGATAATATCCATTGATACTGTCAATAATGTTAAAAAATAGTGGCGTCGCTGCATTTACACCAATGAAGGCATGATTTCCACTTCCATCAAAATTTCCGAGCCATACCACCATAGCGTAATGACCAAATACTCCCGCCGTCCATGCATCGCGAAATCCCCATGAGGTTCCTGTTTTCCAGGCTACAGGTAAAACATTTCTCTGCATTTTGCTTAATATATCTTTTGGACGAGTGTTTTGTTTCAACATTTCCATTGTCATAAATGCAGCTTCTGGACTTAGTTGCTTTTCTGGCTTATCTTGATCATCTGATTTTATAAATTTGAGTGGTTGCCAGTTACCTTGATTGGCAAGCATGGCATATAAGCCTACTAGTTCTTGAGCAGTAACTTCTCCTCCACCTAAAACTAACGATAACCCATAATGTTTTTCATCGGCTAATTTTGTGATATGAGAATTCACTAAGAATTGATAAAAACTTGGATGATGTAATTGTGATGCTACAGTTACCGCAGGAATATTACGACTATGGATTAATGCATCTGTTGCGGATATAGGACCACGAAAATTGAGATCAAAATTTTCAGGGGTATAAAAACCAAAGTCTGTTGAAACATCTTTTAAAATTGTTCGAGGATGTAAAATTCCTTGATCAATTCCTAAGGCATAAATGAAAGGTTTCAAGGTCGATCCTGGTGAGCGTTTTGCTAATGTTCCATTGACCTGTCCTTGAATATGCGGATCAAAATAATTAGCGGAACCGAGCAATGCTTTTACTTCCATTGTTTGGGTATCAACTAAAATAATCGATACATTTTGTATGCCTTTTGATCGGTTACGCTCAATGAATAAGTTAACTTGCCCTTTAATGATATTTTGTAGATTACTATTTAATGTTGTTGTTATCGTGTAAGGTTTACTTGTTTGATTTTGAATGATTTGATTAACAAAATGAGGAGCCTTGAAGGGAAGTTTTTCGGGTTGTCTTAAAATCAATTTTTGAGAAAAAAGCGCAGCAATATCTTCATCGACTTCATAATGTTGTTGCCAACGTTCAAATAATTTGTTCCGAGCTTTAATGAGTGCTTTGCCTGCAAGACCTGTTTTTCTATCAATTCGATAAGTAGGTGATTGAGGTAATACCACTAATGTAAGTGCTTCAGGTAAATTAACTTCTGAAGGTGGCTTATTGAAATAAATATAAGAAGCTGCGCCGATACTCTCGATATTTCGTCCAAAAGGTGCATAATTTAAATATGCCTCAAGTATTTCCTCTTTAGAATACATTAGTTCTAATTGAATTGCTCTGGCTATTTGATTTAGCTTTCCAAATATATTTTTGGTATTTAATCGCCAATGCATTCGGGCGAGTTGCATCGTAATTGTTGATGCACCTTGACGATTACCGCCACCCAAGTAAGTGGCTGAAAATGCTCGCACTAAGCTAAAAGGATTAATACCGATATGATAATAAAACCATTGATCTTCATGTAATAATAAGCCATTTATAATATCAGGTGAAATATCTTTTAGGGGAGTCCAAACTCGATAACGATCATCACTAGCTAAAGTCATACGAATCAATTCACCTTTTTCATCATAAAAACGTGTTGAAAAGGTGAATGATTCCGATAATGGTGGATGGGGATAAAGCCGAACAGCAATAATGGCTATTAAAAGTAATAAAAAAGCCATCAATTTATTTTGATGACGAATAATAAACTTTTTCATATTACTTTTCAGCATCCATTCAATTTATTCTATTAAATGCTACATTTTGTCAACGGTTTTTATGCCTAACATATCTAACCCAATTTTCAGTGTTTTTGCTGTCAAAGAAGCCAGTTTTAAGCGACTTAATTTTAGGTTTTCATTTTCGGCTGTCAAAATAGGACAGTTTTCGTAAAAACTTGAAAAAAGCGTTGCGATATCATAAAGATAAGCACAAAGCACATGAGGCGTGCCTTCATTTGCTAACACTGATATAGTTTCATCAAATTGAATTAATCGTGTGGCTAATGCGCGTTCTTTTTCTGTTTCTAAAATAATACTTCCCGATAAGTCATCTTCTGAAATATTGGATTTTCTAAATACCGATAACACACGAGTATAAGCATATTGTAAGTAGGGTGCCGTATTACCTTCGAAAGAAAGCATATTGTCCCAATCAAAAACATAATCAGTGGTACGATTTTTAGAAAGATCAGCGTATTTAACCGCACCAATAGCAACGGCATCGACGACTTGTGCTAATTCTTGTTCAGTGAGTTCTGGATTTTTACTTTGAATTAAGACTTTTGCCCGTTCAGTCGCTTCATCTAAAAGATCATTTAATTTAACCGTATCACCTGATCGTGTTTTAAACGGTTTACCGTCTTTTCCTAACATCATACCAAACATATGGTGTTCGAGTTTTAAAGAATCAGGCACATATTTGGCTTTATGTACAATTGTCCAAACTTGTTCTAAATGCTGATGCTGACGTGAGTCGGTATAGTAAAGTATGCGATCGGCGTGTAATGTTTCATAACGATACTTAGCACAGGCGATATCGGTTGTTGCATAAAGGTAACCGCCGTCGCGTTTTTGAATAATCACGCCCATTGGTTCGCCTTCTTTATTTTTGTATTCATCTAAAAATACAACGATTGCACCTTCGCTTTCTACCGCTAATTTTTTATGTTTTAAATCTGCCACAATGCCGGGTAACATTTTGTTATAAATGCTTTCGCCCATGGTGTCTTCAACGGAAAGTGTGACATTTAAACGTTTGTAAGTCGCAATATTTTGCGTCATGGTAATATCGACCAATTTTCGCCACATTTCACGACAATATTCATCACCACCTTGCAGTTTTACAACATAATTACGTGCTTTTTCAGCAAAAACTTCGTCTTCATCGTAATGTTTTTTTGCTGCTCGATAAAACGATTCCAGATCGGATAGTTGCATATCATTAGCATGTTCATTTTGCATTTTTTCCAGATAAGCAATGAGCATCCCAAATTGTGTTCCCCAGTCACCGACATGGTTAGCACGGATAACATTATGACCAAGAAAAGTTAAAACTCGTACAGTGGCATCCCCGATGATTGTTGAACGTAAATGACCGACATGCATCTCTTTGGCAACATTCGGTGCTGAGTAGTCTACAACAATCGTTTGTGCTTTTGCAGGTAAGGTAATATTCAGTTTATCGCTACTCAGTGCAACTTCATTTTGTTGAGCAATCCAACTATTTTTTAAAAAGATGTTAATAAAACCGGGGCCAGCAATTTCGACTTTTTCGGCAATGTCATCAATATCTAGATGTTGTAAAACCTTTTCCGCCAACGCTCTTGGTGGCATTCCTAGTTTTTTGGCGGTTGCCATGATGCCATTAGCTTGATAATCGCCAAATTGTACTTTAGCTGATTGTTTAATTAAGGCATCACAGTTATTATCAGCACCGGCCATTATCATTGCTTGCGAAACACGTTGAGTTAGTAATTGTTGAATATTCACACTAAACCTAATCAATTATCATAAATGCCCAATATAATACCGATAAAGTAAACACTTGTCACGGCTCAGATGATGTCGTTTACTTTAGTTTAACAGGGTTTTGATTAGCTGTTTGAGTGTTTTTTACTCAAAGCTCGTTTTTGTAAAAATTGCAAATCATTATCTTTTGCTTGAATCAGTGGCAACTGTACAAAAACGATTCAGTTGGCCTAGTTTTTCAATGTTTCTATTAATCGTTTGGTCGCTCTTCAGTTTTAATGCCGTTTCAAGTGCAGTATTGTCGTAGATAAATTTTTCTAATTGAGTAAGTTTTTCACCAATTGATTAACCAATAAAATTGACATCAAATAAATACTATTCATTAGTTGTTTTTATTCTCGTTGCATAATTGGTTGTTGTTATCGGGATATGCCTGATGTTAGGATTATTAATTAGTAACCAATCAGGTAGTGCGCTTTCGTTTTCGACTAACCAAATAATCGTATTAAAAAATAATTTATTATCTGAACCTATTAATTTTGGTTTTTCTTGTTTTGATAAGGCAAGACTACGGGCAAAAAGCTGATGCTCACTAAAACTTAAATTATGATGGTCTTTACTTAAATGAGATTGGTAGTCGATGATTAAAGCAACTGGTTGTTCATTGTAACTGACTAATTCATCCAACGTATTGCTTAAATGATTTATTTTAGCTGAATCTGATTTATGAAGGGCGTTCAATCTAAGTCGTTTAAATATTTCATCACTGTTAACAGCAGGTAAACTTGGTGTTTGAATTTCTTCAAATCCGGAATTTGAATTCCACATTAAAACATGGCTAAACTTCGCATCTTTTAACACTTGAAAAATTAATAATTCTAATTTTTCTGAAATAATTGATCCTGTACTGTCTTTATATTTTTGTAAATCATGGATATTTCCGGTTAAAACAAATTGAGATTTTGATGGTAAATAGCGTATCAGATCACGCATCCAGCGAGGTTTTTTTGAAAGTTGAGACATAATTAATCCTTTAATCGTTATTAACTAACTGATTTAATCATTATATACAAAGCGATAGAGTAACATCTACTTTTTTTTAAATAAAAACTTAATCTTTATTCACATTTCTTAAAATTAAATAATGAAATTATGATTATATTTAGTTTATTATTTTAATCTCAAGATGACTAACAATAATTATAAAGATGGTGATGAAGTTTATTTTTAAAAATTGAATAAGTTTTTTGAGTTATCAAGGAGTGATGTTTGAAGAAACTCGAAGTTTATATTGGTTTTAAGTTTGATTGCTGTAGCTAATAAAGTGACTGAAAATTTAAAGCTAGAACCCCTTAATCTCCTTATTTCATCGATAATATTTATTTACAATCAAACTGCGACCTACTAAACTAATCACCTGTTCTCAACGGGGTGCCCAAAAGGCTGAGAATGTTGATTAACATAACCCGTCGAACCTGATCTGGATCATGCCAGCGGAGGGATTTGAGTTATTATGTCTGCTCAAACCTTTTGTCTTTTATTCACTATTTTGGAGGCAAAATGTTTCGTAATAATCTTCTTTTATTCATTGTTCTTTCATCTTTTTTCATTGTTTCTACTGCCAATGCCAAGCCAACTTTAACCGTTTATAGTTATAATTCTTTTATGTCTGAGTGGGGGCCTGGTGAAGCCATTAAGCAAGGTTTTGAAGCGGAGTGTGATTGTCAATTGGATATCGTTTCGTTAGGAGATGGTGTATCTATTTTAAATCGGATCCGGCTCGAAGGGAAAAAGACTAATGCTGATGTTATTTTGGGATTAGACAATAACATCATACAACAAGCTAAGTTAGCTAATATTGTTATTCCTCATCAAATCAATAAGCCTGATAATCTTAACACTGATTGGTGGGATAATGATTTTCTTCCTTATGATTTTGGTTATTTTGCTTTTATTTATAACAAAGATAAAATAAAAACTCCCCCACATAGTATGCAACAACTTGTTGATAATAAAGCCAATTGGCGCATTATTTATCAAGACCCAAGAACCAGTACGCCAGGACTAGGTTTATTGTTTTGGATCAAAAAAATCTATGGTGATGATGCCGCTAATGTATGGAAAAAGATCGCAAAAAATACGGTAACCGTTACGAAAGGTTGGAGTGAATCTTATGGAATGTTTTTGAAAGGTGAAGCTGATTTTGTTTTAAGTTACAGTACATCGCCGATTGCTCATATTATGAATAATGATCATCGCTATGAAGCAGCAATTTTTGATGAAGGACATTATCGTCAAGTTGAAGTTGCAGGTATTATCAAATACAGTCAGCAACCTGAGTTAGCACGTCATTTTTTACAGTATTTACTCAAACCTGAAGTACAACGTCAAATTGCTGAAAAGAATGTAATGTACCCGATTATTCAAACGACATTACCTGAGGCTTATCAGCAAATAAAGCCTGTCACAAAGGCGTTAGAATTTGACCCTGAGCAAGTTGAAAAAGAACAAAGATCTTGGATTCGTGAATGGCAGTCAGCAATCAGTAAATAATCCAAGATAGTTGCATGTTGAATTTTAGAACATTAATACCGGGTATTATTGCCTCAAGCGGAATAATTGTTGTTCTGGGGAGTGCGCTATTATCCATTTGTTATTATGCGATAACCTCAGGTGAGATAAATAGTTATATTGATAGCTATTTATTACATATTTTGTGGATAACTTTTTATCAAGCCACACTATCAACATGTCTATCTATTATCTTAGCTATTCTAATGGCAAAGGCTCTATCCATGGTTGAGTTTTGGGGTAAAAGGTTATTATTACGAATAATGCCGGTGACATTCATTTTACCGGCGCTTGTTGTCGTGACAGGGCTTTTATCGGTTTATGGGCAACAAGGTTTACTCTCTAGCATTTTTACATATTTAGACAGGCCTTTTTCTTGGTCTATTTATGGTTTAAAAGGAATTTTATTAGCTCACATATTTCTAAATTTTCCGTATGTTTGTTGTCTGTTTTACCGAACGCTGATGAGTGTGCCTGTTGAACAGAAACAGCTAGCCGCTCAATTAAATTTTTCAGGTTACACTTTTTTTCGATTGGTTGAATGGCCACATCTTCGTCGGCAAATTTTGCCTATGGCATCGCTGATTTTTATGCTCTGTTTTTCAAGTTTTGCGATTGTGTTGGCTTTAGGCGGTGGACCAAAATATACCACCATTGAAGTAGCGATTTATCAATCCATTCGTGATTTTGATTTTATTCAAGCGGTTTTGCTTTCCTTATTGCAATTGCTTTGTTGTGTAGGCTTTATGGGAATAATGCAAAAGTTTAATAATAATAAACAAGTCACAATGCGTTTTATAAAGCAAAACTATCGTTTTCCTGTTTCTGGCTTGGCTGTCTTGCTAAGTTCAATCATGATTATTATGGGGGGATTATTTATTTTACTTCCTTTGATAAATATTGTGATTGATGGTGTTTATTTTTTCCGTTTGTCACTGTTCACGCCAACCTTTCAACATGCAACACTGTTTTCACTTTTCATTGCATTGGGATCGGCACTGGTAACCCTGTTAATGTCACTATTTATTCTTTGGACAAATAGTCGATTGCTCATTTATCATAAGATAACGTGGAGTAATCGATTAATGTTAGCCAGTTCGTTAATTTTAGCGATTCCCAGCATGATTTTAGCGTCAGGATTGTTTATATTATTTTATCAGTATGCAGGTAATACTTGGTTTATCTGCATTTTATTAATATTATGTAATGCTTTAATGGCATTACCTTTTGTGATTAAAAGCCTTGCTATCCCTATGTTTGATGTGACTAAGCGTTATTGGCTATTAAGCCAATCACTAAATATTGAAGGGATGAATCATTTTTATTTGATTGAATATAAAGCATTAAACAAATTAATGTTAAAAAGTTTTGTTTTTTCGGCTATCTTATCTTTAGGGGATTTTGGCATTATCGCACTATTTGGTGGGCAGTCAGTCATCACATTGCCTTATTACCTCTATGAGCAACTATCGCATTATCATTATCAAGATGGTAGTGTCACAGCGGCAATATTATTAATTATCTCTTTTAGTTTATTGGTTTTGGTGGATGATGATCACTCTCAATCATATTAATTATCATTATGATAATTTTAAAATGTTTTTTAATTTTGGTATTGCCGCAAAAGAACGGGTCGTCATTGTTGGGCCAAGTGGTGCGGGTAAAAGTTCATTATTGAGTTTAATTGCCGGTTTTATTTCACCTGATACAGGAAAAATAATACTCGATGATCAAGATATGACGAATGTCACTCCCGGAAAACGCCCCGTATCTATGTTGTTTCAACATAATAATTTGTTTGACCATTTAACGGTTCAAGACAATATTGCTTTAGGATTAAAACCTTCTTTAAAGCTTAATATTTCACAAATGCAAATTATTGATGATATTTTAGCGAAAGTTGGATTAACAGGATTTAATCAACGTTACCCTGAACAATTATCGGGTGGTCAACGTCAACGAGTTGCCTTAGCAAGGTGTCTAATTCAACATCGTCCGATTTTACTTTTAGATGAGCCTTTTTCAGCACTGGATCAATCACTACGTTTTGAAATGCTTGAATTAGTTAATCAAATCTGTGAAGAATTTGAATTAACATTAATGATGGTGTCCCATTATCTGGATGAATCTTTGTATTATTTTTCACGATGTTTAGTTGTCGATGAAGGACAGATTATTTTTAATCATTCACCCAAAAAGTTAACCTGTGCAGAACATCAACATGTTGCTCAGCTATTAGGCTTGAAGTCGATTTAATCCGCTAAAATTAATCTTTAGCTGAGCAGTATATTCATTGAAAATATGCTTAATATTGCTTTTATGCATTAATGATTACAGTTGGCTATTGTTTTTTTCAATATCGAATGTGAGTGCTTAAGGTTTTATTAATCTACCCAATGTATCTTATAAAAACTTTTTCATCATGATTCTTTATTGATATTTATGCAAAATTTGAAAGCAGATCAGAAATTTAGTTTTTCCTCGTTATTTTTGATTATATTATTTTTTACTTATTTTTCATCCGCTTTGCAATTGTATATCGCTTTGTCGGGACATTCCAATTTTATCGGATTAAGGGATTCGATTATTTACAGTCTAATTTGGCTGATACCGGTGTTATTTTTTCCTAATTATACTCGTAAAATTGCAGCCATTTTTGGGATTATAGTTGGCGGATTGTCTTTAATTTCGTTAGCGTATTTTGTGATTTATCGGCAGGAGTTTTCACAAAGTGTTTTTTTTATAATGGCTGAATCAAATTTCAATGAATCTAATGAATATATTCAGCAATACTTGAGTTTTAAATTGATTGCCGTATTAGTCGTCTATATTTTAGTGGCGCTATTTCTTTGGAAACAAGTCAAGCCGGTTTATGTCCAAAATAAAACTAAGTGGATAGTTTCATTGTTGATTGCTATTTATGCTTTGATGCCACTAGCAATCAGTGTAATGGTAAAAAAAACCTCCTTTGAGAGAGCGGGAGCGCATTTATTAAGCCGTATGGAAACGACAGTACCTTGGCAATTAATGAGCAGCTATATCGCTTACCGTTCACAACTTTCTAATATGGAAAATATTCTGAACAATTTGCAATCTTTGCCTTCATTCGAAAATTTGAAAGATAGTAATGGAGATACACCGAGAACATTAGTCTTAATTATTGGGGAATCGACTACACGGACAAGAATGGGGATTTATGGTTATAACCGAAATACTACCCCTATGATTGAACAATTTAGAAAAGAAAACCCAAACTTATTGGTTTTCAACGATGTTGTCTCATCCAGACCTTATACGATCGAAATTTTAGAACAAGCCCTGACTTTTGCCGATGAACAGCATCCCGATTTGTATTTAAAGCAACCGTCACTCATTCATCTTATGAAACAAGCAGGGTATAAAACATTTTGGATTACCAATCAACAAACAATGACTAAACGAAATACGATGTTAACCATGTTTTCTAAGCAAACAGATAAACAATATTATATGAATAACGATCGTAACCAAAGTGCCAGACAATATGATGATGCTGTAATTCAGCCTTTTAAAGAAGTGTTAACCGATCCCGCTAAAAAGAAATTTATTGTTATTCATTTACTTGGTACACATATGAAATATGAATTTCGTTATCCGAAAAATAGTGAATATAACGTTTTTCAAGATAAGACAGGCATTCCATTCGATATTGACGATGATAACGCCAAAGTCTACAACAGCTATGATAATGCAGTGAGTTATAATGATTATGTAATAACGACTTTGTTTAATACTTTTAAACAGAGCCATAATAACGGTTTTATGTTGTATTTTTCCGATCATGGTGAAGAGGTTTATCAAACACCACCGTATGATGTCTTAGGACGAAATGAAAAAGCACCAACCAAACCGATGTATACCATTCCGTTTATACTTTGGGAATCACCAAGTTGGTTAAAAACGCATCCTAATGATTATCAAGCTTACGTTGATCGAAAATTTAGCTCACAAGATTTAATTCACACTTGGTCTGATTTAGCCGGCTTAAGTTACAGTTTATATCAGCCTGAAAAAAGTTTAGTCAATCCTAAATTTAAACAATCAGTACGTTGGATTGGTGATCCTTATGATAAAAAAGGTTTAATGGATTTTGATAAATTGTTTGAGTAGTTGATATCCTGATTGCACAAGCATTTAAGGTATGATATTGTATATTTATACAGTTATATTTTAGATGCTATCATTCAGATTATGCGAAAAATCATTCATGTTGACATGGATTGTTTTTATGCGGCAGTTGAGATGCGTGACAACCCTCGATACCGTAACATCCCCATTGCAGTAGGAGGAGATCCTCGTAAACGAGGTGTTGTGGCGACAGCCAATTATTTAGCTAGGCAATTTGGTATTCATAGTGCTATGCCAATGGCTCAAGCAGTAAAGTTGTGCCCGAATCTTAAAGTCATACCGGGAAGACATGCTGTTTATAAAGAAGTTTCAAACCAGATTCATCAGATTTTTCAGCGTTATACTCAAGCAATCGAGGCTTTATCACTTGATGAAGCCTATTTAGATGTGACAGATTGTCAACTTTGTCATGGTTCGGCAACATTAATTGCCAAAGATATTCGTGAAGCTATATTTAATGAACTGGGGTTAACTGCGTCAGCCGGTGTTGCACCACTTAAATTTTTAGCTAAAATTGCTTCAGATATGAACAAGCCTAACGGTCAATATGTGATTACGCCTGATGAAGTCGAGCAATTTATACAGCAACTTCCTCTTAAAAAGATTCCAGGTGTGGGTAAAGTCACGGAAAAAAAACTGGCTGAATTAGGGTTGTTCAATTGCCAAGACGTCTTGAAATATGATTTAACTAAATTACTTAATCAATTTGGTAAGTTTGGTCGAGTGCTTTATGAAAGATGTCAAGGCATTGATGAGCGTGAAGTCTGTAATGACAGGCAACGTAAATCAGTGGGGGTTGAACGTACTTTAGTTGATGATATTCATACTTGGGATGACTGTTTATTGCAACTCGATCCACTTTATGAAGAGTTAGAAAGACGATTAAGTAAAGTCAGAACGGATTTATCAATAGCCAGACAAGGGGTAAAATTTAAATTTGATGATTTTCAACTTACGACACAAGAACATGTCTGGGCAAAGTTGGATAAACAAGATTTGATTGAACAAGCGTACAAAGTTTGGCAAGAACGGCGTAATGATAGGGGAGTGAGGTTAATCGGCTTTCATGTCACCCTTATTGATCCACAATTAGACAAACAGTTAATCTTTCCTTTTTAGCTATTTAAAGCATTAAGGCGTTAAGCTGAATTTATGGGGATGATTGAAATATCACAAAATCCCCATAAATGAGTTTGGCTTAACTAAGTCTTATTCCAAACTTTTTCCATTGGTCTGAATGACTTGTTTATACCAATCAAAGGAATCCTTCTTATATCGTTTCATGCTACCATTACCTTCGTTATCACGATCAACATAGATCACACCATAACGTTTTTTCATTTCGCCAGTGGTAAAGGATACAACATCTATAATTCCCCATGCGGTATACCCAATAACATCGACCCCGTCATAGTCCATTGCTGTTAACATTGCTTTGATATGTGCACCTAGATATTCAATTCGAGGTTGGTCATGTATTTGATGACCATTTTCGAGTTGGTCAATTGCCCCGAAACCATTTTCTACAATAAATAACGGCAATTGATAGCGATCATATAAACGGTTTAATGTATAGCGTAAACCTTCCGGGTCAATTGGCCATCCCCAGTCACTGCTTTTAATATAAGGATTTTCTACCGCATTCGGTAAAGCGCCATTAACGATATTGTCACGGTTATCATTATTGACATCAGCTTTAACGACTGTTGACATGTAATAACTGAAACCAATGTAATCAACTGTGCCTTGTTTCAAACATGCTAAATCTTCTTGCGTAATATCAAGTTTATAACCTTCACGCTCAAACTCTTTTAATGCATAAGCAGGATAATAACCTCGGACATGAACATCAGGGAAGAAGAATCGTTGATGCATTGCAATCTCGGAAGCCATCATATCTTCCGGATTACACGAGTATGGATAGATTGGTACGTGAGAAATCATACAACCAATTTGAAAGTCTGGATTGATTTTTTTACCCGCGATAACGGCTTTAGCACTGGCTAAGAGTTCGTAATGAGCAACTTGGTAAAGGACTTCTTGCGGATTTTCGCCAGCTTTGACTTGCACGCCAGAATTAGTCCAAAAGAAGATAGGGTTGCTCGTATCCATTTGATTGTTGATTTCGTTAAATGTCATCCAGTATTTAACTTTGTTTTTATAACGCTCAAAACAGGTGATCGCAAATCGCTCAAAAAACTCAACCGTTTTACGATTTCGGAATCCCCCATATTCACGTGCAATATGTAAAGGAATCTCAAAATGGGATAGGGTAATGACCGGTTCAATTCCATTGGCAATTAATTCATCAAATACTGCATCATAAAAACGTAATCCTTCTTCATTTGGCTGTAATTCATCACCTTTTGGGTAAATTCTTGTCCAAGCTATTGATGTACGGAGGCATTTAAGACCTAACTCCGCAAATAGTTTAATATCCTCTTTATAGTGATGATAAAAATCGATTGCCGTATGATTTGGATAAAATTTTCCTGCTTCAATGTCTTGCGTAATTTGTCTTGGAACACCGTGGGCACCGGCTGTCATAACATCAACTACACTTGGACCTTTACCGCCTTCATTCCATCCGCCTTCAAATTGGTGAGCAGCTAATGCACCGCCCCATAAAAAAGTTTTTTGCTTCATATCTGTGTTCCTTGTTATTGCTTAATGTCAAATACTATATCTTGAGTTGTAACATCTATTTTATCGGTTAATGTAATTTGCTGATACTCAGCACTATTGACAATAATAATTGGGGTGATTAACGGATAACCTGCTTTTCTGATAGCATCAGGATCAAAACTGATAAGTAAATCACCTTTTTTAACTTCTTGATTTAATGTTACATGATAATTAAATTCGTTATTTTTTAAATTCACTGTATCGATACCACAATGAATTAATAGTTCTATACCATTATTTAATGTCAAACCAATAGCATGTTTTGAACGTTCAAATACAGCAGTTATTTTCGCGTCATCAGGGGCGTAAACGTGATTATCCGTTGGCTCAATAGCAATACCTTCACCCATTAGTTTTTGAGCAAAGGCAGGGTCAGGAACTTCACTTAATGGTAGCGCTTTACCTGTCATCGGGCTTGTAATTTTAATTTCATCAACTAAAACTTTCGGCGTATCATCTTCGATCTGCTCAGTTGACGATGACTTTGTTTCACCGGTACCTAAAATTTGAATTAACAATACCGGACCAAATAAGGCAATTGCTGAACCGATTAAAACGCCTATAAATGAGCCGGGATGTTCAGGATTAATTGCATTAACTATGGTTAATGGACCCGGTAAAGCGGCATAGGTATAGTAATAAGGTGTAAAGAATCCCGCAACAATGCCACCTAAAGCAGCACATACACAGCCGTAAATAAATGGTTTTTTGTAACGTAAGTTCACACCATATATAGCTGGTTCAGTAATACCAAAAATCCCGGTAACAAAAGCGGATAAAGAAACGCCTTTCATATCTTTATTTTTGGTTTTTATATAGAATCCTAATGCTGCGCCCACTTGACCAATAACGGCTATGGTTTGGAAAGCTTGGAATGAATCTTGACCGTATTGATTAATATTTTCAATGATAACTGGTGTGATTCCCCAATGAACACCGAAAATAACAAACACCTGCCATACAGCACCGATTAAACCACCTGCAACAGATGGTGCAAGATTAACAATCCAGTTGTAGCCATTAGCAATATAATGTGCGGCATTTGCAGTCAGCGGACCGATAGCGAGCAAAGTAAGAGGTACCATAATGACTAAGCAAATAAGAGGCATCAGGAGTGGTTTGATGATGCTATGTAAACGTGGCTCTAAAAATCGTTCTAAATACGATAACAACCAAACTAAGAATAAAGGGGGTAAAACCGTAGATGTATAAGTAGTTTCAGACAATGCCAAACCAAATAAATTAATTTCTTGTCCTGATTTGATGAGTGCAGCCAGTTCAGCCCATGTTGGTGATAATAGAGCTGCACAACACGCTACAGCGATGTAAATATTGCAACGAAAATGTTGTGAAGCGGTGATAGCAATAAAAATAGGTAAAAAAGCAAACGGTGCCCAGGAAATGAAATTGAATACTTGGTAAGTGCCTGTCGTTCCGAAATCAGGAAAGGCTAATTTAATTAAGATTAGAATCCCTTGTAATATTCCTGATGCAGCTAGGACATAAACAAAAGGCGCAAATACTGCTGACATTGTTGCAATGATAAGATTTAATATATTTTTATTTTCGACACTTGCAACTTTATTATCTGTTTTAATTAATTGTATAAAAGCATTGTAGACCTTATCGACATTTGTGCCAATAACTACCTGAATTTGTCCGCCTTTTTCAACAACGGTTATGACACCAGGAAATTTAGCAATATTTTCCTTGGCATTTTCGGGGGTTTTTTGTGTCACTAAGCGTAGACGTGTTGCACAACGAGCGACAGTGACTATATTATCTTCACCACCTAACTCATTCAAAATATCAACAGCCAACTTATTATAGTCTCTGATCTTTGACGACATCGTTTTAAGTTCCTTATAAAAAATACAGTTAGCTTATCTTATCGACAAATTGAAAATTGTTAATTACCAATTTTATTGTTTGTGATCTAGATCTAATTTTAAATATGCTCGCTTTGATATTAAAATAATAAGTATAAAATGTGATTTAACTATTGATTAATAATGTAAGGAAAATAAATGCTGAAATATCAGGACGTTGCCGATAAAATTCAACAAGCTATTTGTCAGCAAAAATTACCCAAAGATACTCAGTTACCAAATATTGAAGGATTGATTAATCAGTTTCAAGTAAGTCGAACGACCATTATTAAAGCATTAAATCGACTTGAACGACACGGAGTCATCTATCAAATACAAGGAAGTGGTATTTTTGTTAGACAGCCCAAAAAAAGTGGCTATCTCAATTTTTTAGAAAGTCATGGGTTTAGTGTGGATTTGAATGATCTTCCTGGAGCATCGCAAGTATTTAATGTTGATATTGTGGAACCAGATAAAAAAGTGAAAGAAAATTTAAGATGTTGTGAGGGTGAACAAGTCTACTACGTCAAACGATTGCGATATGTTGATGGTAAAATATATGGGTTTGAACAATCTTATTATCGCAAAAAACTGGTGTCATATTTGAATAAAGAAATTGCTGAGCATTCAATATTTAGTTATGTGAAAGATATCTGTAAAATTAGCATTGGTTTTTCAGATAAATATTTTAAAGCGATAAAATTAGACGCTGAAATAGCAGAATACTTGGGCTTACAAGCAGGCGATCCGGCGTTATGTGTTGAAGAGATATTTTATACATCAGCAGGAGAACCATTCGATTTTTCGAAAATTATCTACCATTACGACAATGCTAAATTTTATGTGCAGAGCCATTCTAAATGAATCGAAGTTTTAAAAGAGTAGCTTGAAAATATGGATGATTGATTTAGTAAACTATTTGTACAATAAATACTTTAAATTATAAATAAAATGGTAAGTGTATTTGGGTTTAAACGCTCTCCGACTATTTAGCTTTTAGTTAAAAAGCTAACTAAGGAGAGCGTGTTCAATTGATGATAGATTTATCTTAAAAGTTTATTGTATAGGTTTAAGTGTTTCAAAAGTACCCGATAAAACCAATTTTACTCTGTAATCTGTTGGTGCATAAATATTAACATCCTCCTTCACGTATCCATCAGCATACAATCTGTTCGCATAACGTCGAGCGTCTCTGTATTCTGATTCCAGATCAAATTCTCCACCGGTTATATTAAGCTGTTTAGGAGCACCTAACAGATATTGTTTTGCCAGTAGTCGTTCAACTTTATTTTTAAGTTTAGCTAATAATATTGCTTCATGTTCTTCAATTGCTTTTTGAACAGCTTCTTTCGAAACACTGTAATGAGTATCATCATTGACGACCATTTTTAATTCTTGAGCTTTAGCAATAATTTTACCAATAAGTTCAAGCTTAGTTGTTTTGACCATAAGATTATGCCGAACGTAATATTGTTTTACTGTAATTCTTTCCGGTGATATTTTATCCGTATCTGAATTGGTTATGGTGAAATCAGTTAATTGAAGTTTTTTTAATTCATCGGTAATGGTCGAATATTTTTTATAAAGATTATCTTTGGCTTTATTTAAAGTTTGGGCTGTTTCGCGAATATTGAAAGCATAGAGATTCTTAACTTTATCACTTTTTACTTGATGAATATCATTAATATCATATTTATCTAATATTTTATTGAGATCAACAAAACTATCGTTATTATCAATCTTTATAACAATATTCATATTTGCTTGATATTTTGAATTTTCTTGACTATTTTCTTGATTTATCTCTCTCACATTGTTTTGATAACCAATTGTCTCTAAATTGTCTTCAGTTAAGCCTAATTTCACTAATTCATCTTTAAATTGTTTGATTGTCGTTACATTGCGATCTGAGGCATCGTTGGGTGATGCGGCGTCAGTTAATAAAGTTACAGAAAATTGTACCGTGTCAGGTTTTAATATGACGGTTTCAGAAATTTTAGCTTCAACTTCTCCTACAGGTATTAAATTTTTGCCATATTTTAATTCTTGTAATTGCAAATAAGTATTATTAACATTCAATTCTTGAGTAACTGAGTTAGCAGCATGACTATTAAAGGCGATACCAATATTGAGTAACATGGCAAATAAAATTGTTTTTTTCATCTTTTTATCCTTAGTTAATGTTTATTTGTTTATAAAAATACTTGTTGTATTGCTAATAAAAGGCTAAATAAATCTAGTCTAGATTATAGATAAAAAGCAGATTAAATGTCTAAAAAATGTATGGGATTCTAAAAAGATGTAAAAGCGTTTTTCAACGCTTTTATTTTATTTGATGATTGTGTAAAAGTTTACTTTAGTTTATACCATATTGCGCACGATAGGCTTCAACTAGTTTAACTTGATCTTGTCTGGTTGGATCTTGATAAAGATATTGGATCAAATCATCAAGCGTAATAATTGAAATCACTTCGCAATGATAAGTTTGTTTAATTTCTTGAATTGCAGAAAGATCGGCACGACCTTTTTCTTGTCGGTCTAAGCAGATTAATACGCCAGCTAATTTTGATTTATTATCTTCCAATATTCGCATTGATTCACGTATCGCGGTTCCGGCTGTAATAACATCGTCCACTAGCATAACACGTTGTTCGTAAATCGAACTACCGACCAAGTTACCTCCTTCACCATGATCTTTTGCCTCTTTACGATTAAAGCAGTAGGGTACATCAACGTTGTGATGTTCAGATAATGCAACGACAGTTGATGATACAATCGGAATCCCCTTATAAGCAGGGCCAAAAATTACGTCATATTCAAGCTTGGCATCTAATAAAGCAGCAGCGTAAAAGCGACCTAAAAGGGCTAAATCTTTACCGGTGTTAAACAAACCCGCATTAAAAAAATAAGGACTTTTTCGACCTGATTTTAAGGTGAATTCGCCAAATTTCAATGCTTGCCGATTTAAAGCAAATTCAATAAATTCACTTTTGTATGATTTCATCGATCCTCTCCAATTAATCTTTTAAGGCCTGTCTTTGTGCATCAATAATGGTTGCAATGCCATTTTTAGCTAATTCTAATAATTTTAATAATTCGTCATGACTAAAAGGTTCACCTTCGGCAGTTCCTTGAACTTCAATAATTCGTCCGTCATCAGTCATTACTACATTCATATCAGTTTCAGCATTAGAATCTTCAATATATTCTAAATCACATACCGGTTGACCATCGACAATACCGACAGACACAGCAGCGACCAATGATTTAATCGGATTTTGTTTTACTTTACCTTCGGCAATCATTTTATTGATCGCATCATTTAGGGCTACACACGCGCCAGTAATTGAAGCTGTTCTTGTACCACCGTCAGCTTGAATGACATCGCAGTCTAAGGTAATGGTATATTCGCCTAAAAGTTTAAGATCTATCATTGCTCTTAATGAACGAGCAATTAATCGTTGAATTTCCATCGTGCGACCTGTCTGTTTACCTTTTGCCGCTTCACGTTGTGTTCTCGAATTAGTGGCTCGTGGCAACATACCATATTCAGCCGTGACCCAACCCTGATTTTGACCTTTTAAAAAACGAGGAACACTTTCATCGACAGTTGCATTACACAGTACTTTTGTTTCACCAAACTCAACTAATACAGAACCTTCTGCATGCTTAGTGTAATGACGGGTAATTTTGATAGGGCGGACTTGTTCCGCAGATCGACCTGACGGGCGCATGCATTTCTCCAGCAATTATATTTAAAAATCGTTTTGAATTTACCATTTAGGAGGACATCAACAAGAAAAGGTTGATGTTTAGCCTAAGCTAAGAGCGCATTATACAGAATTTGTGATACAATGCCCAGCAAGTTTTTTACAAATTTTAGGAAGCCATTATGATTTCCAGTATGACCGCTTATGCCAGAAAAGAAGTAAATCAACCATGGGGGACCGCTTCTTGGGAGCTTCGTTCGGTCAACCAACGTTATTTAGAAACTTACATCCGTTTGCCTGAACAGTTTCGCTCACTTGAGCCTATTATTCGTGAACGGCTTCGTCATCGTTTAACGCGGGGTAAAATTGAATGCCATTTGCGTTTTGAATTGGATCCTGCTGCACAACATCAAGAATTATCTTTAAATCAAGATCTTGCTAAGCAAATTTTAAATGCAGCTAATTGGATTCAGTCAGAGCACAAATCTGGTGAAGTGAATCCTATTGATGTCTTACGTTGGCCAGGTGTGTTATCAGCTAAAGAGCAAAATTTAGACACCATATCACAAGAACTTTTAGCTTTATTAGATTCGACAATTGATGAATTTATTGCTGTGCGTGAGCGAGAAGGCAAAGCATTACGTGATCTTATCATCCAACGACTTGAGGGAATAACCGAACAAGTTGAAAAAATTCGTCAATGGATGCCACAAATTTTGGAATGGCAAAAAGAGCGTCTACAAAATAAATTAGCTGAAGCCAATATCGAATTAGATAGCTCAAGGTTAGAACAAGAAATTGTCATGATGGCTCAACGTATTGATGTTGCTGAAGAGCTTGATCGTTTGATGACACACGTTAAAGAAACTTATGCAATTTTGAAAAAAAATGAAGCCATTGGACGTCGACTTGATTTTATGATGCAAGAATTTAACCGCGAATCGAATACCATTGCCTCAAAATCCATTAATGCCGATGTCACGGCAAGTGCCATCGAATTAAAAGTTTTAATAGAACAAATTCGAGAACAAGTACAAAATATCGAATAATTTTATTAATTAGATATAACAACGTAATTCTTCTCAATATCAATTGATTTTATTATCAAAATATTGAGAAGTTAATGAGTTTAAAAATAGTTCGATTTTAACAATTAAAAAAACCCCTTTTTCTTTCCTTTTACTCATATTAAAATACGCCGCTTCAAAAAATAAGCTTTGATATGTTTTATGAAAATAATGACGGTTTTACTTACTGTCAATAAAATAAATTATTCAATTTTTCTGTTGAAATAATCAAAGTAGATTATATCTATAAATATAAGGAAAAAATAATGAACACCTCAACTGAACACTATCAATTTTCAAATAAATTCAATCTGGGCTCTACGATTGTTTTAACTTTGCTTGGTATTTTTGTGGCTATTATACTCGGCGTAGTATATGCCTTAATCTCTCGTTTTTCTCCATTAATTCTTATTGATGTCGGTCTTCTTGTGGGGATGTATTATGTGATAGTCTTACTGCAAAGTCATTTATCTCAATTAGCGAAGATCCGTAACGTTAAAATCAATATTTTAATGACTTTTTTAATCTGTTTGTTTGCCTATTATTCAAACTTGGTTACTTTCGAAGTTTTGTTATTTAGCACTAACTATCTGTCAGATTGGATTTCACTGTTTTTATCGCCTATTGATACCATAACAATATTAATTGATGATATTATGCCTTATCGTGAAATCACCATTACTAAAGGTAGCTCATCAAAAGGTTCAATTTCAGGAATGTTATTAGCTGGCGTTTATCTGGTTGAATTCATAGGCTTCTTTTGCCCAATTTTAGCGTCTTTATTTATAGAAAAAGCCTTTTGTGAAGATTGCCAAACTTGGTACAAAAAATATTTTTTCTATTCCTTGTCTAATGAAGAATTAGAAGACAATATTAATAATAGCCGAGTAGGCAGTTATGCCAATGCTTTAGCAAATGTGGATTTTCATAAGGATACTAAGGATATTGTTACCACAACAGGCGAAAGCGTGTCTCTTCTAAATTATGAATATTGCCAATGTCCAAAATGCCAGCAAAAAAGTGTCTTAACGATTACGAAACAAATGTTAAAACATACGGATAAAGGTCCTCAAGTTGAAGGTGTGAGTGATGGAATACTTGTCAATCAAGCTTACATTGACCAGCAAACCGATCAACTATTTTCATCTCAAATCTAATATTAATTTGGTCAATTACTAACATAAAATCAGGTGCTTAATCAGGTACCTGTGAAAATCCTCTTCAAAATAAATCTTTCTTCGAAATCAAGAAGAAAGATCATTATTTCCCTTAATTTCAGACTAGTAAAAATAATCTAAAAATGATTAATTGTTTGTAAAACATATGGTATTTCCTTATCTACTTTAGGTTGCAACTAAAATTGATCAATGACTCTATAATGAAAGCAGACTAAATTAATTTTTCTTAGGAGATTAATACTCGATTGCAAATTCTATTAAATGACGAATTTATTACATATAAACAACATTATATAAAAAATAGAAAGACAATTAAATTGTTATCATATTTTCAAGGTTGAATTGTAAATTTAGCGAAAAAAACACTAAATAATTGTCACGTAATTAACTATCAATTAACAATAAAAACAATAAATTAAAATAAAATTACATTATTTGTTAGAAATTTTCGATAAATGGGGTATTGATTGATCACTATATCCGATCAATAATATTTTTTTACAAAAGCTAGTAAAATATCATTAGCTTTTTTAAATATCGTTAAAATGAAGGAAATCATAACAAATGAATAAGATATACAAGGTATTAAAAAATAGACAAGGAATAAGCTTGGCTGTATCAGAACTAGCCAAAGGCAAAACAAAATCTTCAGTAAGTAAAATTGCTGCGGCTATCTTGCTTACAGCTGCTATGTCTGAAAGTGCACTTGCTGCATCAATACATATTAATTCGAATGAAACAATCAAAGGTGATGGTACTGGCACAATTCAAAGTGGTCAAATAACCGATGATGAATATTCATTAGGGTCAGGGTCAAATGGAAAAGGAAGTCTAACGATTAGTGATGGCGGTACACTATCGTTATCAAGAATTTTAGTTGGTAGAGGCGCAGGAAATTCAGGTGAATTAATTCTTGATAATGGACATCTTACTAATGCTCAAGGTGTTGCTTATTTTGGCTTCCAAGGTGGTGATGCGAATGTATTAATCACAAATGGTGGTACTTTCACAAATACTGCTTGGGCTTCGCCAAGTATAGGAAGTGAAGCTGGTTCTAATACTACCCTAACAGTGAAAGGTAAAGGAAGCGCATTTATTCAAGATGCAAATATTCAAGTAATTGTTGGTTCTAATGGTAATGCCAAAGTTGACGTAATAGAGGGCGGCTTATTTGATGCAAAAAATACTTTATTACTTGGATATGCAAATGGTACCGCAATTTTTAATGTTATAGGTAAGGATTCAACATTAAAAGCGGCCACTATGCGTGTAGGGCCAGAAAAAAATACAAATACAGGTCATGCTGAGCTGAATATTTTAAATGGTGCTAAAGCCAATATTGGTGATAAGGTCAACGGTACTTTAGTCGTTAGAAATGGCGGTAAAGTATTTATTGATGGAACTGATTCTGAATTGAATGTGGTTAAGGATATATTCATTGGTAACAAAAGTGAAATCACGGTCTCTAATGATGCCAAAATAGCCACAACTGAAAACGACAAAAGCAAAAGTGAAGGTATAACCATCAATGAGGGCGGTAAATTAAATATTGGTGGTAAACCAAATGAAGCACCACAAAAAGCGGGAACGGTTGATGTGCCAGCTATCCATTTTGTAAATCAAGATCCATCATTACCAGCGGGTGAACTTAATTTCAATCATACTAATAATGATTATCAAGTAGGCTGGGATATTGATAGCAAAGCAAATGGAAAAGGCAATGTCAATGTAATCTCTGGTGATAACTTTATTAGTGGTAAACATACTTATGAAGGAAACACCAATATAACAGGTGGATCTTGGAATGCAAATGCCAAAAATGTCTTCAGTGAGAAATCTGATTACAATATTGGTAAAAATGGTTCGCTAAATTTAAGAGATCATGACCAAACAATTGGAAATCTAGTCAATGGTGGTACTGTCGATTTAGGTGAAAACTCTGCAGATACTGTATTAACAGTAAATGGCGATTACTACGGCGATGATGGTAGACTAAATGTTTATCTGGATACCGAAAACGGTCAGTCAGATAAACTTGTTATTAAAGGTGATGCTTCAGGTAAAACCAATATTGATATTACTGAAATTGGTAATGGCGATGTTGATGACGGAAAAATCCAGTTTGTTGATGTTGAAGGTGAAGATGAAGCGATTTGGAATGTAATTGAGAAGAAAGATAGTGAAATTGATTATACTATTGGACGAGATGAAGATGGTAAATTAACCATTGAATATACTAGTGCATTATCAAATATAAAAAAATCACCAGTTGTTGCTTCTGTTTTTGCTAACCAATTAGCCGCGTCAAATATGTTCCGTCAAAGTGCACATGATCGTGATGCAGCTATTTATGTTCCGGATTCAGATGTCTGGATGCGTTATAAGTATCATCGTACTCGCACAGATATGTTTAATGGCAAACAGTCAGTAAAAATCAAAACATCAGTAATAGAAATGGGTGTTGATGTACTAAGCACAGATCAATTAAAAGTTGGTGTTTATGGTGGTTACGGTCACAGTTCAATTGATACCAAACAAAAACATAGTCAACGTAAAGGTGATGGAACTGTTAACGGCTATAATTTAGGTGTGTATGGTCATTGGAATGCTCAGACAAATGGTGAAGGGCTTTATGTCGATACTTGGGCACAATATAGCTGGTTCAAACATAAGACTTCTGTACATTTATCAAATGTAAGAAACTATTCTAGTAAGTATGATGGCAATGCATTTAGCTTATCTGCCGAAATGGGTTATGGTTTGATTGCTCTTCAAGGAGAAGAAACAAATTGGCTATTTGAACCACATGCTCAAGTTGGTTATACCTGGCAAGACAGCGATAAATTTAATTTGGGTCGAACTGGAAAAGTGGATAATATCAATGCTGACGGCGCACAATTACGCTTAGGTGCACGTTTATATGCACAAAATACAAAATCGACTACAGGTATATTACCATTTGTTGAAGCGAACTGGATTTATGATTCAACATCACCAGAAGCTAAAGTTAAAGGTAAACATGTCGATGCCGATCTGGGTAAAAATTTCGCAGAGTTTAAAGCAGGTGTGAGTGGTAATTTTACAAAATCGCTAAGCGCTTATGCTCAACTTGATGGACGCTTTGGTTCTGATAAGTATTCACAAGTTGGTGGACAACTAGGTTTAATTTATTCATTCTAACATTTTTTATATAGCTAACTAAGTTTAAAGCAGTACTAAAAGTACTGCTTTTTTTTTGACTTAAAAGTATCATTCTGAAAAAAATAACTAAATTTTTAAAGTAATTACTTAATAGGTCATAAGTTTATTGTTTATCTAGTCAATTTTATCACTTTTGACAAAGTGATGCTTTTTAATGGTTAAATAAAAATTAAAACTATTCATTTAGTCTTAAGGAACAATCTCTATTTCTAATTGATTTAAAATAGCAATAAAGCACTATATAAGCTGTCCCAGTAGATAAGAGATCCGCTGTTGGTGATGCAGCCCAAACGCCATCAAAACCGAAGAATAACGGTAATATATAGAGGGCGGGTAACAGAATTAAAATTTGTCTTGATAGACTTAGTAAAATTGAAATCTTTGCCATACCTATACATTGGAAAAAGCTTGTTGTGACCATTTGAAAACCAACAAAAGCAAAGGATAGTGTAGTGTAACGAAGCGCTATTGCTGATAATGAAACTAAATCTTGTTCGGAACTGAAGGCTTTAACTAATGTATCAGGAATAAAGAATCCAAGAACAAATCCAATTGAAGTGACCACCGTTGCAACTTTTACGGCATAAAAAAACGTAGCTTTTACTCTTGCGTAATTTTTAGAACCATAATTGTAACCAATTATAGGTTGCATACCTTGATTGATGCCGATAACTATCATGATAATTAAGGTAATAAGTCGATTTGCATTTGAATAAGCAGCTATAGCATCATCGCTTGATTCATGGGCTAATGGTGCATAGTGATTGAGTTGCCAGTTGATAAACACAACCACAACGGAAGCGGCAATTTGCATAGCAAAGGGTGACATCCCGATAGATAAGATCGCTTTGACAATTTTCAAATTGAGTCTGAAATTCCGTAGATACAATTTAATATTGCTGTTTTTACTAATAAAATGCTGCATGACAAACAGAAAACTTATCAACATAGATAGCGTCGTTGCTAGGGCAGCACCACGCATACCCCAACCCAAACCAATGATAAAGATTGGCGCTAAAATTATATTAGCAATAACGCTGACAAACATCGTTACCATCGCTTTAAACGGATAACCACTGGCACGCATCATATTGTTATAGTTAAACGTCAATGTTAGGAAGATACTGCCGGGTAAAAAGACTTCTAAAAATTCTCTAGCATAGGTGTGATTGACGGGACTAGACCCCACAAAACGTAAAACGGGATCAACAAAATAAAGCAATAATGATAATGTTAAACCACTCAATAGCGCAGTTAACATAAAAGAGGTACCGGCAACTTTTTCTGCCTGATCATTTTCGCCTCGCCCTAAAAAAATTGATATTCGGCTGGCAGAACCAATTCCAACTAACATACCTATTCCTGCCGCAAAATTCATGACTGGCAAAATAAGCCCAGCGGCACTGAGAGCTTCACGCCCAATCCAATGACCGATAAAAATACCATCAATAATGTTATACAACGTATTAACAATAGTTCCTATTACGGCCGGTAATGCATATTGCCAAAATAATGAACTGATTTTTTTATTTCTGAAATCATTATAAATATCTTTGGAGTGAGCCATAGTTGTTATTACCACATAAGGTTTTTTTAAAGGTTATTTGTTTACAATATAGTTTGATATATTATTTAAAGTCAGTGACGTTTGCTAGTTGAATTAGCAATATTCGTTACTTTGAAGATTTATCAAACCAAAATTTAAAATTAATATTCAATTAATGCCAAAAAAATTTTTAGAAAGCGAATCACTGTCATCTATTGTAGCTTTAAATAGTAAAAAAGCTTAAGTAGATAAGATGTTATTGCCGATTTTGAAATGTTTATCTCATATAAGTCAAACAGGTTTTCATTTGTTGATAGCACTTTTTCAGTGCTTTGGTAAAATATACCATAATTTAATATTGCGATCCAAATAGGAATCCCTAATGAGTGTACAAATAGAAAAAGTTATCTTGCATAAATTAATTAGAAAAAGCGATACCGAAATTGAACTACAATTGCGTGACTCGATGCTAAGTAATCAGCAAGCTGTGGTTAATTTAATTGAAGATATAAATCGTATTTATAATAATAAAAGTAAAGCATACGGTCTGTTCAACGAAGAAAGTTTATTTGAACAGTCACTTAAAGAATTACGGCTTGGCAACCAAGATTTTTTACATTTTAGTCAAGAATCCACTAAACAGTTACGCAATGAACTTGCTAAATACCCTTTTGCTGAAGGCGGCACAGTCGTTTTTTGTCATTACCGTTATTTAGCGGTAGAGTATCTTATCATTGCTGTTTTAAATAGTTGTTCGAGCATGTTAGTCAATGAACAACTTGATATATCTGAAACACAATATTTAGATATTGATCACGCTGATATTATCGCTCGAATCGATATCACTGAATGGGAAACAGCTAATGATTCTAAACGTTATTTGACCTTTTTAAAAGGAAGAGTAGGGCGTAAAGTATCAGACTTTTTTATGGATTACTTAGGTGCAAGCGAAGGGTTAGATGCTAAAGCACAAAATAAAACTTTAGTGAAAGCGGTTGATGATTATTGTCAAGAAATGCAATTTGATAAACAAGACAAAGTTCACGCACGTGAAAATGTTTACAATTATTGCCAAGCTCAATTGCAAGCAGGTGAAGAAATTGAGCTTAAAAATCTTGCCAATGAATTACCAACTAATGGTGATAACAATTTTATGGAATTTGTTAAAAACAGTGATTACGATTTGGAAGAAACGTTTCCCGTTGATCGTAGTGCTTTGCGCCAACTTAAAAAATTCTCAGGAAGTGGCGGGGGGTTAACATTGAGCTTTGATTCCGATCTCCTTGGTGAACGAATTAAATGGGATCCGCAAACCGATTCTTTAGTGATAAAAGGTGTACCACCTAACTTACGTGATCAGTTGCAACGTAATAGTGGTTCAAACTAATTATAAATTCCTTTTTTAACACAATTATCAGGATTCAAAAGTATGAAATATGTTGGCGCGCATGTCAGCGCTTCTGGTGGGGTCGATAACGCCCCAATCAATGCTTATCAAATTGGCGCAACTGCTTTTGCGCTATTCACCAAAAATCAACGTCAATGGCATGCAAAGCCACTTGAAAGCGCTATGATTGATAGCTTTAAAAAGCGCTGTGAAAAATACGGCTTTACTAGTAAACAGATATTGCCACATGATAGTTATCTTATCAATTTAGGTCATCCGGATAGTGAACAACTTGAAAAATCACGCACCGCCTTTTTAGATGAAATGCAGCGTTGTGAGCAACTCGGATTAACGTTACTTAATTTCCACCCGGGTAGTCATTTAAAACAGATATCTGTTGATGAATGCCTCAGCCGAATTGCTCAATCTATTAATATTACGTTAGATAAAACTAACAATGTGGTTGCCGTAATTGAAAATACCGCAGGTCAAGGCTCTAATTTAGGTTATAAATTTGAACATTTGGCACAAATTATTGACCAAGTGGAAGATAAAACTCGCGTTGGTGTCTGTATCGATACTTGTCATGCCTTTGCTGCTGGTTATGATTTACGTACTGAAAAAGCCTGTCAAGAAACGTTCGCCGAATTTGAAAAAATTGTTGGTTTTAAATATTTACGAGGCATGCATTTAAACGATGCCAAAAGTGAACTTGCTAGCCATGTTGACCGCCATAACAGTTTAGGAAAAGGGAACATAGGTGAAACGGCTTTTAAATATATTATGCAAGATCCAAGAATTGATGAAATCCCGCTGATTCTCGAAACTATCGATCCGGATATTTGGTCACAAGAAATCGCATGGCTAAAAGCACAGAGTAAAGAAAATTAAATTAAAAAATACCAATGGGGAGAGCAACTATTTAAAGATTTACCTTTAATGGTATTTTGCTTTGAATAGTTCGCATTTAGCTGTGAAGACTTCGATTTTATTTTCCTTACAATGACGAAATAACACCAAAGGGGATAATCGCCATTAAATGAAACTTTCAAGACATTATCTTGTAAAAATTAACACAAGTGCCTTATTGTTAGTAAAAGGTATAATAAAAATACCTGTAACAGGAAGGCACACTCAATGTGCTTAAACAGAGAATCAGACAACCAGTAGCATAACGTTGTCTTATAAAAAGTGCATAGGAAATAAAATGAAAAAGCAGTTATATTTATTACTGATGAGTTTTATCACATTGTTATTACTCAGCAATTGCAGCACCAACACCAATTCGGATAAATCTGAAACTTCTGAATCGAACATAAAAGTAATAAAAGATGTCGAGATATATAATGTGGAGAGCGTCGAATATCTCGACCCTGATAGGATATTTTTTCATGTATCGTTATCGGAAACTTTACCACCCGATGCTGACAAGAAAATACTACCTGCCAATCTAACCCCAAAAAAATATACATTAACCGACAAAGAACGTAAATTGTTTATGAAAATGGCAGGGATTGCAGAAGATGCGTATTTTTGGATTTATGATTACACAAACAATCAACTCTACTCCTATCCAATTTTATCTATGGAAGCAACGGCGATATTAGATTTTTTTAGATCCGATCGTTTGCCTCCTTATGATACGGAAGATTATCGAATTGGATTCGACTTACCGCAAGAATTATTGCCAAGGTTTCGTTCAGATTATGATTTATTGGTTTCCATAACAAAAGATAATCCTTTTGCACAAGAACAACTTACACCACTTGATTGGCGGTTAATTCCAAATGCAAATTATCCGGATACAGGATCAGATAAATTATCAAATAAAATTTATGGTGATGACAAAAATTTAATAAAAAGCTATATGGCTAACGCTAATGATATGACGTTTTATGTTCAGGATCTTGTTGGGTCGGATATGGATACTTCTATAAGAGAACTACAAGTCTTGGATAATAAAGGTCACACGATTTTTAAAAAGCACTTAGATCATGGCGAACTTGGCATGTTTGCTAAATTAAATAATTTTCATACAGATAGTAGAGACAAACTCCAATGGGCAGGACGACTATTCAAAGCGTTACCGCCAGTGGTATTTGGCTTTGAATGGTTCTCATTTTACTGTGATGAACTTCATTTTATTGTGCCTGAAAAGGAAGGGATAGCATTGAAATGTGATAATCGTCATTAAATGGGACTTACAAGATGATATCCAGTTAAACTTTAACCAAAGTTTGTTGGTATTTGAAAGAATGACAATAAAAATAAATGTATTAGGAAGGCACTCTAAATGTGCTAAAACCGTGAACTCGACAACCTGGAATAGTAATTTGTCTTAATAAACTTGTATTACCAGTGAAATAAAAATAATAATCACCAAGATTTTATTGGATATGACTTAACAGACTATTAAATTGATGTAATACAATCAAAATATTTTATAGTCATAATATATTTATAAAATTCATTAAATCAGTAAGATAATTTTCAAACTGAAAAGGTAAAATATAGAATATTAAAAATTTACTCTTCAGTTTTTTTTATTTTTTTGAGTTATTGTCATATAAATAAGAGTATAATTGCCAAAAATTAAATACAATTATTTTTGGTATCAAAAAGTTTTATTATATGTTTATTAGATTGTTTGGTATTTAGACAGTTTAATAATAATTTTATAAAAAATAAAGTTTAATCCTATAAACTTAAATATCCGCATAATCAAGGATGGAGTATGAGTTGTATTAAAAAATCATTTAGAAAAATAGGTGTTTTAGTTGTTGTTACACTGTCAAGTTTTGTGTGTTATGCAAAAGCTACCCCAGCTTCAAATCTATCTGATGATAAACAAATAACTAAAAATATTGAATTGCATAAATTAAAATATATTGATTATTTAGGAGAAAAAAAACGTTTTGCATTTATCTCTGTTACTGATGATTTACTTAATCATGGTGGTCGTTCAATTGGCGCTTTCTTCTTAAGTCGTGCAGAGCAAAATCATACCGATCCAGTAAGTGCAGAATATAAAAATAATTACTACCGTATTGAAGGTAGGGATTATGAAATATTTATCGCTAAATCAGGCTTATCAGATTCAGATTTTGTCTATGTGTTCGACAAAGATTCGAAACAACTCAAGTCATTTGCATTAAATGAGTTGAATGCTATAGCGATTATTAGCCCTGATCACACTATTGAAGATAGTGGTCCTTATTTTGAATCCGATTTTATATTTGGATTTGAAATTGATGCTGATAAATTAAAGAATTTTACCAATCCATTAGTTTACATTGGTAAAGAAAATCCATTTAGTCATTAAAATTACCTTGAAGCATACCAAAAATTTTTATTAGATGTTTGAGAATATAATTAATTTTGACCAGATTCATCAATGATCCTCAAACATCTAAATTTTCTAAGCAATCAGTTGGTTGGATCTTCTAACTGAACCACTAAATGAATGAATTCAGGTAGAATGTCCAAAATCAATGCTAGTTGCTGTAAAACCAAAAGATCATTAGTGTTTTGTTCGTCATTAATGGAAATGGTTTCAATATAATTTGAAATCGTTTTTTTCATGACTTGTGCATTTTCATCGAGTTTTTTATCGTTTAAAAGATTGATGATATAGACAGATAGATCATCAAATAGATCCAATGTATCTCGAGCAATGATCTTATCACGGTGCGAACCTAAGGTTGAAAGATAGCTGATTAAGGTGTGATTAAGCGTTAATAAACGAAAACCCTGTTCAATCACGTTTCGATTTACATGAGGTTCTTTTGTCATCAGGCTAATCAATGTCGATAGATCTGCATTACTATCGTGAGCGGCGCGTCTTGCTAATCGATATTTTGGGTCATTGGTTTTACCCGTTAAATATTGACTTCCAATAAGCGCCAGATAGTGACTATCATCATGGCAAACACGATCAACTAGTTTGGTTAAATTTCTAAATTTCCAGTCTGGCCAAATAAAACTAACAGCAAACCAAGCAATAAAACAGCCTATCAATGTTGCTATAATTCGTAAAATAGCAACTTCTACACTATTTTCGCCAATTAAACTGAAACTAAAAAAGACTAATAATGTAATAAATGCGGTAGCGTAAGCATATTGAGAATTTTTAAATAAGAAAAATAGCCAACCAGTTATGATGATTAAAATTAACTGTTCAATGATGCTTGGAAATAGGTAGGTTAACGGAATGCCAACAATAATACCTAATATAGTACCAATGATACGTAATTTTAGTCGATATTTAGTCGTTGAATAGTTTGGTTGGCAAACAAAAAGACTGGTAAGGATAATCCAATAACCATGAGAAAGATTAGAAAAATAAATAATGATATAGCCAACAAACAGGACAATACTCATACGTATTGCATGACGAAAAAGGGAAGACTTGAGAGTTAAATTATGTTTAATTTTAGTAAAAATATCATAGAAACTTGTGAGTTCCTCATCAATTAATTCATTATTTTCTTTGTCTTTTGAAAGATGTTGTTCATTATCAATATTTGCTAATAATAAGTCGATAGATAACAAATTTTGATAAAGATTTTGTAGGGATTTAACCAGTAAGGCTTCCGTTTTATTTTTAGCTTGATAATGGGTTATAGCTTCTTCTAAATATGAAAAATGACGAGCAAATAATGAATCATGCTGATAAGTTTGATTCATTTTAATGGAAACGGCTAATTTGGCACATGCTTTTGCTTGTAAATTCAAAATTCGTGCAAAGCGAAATAAAATATCACTATGTTTAAAATGTTGACTTAGCGCTTGATAATCACCATGTGAAGAGCTTGCTCGCTCATGAATATCTTGAGCCACAAAGTAATAACTGAGCATTTTCTTCACATATGATTGACCTTGATAAGCTTTTAATCGATTAAAAAGAGCGTGTTTTGCTTGATTAAACACATTGATTAATTGATTGTTACATTCGGTTAATTCTAATGTTTGACTTTTAAATTCATGAGTTTCATCCGGATCAAACATCGCCGCTTTAGCATCGAGGTAATGACTTAATTTAACAAAACAAGTTGAAATAGTTTGTTGAGTAGTTCGAATTGGCTGAATGAGCGATTCAATCAAAGAAACAATGTTATACCATAAAGCGCCGAGTAATAAATAACAAGGTAGCGTGTAATTATCATCAAATAAATTATGTCCTAACATGGTATAGGCTGCGATTAATAACGATCCAAAAGCAATAACGCCATATCGTTGCCCCAAAGAACCAAGCATAATGAAAATAAATGTTGAACTCATTAATCCTATAATGAATAGAAGTGGAATATTAAATAATAGCTCAACAGAAAAAGTAGCAACCGCAAAACACACTAACGTTAATAAAATATTTATACATCGGCTTAGTAAACGTGTATCAATTTCGGATAATCCTGCTGCCACAACACCCAGTGTTAAAGGAATGACATACGACACATAGCCTAAGTACCAAGGAACCAAGGTTGAACCTGTTAAACTGATTAACATACGAATACTGAAAAGTAGATTACTACTATAAAAGACTTTACGTAAAGTTAAGATAATTGGATGCACGATGTTTTTTGAATTGAATGTTAGTTACTGTAAATGTAAGTAGCATACTATATTGTGCCAATTTGTAAAAGGGCTGAGGCAACTTGCTAAAATTAATGTTTTGATTATTTGTGTTAAATAAATTAAATCAAAATAGATGATTGACAAAAAAGTCATTACTAGTGAGATTTAGCTATTAATGAAAGCATTTATTACACTAATAGGTTAAGCCTTTTATTTATTTGTTTGGCTTTGTTTAATGCAAAATAAACTGATGTTACTCACTGAATTTAAAGTAATTTATCTAGTCATATATCCGTTGTTTACTGATGTAACTTACCAACAATGGATGAAAATTGAGGTTATCATTACGTCAACTAAAAGGGTGATGGTATAACTAGCTTTAATTCTAAGTTAAAATATGGGTTAACGTAACTATTAAATAACAAGGAATAAATCGTTATGACAACTGAAATGACAACACTTGATAAGATAAAAAAACAAATTGCAGAAAATCCTATTATTCTGTATATGAAAGGCTCGCCTAAATTACCGAGTTGTGGTTTTTCAGCACAAGCAGTACAAGTATTATCTCAATGTGGTGAGCCTTTTGCGTATGTTGATATTTTACAAAATCCAGATATTCGCGCTGAATTACCAAACTATGCAAATTGGCCTACATTTCCACAGTTATGGGTTGAAGGGGAACTTGTGGGAGGCTGTGATATTATGATTGAAATGTTCCAAACAGGTGAACTGCAAACATTAATAAAACAAACAGCTGAAAAACATCATGTTTAAAAATGGATTTTTTATTCAATTAAGAGAGTATATGTACTCTCTTAATTACTTTGAAATTCCTCATTGATTGGATTTTGCTCCAGTTGGTGCAATGGCCAGCCTCCTAATCGCTTAAATCGATTTACTATTTCACAAAATAAAATAGCGGTTTTTTCGGTATCATAAAGTGCTGAATGGGCTAACTTGTGATCAAAGGGAATGTGAGCAAGTTCACATGCTTTTGCTAATACGGTATGCCCAAAGACTAAACCGCTCAGTGCTGCAGTATCAAAGGTGGCAAAAGGATGAAACGGATTACGCTTAATATTGGCACGCTCTGCTGCTGCCATTAAAAAACTATGGTCAAAGTTTGCATTATGAGCAACGATGACAGCTCGATTGCAATCATTTGCTTTAATCCCCGTTCTGACCATTTTAAATATCTCTTCAAGTGCAATTTTTTCGTCAACAGCCTGTCTTAATGGGTTGTCGATATCAATACCATTAAAAGCTAAGGCACTCGGTTCTAAAATTGAGTTTTCAAAGGGATTGACATGAAAATGAAGGGTTTGATCCGGAATTAGCCAACCCTCATCAGTCATTTGTAGTGTGATTGCCGCAATTTCAAGAATTGCGTTAAGTTTAGGGTCAAATCCTGACGTTTCTATATCTATTACAACAGGATAAAAACCACGGAAACGTTCACATAATTTTGCATTTGGCACAATATTGGTCTTATTTAGCATAAAATGGAATTATTATGCCAGCTTTTCCCGTATTCGCCTAGTTTTACCTTTGATTCAGCACTGTCGATTGCATAAAAAAATATAATTAACGAAAACAATAAAAATATTATCTATTTAATTTTTGTTTAGTTTCTTCAATCTCTTTTATCCAAGTCTGATTAATACGCTTAGCATGTTTGGGTAAGTGCTTTATACGTAATTCAATTTTTTGTAAAACTTCTTTAGCGAGCGAAATTTGATGCCACTCAATTAAGGTTTGTAAATAGTAAGAAGCGGCTTCTAAACTTGGATAATAACTGATTAATGCATTAAATTCTTCTTGAGCTTCTTCTTTTAATTCAAGTGCAACTAAGATTTTGGTATAAAGTAAGTGTCCTTCATCTGAACGATAATTTGGATTTTTTTCTCTTAGATAATCCAGCGTTTCTCTTGCCTTTTTGTACTGTTTAACTTGATAGAGTGCGTAAGCATATTGTAATAAAATATCCGGTGCAGATTCATAGATGCCAGTCAGTACTTCTTGATAATAAATTAATGCTTCGTTAGCTCTATCATTATCAATTAATGCTTTAGCTAAACAGACTTTTGCTTCAACAGTAGGCGAAATTTCATAATTGCTTAAAGCTTCGCGAAGTTCACGTTGTGGATCTAACGCTTTCAATAATTTTGATTCAATTTGATATCCTACTGGAGATTGTCTAAAATCGGGTAGAAATATAACAAAAAAATAAATCAAACTACCAATAAAAGGAAAGACCAATAATATAGACAACCAAAATTGTTCTTGTCTTGTTTTTATTGCATGAACAGCAAAAAATAAAGCGATAATCGTACTTAATCCAATACCTAAAAATGGCAAATCTTATACCTCATTTAATATAAACCTGCGTAATGTATCATTTAACCTAAACCAAATAAATAATAAAAAAAACAAAATTGTTAATTTGTTTAACTTCGTGTTTTCAAGCATCAAAAAAACATTTTAAAACAGAATATTATTTATTAAACTTTTGTAAACATGAAAGAATTTATTTGAAATATCAACATTAAGGTCACTAGATCGAATCGTTAAGTGAGATGATTTATAATAGTTTCTACTTAATCATGTAGACAGGATTATAAAAAATTGCCAATATTTCGATTATAATAAGTTCGAGATCCACTAAATGATTTTGATAAAAAGTTCACTTTGTTATTTAAAAAGTCATTAAAAATACGAGAGGAAAACGTGCAAAATTTTGAACTTCAACAAATTATCAATCACGAATTACAAGTTGAACGCTATCGTGACTATGCACCTAATGGTTTACAAGTACAAGGACGTAAGCAAATAAAAAAAGTGATAACTGGAGTGACGGCATGCCAACGATTATTAGATGAAGCCGTTAAATTAAATGCTGATGCGATTTTAGTTCATCATGGCTTTTTTTGGAAAAATGAACCTCCAACGATAACAGGAATTAAATATAAACGTTTACAAACATTGCTTTCAAATAATATCAATTTATATGCATATCATTTACCTTTAGATGGACATCCTGTTATAGGCAATAATGCATTACTTGCGGATTTATTCAAAATCGAAGTGGATAAACGTGATGATAACACCGATCTTTTATTTAAAGGCACACTTGCTCAGCCGATAACCGCTCTAGAATTTAAAAAAAGACTTGAAAACGTTTTGCATAATAATCAACGTGAAGTCTTATTTTGTGGCGATAATGCTCCTCAAATAATTAAACGAATTGCCTGGTGTAGTGGTGGTGGGCAAGACTTTATTGAAGCTGCTGCAGAACAAGGATTCGATGCATTTTTTACTGGTGAAGTATCTGAACGTACCATTCATATCGCTCGAGAATATGGAATTAATTTTTATGCTGCTGGACATCATGCTACTGAACGTTATGGAATTAAAAAACTTGGAGAATGGCTAGCCAAGCAACATGACCTTGAAACTATTTTTATTGATATTGATAATCCTGCATAACAAAAGTTGAATTTAAATAAGAAATATCGCATACTTGTCGGTAGATTTTTTATTCTTGAAGTTAGTTATCAATAAATAATATGAGAGGTCATTTTATGTTTACAGGAAGTCTGGTCGCCCTTGTTACCCCGATGGATACAAAAGGAAATGTAGACCAAGTAAGCTTAAAAAAACTGGTCGAATATCATATTGCTAATGGCACATCAGGGATCGTTTCTGTTGGTACTACAGGTGAATCAGCAACGCTTGATCATCATGAGCATATCGATGTAATTAAAAGAACAATTGATTATGCAGATGGTAAAATTAATATCATTGCGGGAACGGGATCAAATGCAACTAAAGAAGCAATTGAATTAACCAATCGCGTTGAAAATATTGGTGTGGTTGGGTGTTTAACGGTTGCGCCATATTATAATAAGCCGACTCAAGAAGGGCTTTACCAACATTTTAAAGCTATAGCCGAAAATACTGCTTTACCTCAAATATTATATAATGTACCCGGTCGTACAAGTAGTGATATTAAGCCAGAAACAGTTGGGCGTTTATCAAAAATTAAAAATATTGTCGCTCTTAAAGATGCAACTGGTGATTTATCTCGTGTATATAAAACACGTAAACTTGTAGGTAACGATTTTAAATTACTCAGTGGTGATGATTCAACTTTTTTAGATTTTATGATTTTAGGTGGTGATGGTGTGATTTCAGTTACCGCTAATGTTGCAGCAAAACAAGTTGCGACTATTTGTCAGCTAGTTGAAAATAATCAAATTCATCAAGCTAGAGAGTTGAATGATAAACTAGCTTCTTTGCATAATAACTTGTTTATGGAGCCTAATCCAACTCCCGTGAAATGGGCTTGTGCTAAATTAGGCTTAATAGAAAATGCGACAATACGTTTGCCATTGTTATCGCTGACTGATGCTTCGGTTCCAGCAGTTGAAAAAGCGTTAAAAGATGCTAATTTAATCTAATATTTTATATAACCTTTAATTTAAAAGCAGACATCTATGTTTAATAAAAACTTAATTAATAAAAACATGATCATTAAAAAAACATTTATGATGACAACTATAGCCTCTCTTTTCCTTGTTGGCTGTGGTAGTGATCAGAGTTATAAACGTGAAGTTGACGGTAATCAAGATTATTTAGATTCGCCAGCATTAAAACCTTTAATCGTTCCTCAAGGAGTAACGATTCCAGCAGAGACTATCGACTTTTATATCTATTCTAATAAAATAGAGGGAGGGGCTATTGGAAAACAGGTTGATGTTCGTCCACCAGTTATACCTATTCCAACAATACCTGATTCATATGCGTCTTATAACCATGGTGTTGTTACACTCAATGTCCCTGATTCCAACAATGTATGGTCTATCATTCCAAGTACTTTAAGCAAACGAAATATCCCTATTAGTAGCAATAATACTAAGGAAATAGTTACCAGTAATGCATCTATTTATCCTGAAGATGAAGGTCTATCTATACAAGCTTCTTATATCATTCAAAGAGAAACACATGCAGGTTCAGAAATTATTACTGTTGGCTTAAAAAACCTATCTAAAGCAGGACAAGATATTTCATCTGATCCAATAGAAGTACAACGTTATGTTGTGAGATTATTTAATTTTATAATGGATGATGCAGCACCAGAATCATCGCGGATTGTTCCACAAAAAGCAGAGAAAGATGGCGTCAAAAACGAGAATACAGATAAAGATCCAGAATTAAGCGATCGCTAAAAGATGCTATGGGCGATAGACAAAATAAGGATTAATAATCTACTTAAGTTGCAGTGAAGAATTAGTTAAGTTTTTCATGCTTATGTAGAAATGTATCGGGAGTTTTGACTAATTAATGTAATACTGTCAAAAGTAAAGGTATTACTGATTACATTGGTACAAGAACTATACCATAAAAAGTTTAGAACTAAGGAGCGAATAGCTCCTTAATCATTTGTTGGCAATTAAATATAAGGTTATAACAATGAAAAAGTTGGCAGAACTTTACCGTGGTAAAGCAAAAACGGTTCATACTACTGAAAATCCAGATTTATTAATATTAGAATTTAGAAACGATACGTCAGCTTTTGATGGTTTGCGCATAGAACAGCTTGAACGCAAAGGGATAGTAAATAATAAATTTAACTATTTTATTATGACTAAACTTCAAGAAGCAGGTATCCCTACTCAAGTTGAAACGCTTTTATCTGATACGGAAGTCATCGTCAAAAAACTGGATATGATACCCGTGGAGTGTGTTGTTCGAAATCGTGCCGCAGGTTCTTTGGTTAAACGCTTAGGGGTTGAAGAAGGTAAGGTGTTAAATCCGCCAACATTTGAATTGTTCCTAAAAAATGATGCATTGCATGACCCCATGGTTAATGAATCACATTGTAAAACATTTGGTTGGGCTACAGATGAGCAGTTATCAACGATGAAGGCATTAAGCTTTAAAATCAATTCAATTTTGACCGATCTTTTTGATAAAGCAGGATTTATTTTAGTGGACTATAAACTTGAATTTGGATTGTTTAAGGGTGAAATTACGTTGGGTGATGAATTTTCCCCTGACGGTTGTCGATTATGGGAAAAAGAAACCTTAAAAAAAATGGATAAAGATCGTTTTCGCCAAGGGCTTGGCGGTGTCATTGAAGCTTATGAGGAAGTCGCCACAAGAATTGGCGTTACATTGTGATGTTTGCTCAATTTGATATCTCATTTTTCCTTCTACTTGGTTTAGCTGCACTGTGTTATTTAACGCATAATAACACAGTCACTTTTGCCGTATTATTGTTACTTTTATTTAAATTAACCCCATTGTCGACCTATTTTCCATTTTTAAATCAATATGGACTGACGATAGGTATTGTCATTTTAACTGCAGCTATGATGGTTCCGCTTGCTGATGGTTCATTAAGCATCAAAGATATCTTAAAATCGTTCACTTCATGGCAATCAATTTTAGCTATCATAGTTGGTATTCTGGTCTCTTGGCTTGGAACACGAGGAATTTCATTAATTGGAGCGCATCCGACAATTGTAAATGGTTTAATCGTTGGGACTTTAATTGGAGTTGCATTTTTTAAAGGTATTCCAGTTGGGCCACTTATCGCAGCAGGTTTATTATCATTAATTATTGGAAAAAATTAGTTGATGACAAATACTGATAGTTCTAGAAATATTTGGGTGTTTAATGGGAATCTGAATGAATTAATAGAACAATTACGTAATACTATAAAACAACATCAAGGGGATTGGCTAACAATAACTGACCAAACCATTTTACAGGAATATATTACTAATTTTATTTCCCCTTCGAAAGCTAAAACTCTTTTAGGACAAGAATTTCTACATGCAATTTTTGATGCGACACAAGGATTTAATCTTGAAGCATTTGCTATGTTAGCCGGAACGTTAGTAAAGGGAAGCGTTCTGATTTTATTATTACCTAAAAACATTGAAACGTGGCAAGATTTGGATAGCTTACGATGGAATGAAAATCCTGAACCAATCAAAGTACCTAATTTTGTTAAACATTTAAAACAAACTTTGGAATTAGCACGTCTATCTAAAAATGATGAATTCCCTTGTCTGTATAATGTAAATGATCATCACGAGGATCAAAAAAGCGTATTGCAACAACTACTCGCAAGTCGAAAACCAATACATGTATTAACAGCCCAACGTGGTCGAGGTAAATCAGCCTTAGCCGGTCAGTTTAGTCAATTTTATCACTGTGTGGTAACGGCACCTAATAAAAAAGCGCTGACTACATTTTACAAATTTGCTAATCAAAATACGCTTTTTTTATCGCCCGATGAACTAATTGAAAAAGGCTTTCATGATACTTTTCAATACTTAATTATAGATGAAGCTGCAATGATTCCATTACCGATGTTGAATAAATTAATTCAACTTGCAACTTCAGAAGATATTCGAATTTTATTAGTCACGACGCTGGAGGGTTACGAAGGAACAGGGCAAGGTTTTATCATAAAATTATTGCATAATTATAATGTTGACTATTTTTATCTGAAAAAACCAATTCGCTGGTGTAATAACGATCAACTTGAGTATTTTACTCATCACCTATTGCTTGATGGAACTAGTTTTAAGTCATGTAGTCAGCCCCTTAATCACCAATTAGTAGACTATTCAATGATTGCACGTCATGACCTTAAAACTTTAAAAGAAATTTTTTATTTACTTAAAATAGCCCATTATCAAACGACATTAATTGATTTAAGACGAATTTTGGATGCACATAATTTAGATGTTTGGGGTGCTAGAATCGAAAATAAATTAATTGCTGCTGCCGTTACAGTAAATGAAGGGGATTTATCAGACAGATTAATTGATGACGTTTGGAAGGGTATTCGACGTCCCAGAGGTAACATGCTTGCACAATCTTTAGTTGCGCATGCAGGCGAGAGATCGGCAGCAAAATTAAAATCAGTACGTATTAATCGAATTGCTGTGTTCGAATCATATAGACGACAAAAAATTGCAAAACAATTAATCAACAAGGTTTTCAAAGAAGCTGTGATAAATGGCATTGATTTTTTATCAGTCAGCTTTGCCTATAGTAATATCACATATGAATTTTGGAAAAGCTTAGGATTTTTGTTAGTACATATTGGTAGTCGTCGTGAAACCAGTAGTGGAACTTATTCTATAATGGCAATAAAGCCAATTAGCCAAAATGCTTTTGAAATGGCTAATAAATTAAATAAAAAATTGAGACGAGATATTTTCTGGATTAAAGATTTTATCGATTTACCATTTGAGACGATGTTGCTCAAGGATTATGCTCAGTTTTTATCGGATCAAGATATTGATGATTTACAAGGATTTTGCTATTACCATCGCCCCTTTGAAGCAACTTATGCTTCACTTTGTCGAATGAGTCAATATAATGACCATTCAAATAATCAATTAAGGTTACCCATTTTAAAAGCGTTAATAACAAATAAAAAAAATGAATTTTTAGTGATTGAGCAATTTCGATTAAATGGGCGTAAGGCACTGATTAGTTCAATTAAGCAAGAAGTTAATCAATGGTTACATCATATTAACCAAATTGAGACATCCAATTATCAAAGTAATAAGTTAGATTAAGAGTTGGACATTATCAACTTATAAAAGGAAAAAAAGTGAATAATAATGTAGATAGAATAAGATTCCATCATAATTTTAATAACGGTAAAGATCGACCTAAATCAGGTTTTGAATATTTTCTATTTGGGTGGTCAATCGCATTTAGCCCTAAAATAAGACATTATGTTTTTTTGCCTTTATTGGCTAATATTGTCATTATGTCTGCGCTGTTTTATTGGTTTTTCTCAGCAATTACAGGTATGGTTGATTGGGGGCTTTCTTTAGTACCGAGCTGGCTTCACTGGCTTGGCTATATAATCAGCTTTATGGTGATTTTGATACTAGTCATACTATTCTGTTATTTTTTTAGTACGGTGGCTAATTTTATTGCTGCGCCTTTTAATGGTTTGCTTGCTGAACAGGTTGAAGCTGAATTAACAGGTATTCCTGCTTCCGATACATCTTGGTTTAGCTTGATTAAAGATCTACCCAGAATATTCAGTCGAGAAATCCAAAAATTAGTCAATTATGTATTATGGTCTATACCGATATTTTTAACTTATTTTATTCCTGTTATAGGTCAAACAGTGACACCAGTAATTTGGTTTTTATTTACTGCATGGCAAATTAATATTCAATACGCTGATTATCCTTTCGATAATCATAAAATTACTTTTCATCGTATGCGTGAATTACTTAAGCAGGATAGAGTTGATAATCTAGTCTATGGTATTTTAGTTAGTTTTTTCACAATGGTGCCACTACTAAATCTAATTATTATGCCAATTGCCGTTTGTGGCTCAACTGCGATGTGGGTTGATCGTTATCGTCATCAAGCTTTATTTAAAAGTGATATTAACGATATCCGATAAAGAAAATAGTGATTAATTTTTAGATTAATCACTTTTATTTTTATCCTCTACTCTCTTGATTTTATTATTATCTTCGTCATCATAAAGTATCGGTTTAATTCCTTTTTTATCAATATAAGATTTAAAGTTAAGTTTATTGAGTGCTTTAATGGTATTGATAAAAACACCTGCAAGAAATATTAAAATTATCCACCAATAATCTTTTAACCATTCCATTTTTTTACCTTTAATAAATGAATGTTAGTGAAGTTAGTATAGCTAAATGTTATAAGCAGTATTGAATAGTTATTCTGTTGTGCTCAAATTGATTTATTAAGTCGCTCACAATTTAATTGACTATATTAAACCAGCAATTTTTCCAAAATTCTTTGATAAATTCTTTTTAGCGTAATGATATCCTGACAATTCACATTTTCGTTAACTTTATGGATTGTTTTATTTAATACACCAAACTCGATAATCTGACAGCCCATTTTTGCAATGAAACGTCCATCTGATGTTCCCCCACTTGTTGATAGTTTTGTATCAATATTTGTGTACTCTTTTATCGCACTTGCTGCAGCTTGAGTCAATTCACCTTGTGGCGTTAAAAACGGATGACCTGATAAGCGCCAATTTAACGTATATTTTAATTTATGCTTTTGTAAAAGTTGCTCAACACGGGTTTTAATTAATTCGTCAGTAAGTTCACTGCTGTATCGAAAATTGAACTGCACTGATAGGTCACCGGGCACAACGTTTTCAGCACCTGTGCCAGCCTGAATGTTTGCAATTTGCATGGAGGTTTGGGGAAAATATTGATTGCCATTATCCCAAACAGTATCAACAAGTTCAGCCAAAGCAGGGGCAAATTGATGAACAGGATTGTCAACTAGATGAGGGTAGGCGACATGACCTTGCACACCATGGATAATTAAATTTGCGGTCAATGAACCGCGACGACCATTTTTAATTTGATCACCCAATATCTTGTCACAAGAAGGCTCTCCTACAATACAATAGTCTACACGTTCTTGACGTTCAAGAAGATGATTAACGACTTTTACCGTTCCATCGGTTGCATCAGCTTCTTCATCAGAGGTAATTAAAAACGCAATACGACCACGATGGTTTGGATTTGCTTTAACAAAATCCTCTGCGGCACAGACCATTGCCGCAACACCACTTTTCATATCCGATGCTCCACGACCATAAAGTACACCATGAGTATCAATGGTTGCCTCAAATGGGGGATACAGCCATTGGCTTTCATCGCCAGCAGGCACCACATCGGTATGACCAGCGAACATAAGTGTTGTTTCGGAAGGATCACCATGATAAGCCCAAAAATTTTTAGTACGACCAATATTGAATTCTTCAATAATAAAATTTAGTGATGTCAAACGTTTAATAAGTATATTTTGACAATCTTTATCATCAGGACTTATCGATTTTTCAGCAATCAATGCTTTGGTTAGTTCAATAACAGGCTCTGTCATAATTATCTCGGTCTTATTGTTGTTGTTTAAAAAATTGCGAATAACTTTCTTCTGAAAATCCTAGTAATACATGTTTACCCTTAATTAGTAGCGGTCGTTTTATAATTGAAGGATTGTCCAACATCAGTTTCATAGCAGCTTGCTCATTGTCAATTTTAGCACGTACTGACTCATCCAGTTTACGCCAGGTTGTACCTCGTGTATTAAGTAGGCTTTGCCAATCAACTAATTTCAAAATAGTCTGTAATTGTTCAGCTGAAAGTCCATCCGATTTATAATTATGAAATTGATATTTGATTTTATTGTCATCAAGCCATGTGAACGCTTTTTTCATTGTACTGCAGTTTTTAATACCATATATGGTTAACATAATTCTTATTCCTTAAGCGAAGTATAAAGACAAATTATATCAGTTGTCTTACTGAATCTCTAATTTTGAATATGAAGATAATCTAAGTTTTAATTAAATGAATAATCGGAAGATTAAGCGCTTTAATTTAACTATTTGAAGCTAAATGAACGGTTCACTCACTTTTTTTGTTTTTCATAACAAAACACTTGAAAAAAACATATTAACCCCCTATTTTTTTCATAAATTTCATTTTTTAATGTAACTTTTCTATTTTTTTAAATATTAAATATTAATATTGCGAATTATTCTCATTTTAAAACTGTTTTTATATTAAAATTTTTTTTAAAATAAACGGAATAAAACGTGCTTGCATAATTCACAGGAACATTAATGTCAGTATCAACATTAAATCACCTCCCTTTAGGAAATGAGGCGGTTATCTCTCGTCTATTACCTGAATCCTTACCTTTTCGTAGAAAGTTACTGGCTATGGGATTAACACCAGGCTGTAAAATTACGATTGTCCGAGTGGCACCTTTGGGAGATCCACTTGAGATTAAAATACGTGGTTTTCTTCTTTGTTTAAGGCGTCGTGAAGCGGCTACCATTGAAGTAATGGAGATAAATGAGTGAAAATAGCACTGGTTGGAAATCCAAATTGTGGCAAAACAACACTATTTAATTTACTGACTGGATCAAAACAGCGAGTCGGTAATTGGCCTGGTGTGACTGTTGAACAAAAATTAGGTTTATTTTCTTATCAAAATCACCAATATGAAGTCGTTGATCTACCGGGGACTTACTCGATTGAATCTGATGCGGTTTCAATGTCGCAAGATGAATGGATAACGCGTGAATTTGTTCTGACAGAAAAAAATAATGTCATTATTAATGTAATTGATGCTAGCAATTTACAACGAAGTCTTTATCTAACATTTCAGTTGATTGATTTGCAAGTTCCGATGATTGTTGTACTTAACATGATTGATACAGTCAAGAATATGGGCGAAAATATCGATTACCAAAAATTATCTGCTTTACTGGGTTGCCCAGTAGTGCCTATTTCATCAACCAAAAAATTAGGTATTAATTTATTTTATCAAGAAATTGAAAACAGGCTTGTCAACAAACTAAAAACTTATCCTTCAATAGATACGTTAGGGCAATCTCAGCAAAGGCTTTTGATACGTTATCTTAATGAATTGCCAAAAGAAAGTATTGTTCATCAACTTAATCGCTGGCAGCTAATTGAAGCCTTATTAGGACACAACACAGATCATTTTAATTCACTTGAATTAGAAAAACTTGAAATTTGTCGACAACTCCTTTCGGCATGGTGTGATAACGAAATTGATGTTGCGCTAGCAAGTGCTAGATATGATACGATTGATCAAGTGTGTAAAATGGTTATTGATAAACCTCGTGAATTGAGTACCCATATATCTGAAAAGATCGATAAAATTACGTTAGGGCGCTTTACTGGCATTCCGTTTTTTTTAATTGTGATGTATGCCATGTTTATGGTCGCTATCAATTTTGGTTCAGTATTTGTTGACTTTTTTGAAAAATTTTTCGGCACAATTTTTGTCAATGGAACAGCACGTTTTTTAGAATTTATTCATGCGCCAGATTGGGCTCGTGTCATATTATCTGACGGTATAGGTAATGGAATTCAAACTGTTTCAACGTTTATTCCTGTCATTGCTGCAATGTTTTTGGCTTTATCTTTTTTAGAGGATTCAGGTTATTTAGCTCGTGCAGCAATGGTCGTTGATCGGGTTTTACGTTGTATTGGTTTACCGGGTAAAGCTTTCGTGCCTATGTTAATGGGATTTGGCTGTGGTGTGCCTGCGATAATGGGAACTCGAACATTAGAAAGTCCCCGTGATCGGTTAATGGCTATCTGCATGATTCCTTTTATGTCTTGTGGGGCAAGATTACCGGTTTATGCGTTATTTGCAGTCGTATTTTTTCCGCTTCATGCTTCTTTCGTTGTATTTATGTTATATCTGCTTGGTATTGGTGTCGCAGTTATATCAGGAATGATTTTAAAAAACACGTTATTAAAAGGTGAGTTGACCCCCTTTATTATGGAGATGCCAGTTTATCGAATTCCAACTCTTCGTAGCATTTTACGCTTAACTTGGCAACGCTTGAAAAGTTTTATATTTAAAGCCGGAAAAGCGATTGTAATTATGGTGACGATTTTAAGTTTACTCAACTCTTGGGGAACAGATAATACCTTTGGACATGAAAATACCAATCAATCGGTATTATCAGTCATAAGCCAAAAAGTTACACCTGTTTTTCAGCCCATGGGGATCGATAATGAAAATTGGCCTGCTACAGTTGGTGTTTTTACGGGCATTTTTGCTAAAGAGTCTATTATTGCAACTTTAAATTCACTTTATTCTATGGATAATCAATCGCAAGACAATGAACAATTTGATTGGATTGAAGACATTAAATCAGCTTTTGCCACTATTCCTGATAATTTACTCGCTCTGACTGAAACGATTACCGATCCGCTTGGATTGTCTTCATTAAATGATGATATCGATACTTTAAAAACTGATTTAGCAATTAATTCCACAGCTATTTCTAAAATTAAGACATCATTTACGTCTTCGTCAGCCGTAATAGCTTATTTAATATTCATCTTACTTTATACGCCATGTACAGCAGTATTAGGGACAATTTATCGCGAAGCAGGGTGGCGTTGGATGATTTTTGTTGCAGTATGGACTTTTACAATTGCTTGGTTGGTGGCGACAATCTATTATCAATTTACACAACTTGCCTATTCACATACTGCAAGTTATTGGTTGATGGGGTGTGGACTATTGATAACATTGATGATGTTTATCCTGCGTAAATTAGGGAATTACTCATTCACTAAAAATAACATGTCCAATCGTAAAAATTCCATAAAATCATCTTGTTGTGATTAATTTACTTGTGTTATTTAATTTAATTGATAAAAAATTAGGTAAAACCTATAAGTTTAATATAAAAAATGTTAATGACCTCGATTCGTGATTATGTACAATTAAAAGGGCGTGTGGAATTGCAAGATATAGCACGCCATTTTAGGTTACCTGAAAGTGCTGTTTTTCCAATACTAAGTTTTTGGGTAAAGAAAAAGGTGATCAAAATAATCACTGTTGAACAGCCATATTTTTGTCAGTCAAAGAAATGTGATGATTGTTCAAATTGCAATTTTAACAACAAAACTATTTATGCATGGATTTAGAAAATTTTTTTATTTTAATTTTTTTAATTATTAGCAAGTTCGTTGATAATGGATCATAAAAATTGATAGGTTATTTTTTAACAATATGTTTTTCAGTTTGATAAAGTTAATTTCGTGACTTATGTCACATTAAAAAATTAATTTATATTGTAAAAATATCACTCCGATAAAAGATATCAATCAACAGTATTAAAAATAACAAATGTTTGAAATTTTTTGCTTTTTGCTATCTTAGGTAGGTTATTGTTTAATTTGTATAAACGTTAAAACAACGACTAGTTAAGTCGTTTTATCACTAGATAAATGCTATTATAATCTTTTAGAAAATTGAAGCTGTAGAGGATATAGAAGTTTATGAGTCAATTAGATGAATTTAAAAAATTAACCGTCGTTGTTGCCGATACAGGTGATATCGATTCCATTAAGCAGTTTTCTCCTGAAGATGCCACTACCAACCCTTCTCTGGTTTTAAAAGCTGCTCAACTTCCTCAATATCGTTATCTGATTGATTCTGCTGTTGAGACAGCAAAAAAATTAGGGGGTAGCAAAGAACAACAATTAATTAATGCTTGTGACCAAGTTGCTGTCAATATTGGTGCGGAGATTTTGAAAATTGTACCCGGACGAATTTCGACAGAAGTAGATGCCCGTTTATCTTTTGATAAACAAGCTTGTATCGAAAAAGCCCGCCGAATTATAGAACTTTATCAACAAAAAGGTATCGATAAATCACGAATTTTGATTAAAATCGCATCCACATGGGAAGGAATAAAAGCTGCTGAAGTTCTCGAAAAAGAAGGCATTAATTGTAATTTGACGTTACTCTTTTCATTTGCTCAGGCACGTGCTTGTGCAGAAGTGAATGTCTTTCTTATCTCGCCTTTTGTTGGTCGTATTTATGATTGGTATCAAGCTAAAAAACCGATTGACCCTTATATTGCCGATCAAGATCCAGGAGTGGTATCAGTGCGTAATATTTACAACTATTATAAACAACATGGTTATAAAACAATCGTCATGGGGGCAAGTTTCCGTAAAGTTGAGCAAATTTTAGCATTAGCCGGTTGTGACCGATTAACGATTGCGCCAAATTTATTGGCTGAAATGCAACAATCAAGCGCTCCAGTAGTTCAAAAACTTAATCCTAATCAAACCGTCATAGAAAGACCTGCACCGATTACCGAATCTGAATTTAGATGGCAACACAATAGTGATGCCATGGCAGTAGAAAAACTAGCTGAAGGGATTCGTGCCTTTGCAGTGGATCAGGGAAAATTAGAAGAAATGATCGCAGCACTTCTATAGTGATATAGGGGAATCAATATTCCCCTTTAACTTTTTAATAATATTAATCTGTTTTAAAAAACAGAAAAATGAATATCGAATAACTTAAAATATATTTTGGAGATTAAAACATGAATGCAACGACGCTATCTCACCGCGAACTTGCGAATGCGATAAGGGCATTAAGCATGGATGGTGTACAAAAAGCAAAATCAGGTCATCCGGGTGCACCTATGGGTATGGCTGATATGGCTGAAGTACTTTGGCGTGGATTTTTAAAACATAACCCGAACAATCCAAATTGGGCAGATCGAGACCGTTTTGTATTATCAAATGGTCATGCTTCAATGTTGATTTATAGTTTATTACATCTTACTGGCTATAAAGTTAGCATTGATGACTTAAAAAATTTCCGTCAGTTGCATTCAATCACTGCAGGGCATCCAGAATATGGTCATGTTCCGGGCGTTGAAACCACAACCGGACCTTTAGGACAAGGTATTGCTAATGCAGTTGGTATGGCAATTGCAGAAAGAACTTTATCTGCACAATTTAATAAACCAGGTCATAATATAGTTGACCATTTTACCTATGTATTCATGGGGGATGGTTGTATGATGGAAGGGATTTCACACGAAGCTTGCTCATTGGCTGGAACACTAAAATTAGGAAAACTCATTGCATTTTATGATGAAAATGGTATTTCAATCGATGGAGAAATAGAAGGTTGGTTTACTGATGATACTGCGAAACGCTTTGAAGCTTATGGATGGCATGTAATTCGTAGTATTGACGGTCATGATGCAAAGGCTATTGCTCAAGCGATTGAACAAGCGCAAGCTGTGACCGATAAACCTTCATTACTGATGTGTAAAACAGTAATAGGTTTTGGATCACCAAATAAAGCGGGCAGTCATGACAGTCATGGTGCACCACTGGGAGATGCTGAAATTGAAGCAACCCGTCAAGCACTTGGTTGGAACTACCCGCCATTTGATATTCCGAAAGCTTATTATGAAGCGTGGGATGCGAAAACCAAAGGCAAACAAATTGAAGATGAGTGGAACACTCGCTTTGAAGCTTATGCCAAAGTATATCCAGAACTTGCAAGCGAATTTAAACGACGAATGCAGGGAGATTTACCTGAAAATTGGCAACAAGTGGCTACCGATTTTGTCAATAAATTGCAAGCAAATCCAGCAACGATAGCGACGCGTAAAGCATCACAAAATGCAATTGAAGCTTTTGCTCCAGTATTATCTGAGTTTTTAGGTGGCTCGGCTGACTTGGCTCCAAGTAACTTAACAATGTGGTCAGGCTCAAAAGAAATTTTAGCCAATCCAGATGGTAACTATATTCACTATGGTGTACGTGAATTTGGGATGTCTGCCATTATGAATGGTATTGCACTTCATGGTGGCTTTATTCCTTATGGGGCAACATTCTTAATGTTTATGGAGTATGCTCGAAATGCGGTACGCATGGCTGCCTTAATGAATATTCGTTCATTGTTTGTCTATACCCATGACTCAATCGGATTAGGTGAAGACGGACCAACACACCAACCTGTTGAACAAATGGCAAGTTTACGGGTAACACCAAATGTCAGTACGTGGCGCCCATGTGACCAAGTTGAATCAGCTATTGCATGGCAATATGCTATAGAACGTAAAGATGGTCCAACAGCATTGATCTTCTCAAGGCAGAATCTTAAACAACAACCACGAACAGCTGAACAATTAGCGAATGTTTATCGTGGCGGTTATATTTTAAATGATTGTGTAGGAACGCCAGAGTTGATCTTAATTGCGACGGGTTCCGAAGTTGAGTTAGCGGTTGAAACCTATCATCAATTAACGGCAGCAGGGAAAAAAGTACGGGTTGTTTCAATGCCATCAACTGATGCGTTTGATAAACAAGACTGTGCTTATAAAGAGTCGGTATTACCGTCTTCGGTCACTGCTCGTATTGCGATTGAAGCTGGTATTAGTGATTACTGGTATAAATACGTGGGGCTAAATGGTAAAATTGTGGGTATGACAAGTTTTGGTGAGTCCGGCCCGGCAGAACAATTATTTGAAAAATTTGGTTTTACGGTTGAAAATATTATTGCGAAAGCAAATGACTTATTAAAATAATCGGTCATTACCATGAGTAAAGCGCCATTACTTTAGTGTAATGGCGTTGTTTAAATAGATCATTTTTTTGATTCATTCGAATACGGATTTGGATCGTTCTTTAATTTTTCATATGGATACAGTTCATTTTTCCAATCTTTTACTTTTATTTTAGTTTGATGAGGAATATCAATAAGCTCATTTTGCATGTAGTCATGTGAAACATCTAAAGTAATCCCCATCCATTTACTCAATAAGTAAACGAATTGAAAGCCTGAAATTTTTTTCTGTATTTTTTGTTGTGATATACTTTTTGAATCAAAGAAAATAAAGGGTACTTCGTAACTATTTTGATATTCCCAATTGTGTCTTAGATCTTGATGTTGATTGAAATGCGCAAGACCATGATCTGCAAAATAAACGACAGAATAATCTTCATTGTATTTTTTTAGTATATCAATCGTTGATTTAATCAAATCATCTGTTTCTTTTATACTACTGACATAGCATGAAATATTTTCATGGCTTAGTTCAAATTGGATGTCATATTCTAATCTACGACAGAACTTTGAATGAGAACCCATAAGATGCATGACAATTAGTCTTGGTTTAGGATGTTTATCTGACAAAATTCTATCTAATTCAGGCAATAGTAACGTATCATATTTACCACGTGAAGATTTACCATTATATTCGCCTTTTTTGGTGTAAAAACTTGACTTTGCATAGGCCGCAATGCGAGGTACGGTAATCTCAATCTTACCTAATTTGCCTTGGTTAGAAAGCCAATAAGTTTCAAATCCTGCTTCATTTGCAATACTGACGATATTATTATTTAACTGAGCATTAACAGTATTATCTAAATAAATAGATTGGCTAATAAAATGAGGAACAGATGATTGAGTATTAGATGCCGGTGAAATTAAGCCATCCCATATTATATTAGCATACTGACTGGCAAAAGGCGTATTGTCATAATTAAATCCATATGCATTCATATAATCTTTGCGGACACTTTCACCAATGATAACAATGTAATTTTTATGATTGGGTTTCACCGATATAATAGGTATGGTGTTTTGTTTCTGTATTTGTTCAAGTTGTGCTTGTTTCTCAGTAAAATAAATTTTTTTACTTGTATATAATGTTCTATAAAACTCAAATAAAGGATATCTGACGTTATCCAATGTTGATTCAATTATTAAATGGTTTGTAGGAAGAAATTTAATAAATGCTTTGGCGGGTTTATAACATATTAATATTAAGGAAAAAATAATTAATAAGCGATTATTAACATGAGGAAATGGCATTTTTATAAAAATAAGAATAAATAAAGATACCAGTAGAAAAGTTATTAGAAAGAAATAAATAGGCAATTGCGCAAAAAATTCCTTTATTTCGTCAATATCGGTTTCAAATAAAGCGCTTATAACAGCCACATTAGGTGGACCATAGTAGAAAGCAATAGGTGCATAAAATGCAGCAATGACGAACGAAGTACCGAAAAAAATCCTAAAAAAAGGATATCTAGCTAAAAATATTAACGAAAAATAGGTAAGTAATATTCGATCTATTCTTTGAGGATAACCTAATAAATACACTAAAACTACAGCCAGCACAAAACAGATTACATGAGAAAATAAATTTTTTTTAGAGGTCATTACAAAATCAATACACTTTAATGAATTATTTACAAAGTGGATAATTATATAGTTAATTGATTTTTAATCAATTGATATTATCATTTCTTTTAAATGTAGTATTTATAAGAATTACAGAAATGAATTTTAACAATTTCCTAATTTTAGGGGGCTAGGTTAAGTGTATATAACAAAATTGAAGATTATTCTTCCGTTGAGTTTGAACTTATGTATTGATAAATAATTCTTAGTTTATTGTAAATCAACACTGATCAATTATTTGATTAGTGTTGAATTTCAGAATGAATAAAAAATTTGTTTTAGATTTGCAGCATTATTTTACTTTGATGCTCGTGTTAATATTGTTACGTCAGGCTGTTTTTGGATGTATATCATTCTGACAATTAATAAAATGGCGGCGACTGCCAGTCCTAAAATAATGCCAATCCAAAAACCAGCAGCACCAATTGGCTCCATAATTAGATCTGTCAAACCTAAAATATAACCAACAGGTAATCCTACTACCCAATAAGAAAGCAAAGTAATAAAGAAGATGCTTTGCGTGTCTTTATAACCACGAAGTACATTGCTGGCTACAACTTGCAAATAATCAGAAGCCTGATAGATAGCTAATAAAATAATGAGATGCATACAAATCGTAATAACGGCGACTTCTTGAGTAAATAACGTAATGATTGGTGTTCGAAAAACAACTAGAATTAACGCAACAATTATCGCAATTGTCAGAGAAATAGCTAAACTCATATATGCGGTATGTTTGGCTAGAGATAGTTCTTTTTGTCCCAACAAATAACCAACACGAATACTGGTTGCAACTCCAAGTGAAAGCGGAATTGCAAATGTTAAACTGCTGATAGTAAAGATAATTTGATGTGCTGCCACCGTAATTTGACCTAATGGGGCGATCAGTAATGCTATGACAGCAAATAAACTCATTTCAAAAAAGTAAGCCAATGCAAGAGGAGTCCCTAATAGAACAACCTTTTTTATAATTGCCCAATCAATAAGTTTTGTGATTGGGGTTTTTCGAATATCACGTTGACTGGTAGTGGTTAATGTATACAGACGTATTAAAAAAAACATTAGCCAAAATATAATTGCTGCGGTAATGCCACATCCAACTCCACCGAAAGCAGGTAAACCTAATTTTCCATAAATTAAAACATAATTAATGGGAATGTTGGCAAGTAATGCAATAAAGATAATTACCATGGCCGGTTTTGTATTAGATAAACCTTCACACTGATTGCGGTAAACTAAAAACAATAAGAAAGCAGGAACACCCCACATTATGGCTCGTAAAAAAGATACGGCAACTTCAACCATTTCCGGATCGATAGGATGTTCGACTGAACTTCTTAAACTAATCAGTTTATCCGAGTGGTATAAAATCAACATCATTATCACTGATAACAACAACGCAATAACCACACCTTGTCGAGTGTGATCAGCAACTTGATGACGTTTAGCTGCACCATTTAAATTGGAAATAATTGGCGTTAAAACGCTTAATAAGCCTTGTCCAAATAATATGGTTGGTAACCAAATTGAGACTGCAATGGCAACCCCAGATAACGCCGTTTTACTATAGTTACCAGCCATAATAGTATCGACGAAGGTTATGGCTGTTTGCGAGATTTGTGCTATCAGTACAGGAACTGAAAGTGCAATAAGTTTTTTGATTTCGTTTCGATAATGTTGTTTCATTGGAATTGTTTACTGTTTTACAGTTCCCCATAAATCATATTCATCGGAATGTTCAATCTCAACTTGAACAATATCACCAACGTGAACACTTTTTTCTTCATTTAAATAGACAACGCCATCTATTTCAGGTGCATCGGCCATGCTGCGTCCGATAGCACCTTCTTCATCCACTTCATCAATAATAACTGACAAGGTTTTGCCAATTTTATTTTGTAATTTTTCGGTTGAAATTGTTTGTTGTAATTGCATAAAACGATGAAAACGTTCTTGCTTAACTTCTTCCGGAATTTGATTCTCGAGCTGATTGGCTGCCGCACCTTCGATCGGGCTATAGGGAAAACATCCCACACGATCAAGCTTGGCTTTGCTTAGAAAATCGAGTAATAAATCGAAATCTTGTTCTGTTTCCCCTGGATAACCGACAATAAATGTTGAACGTAAAGTAATGTCAGGACAGATTTCTCGCCATTTATAAATTCGTTCAAGTGTTTTATCAATGGTGCCTGGGCGTTTCATTGATTTTAAAACCGAAGGGCTGGCATGTTGAAGTGGTACATCCAGATACGGTAAGATTTTCCCTTCTGCCATTAACGGGATCAAATTATCAACACTTGGATAAGGATACATGTAATGGAGCCTTACCCAAATGCCTAACGTTGCTAATTGTTCGCATAACGTTTGGATATCAGTTTTTAATGGCATTCCATTCCAAAAGTTGGTACGATTTTTAATATCGATACCATATGCTGAGGTATCTTGAGCAATAACGAGTAACTCTTTAACGCCACTATCAGCTAATCGCTTTGCTTCATCAAGTACATTACCAATTGGTCGGCTAACCATTTCGCCACGAAGTGATGGAATAATGCAAAATGTACAGTTATGGTTACAACCTTCCGATATTTTTAAATACGCATAATGCTTAGGCGTTAATTTCACACCTTGCTGTGGTACTAAACTGGTGAAGGGATTATATGCGGGTTTAGGGGCATATTTATTGACATGAGTGAGTACTGCCTCGTAGCTGTGAGGTCCCGATATTTCGAGTACTTTAGGATGTACATTGCGTATTTGATCTTCTTTTGCACCTAAACAGCCTGTCACAATGACCTTGCCATTCTCATTTAAAGCTTCACCAATGGCTTCTAACGATTCTTGTACGGCACTATCAATAAAACCGCATGTATTGACGATGACTAAATCTGCATTTTCGTAGCTTGGTACCACTTGATAACCTTGCGTTCGTAATTCAGTTAAAATTCGCTCTGAGTCAACCAAATTTTTAGGACAACCAAGGCTCACAAATCCAATAGTAGGGGATGACATATTCATAGTATTTGTAATAGTGTTTAATATTTATAGGGGTATTAAATTGATAATAAAATAAATTTTATCGATTAATTAGTTGTTGTTAATTCAAAATATTGCCATTTTAACACATTTAAGCATTGTAAATACACTGATTTTGAAATTCTTAATTAACAGAAAATGGGATTTGAATAATAATGTTAATAATGTTTATTAGGTAGAATTATCGCTTGAACTGACAATATTTTAATACAATCAAACGAACATAATTTGATAGATCAACTTGATTATTCCAACTTTTGTGACTTACTTTATTTTAAGAAGGTGACTTAGTATTAAGAATACGTTAGATGCTAACTCATACAGCCTTTGTACTGGGCTGTATGAATCAATTTAAACAACATGTTAATTATTAAAAGCATTGATCACTTCGGTCACTTGAAGCTCTAAGCTTTCTGCACCACCACCAGATAAGTACCATAGATCAGGTGTCAAATATATAATGGTTGTTTTACTTTTATTGAGAACTTTTGCATCGAAATAGTCCGCTTTTATGGCTTGTTGACCAATAGCATGACTTCGATCAATGACAAAAATAATATCTGGCTTAACGGTTTTAATATATTTATCGTCAACAAAAGTAGGTGCTGGTCGTTCTCCATTTGTAGCTGGCTGGTTAGCTAAAAGTGGTACCGCTCTTTTGACTTTTAATACATCATGGATAAGCGAAGCACTTGAACTATTATTAATAAGAATCATTTTTCCATTGTTGTGAATAGCGACAATGGCCTTTTTAGGGCTTGCTGAGGTTATTATTTGAGCTTGGTTAATTTTGTTATTGAGCGAAGCAATGAGTTGAGTTGCTGTGTTTTCGGTTCCGGTAATGCTCGCTAACAAATTGATATGATTTTTTGTTGATTCAAAATAATGTTTGCTATCAACACTTAAATTAAGCACTGGGGCAATTTTTGACAACTCATCTTTTTTATTTGCTTGACGTCCATCAATAATAATAAGATCAGGATGAGTTTGTTTGATTACTTCTATATTGGGTTCTTTCATATTACCGGTATCGATGACATGATTATTTTTATATTGTTCTAAATATGACGGGATAATTGATTGAGGGATGGCTGCTACTAATGAACCTTTACCTAAAGCATCTAAAGTATCGAGAGCCCCATAGTTCATTACAACTATTTTGTGGAGATATTTAGGTATAACGATAGTTTGATTATCCGTTGTTATTGTCGTTTTTGATTGGCATCCAGCTAAGCCTAATATTGCTGATGTTATCATAATTAAAAGTATTTTTTTATTTCTAACCATGTTCATTTCCTCACCTTAATGTAAATGATAATTATTCTTATTTTATAGTTAAATCTTATTTAAAGCTATATAATTTTAATATTAGCAATCATTCTCAAAAAGCTATCGATAATCATTCTCATATGGTATATTGATCATCAGTCGCATCAAATTGCAAAATATCAATATAAATAATAGGGTTATATCAATGAATATGAAAAAAAATTTAAAATTCTCCGCGCATGTTATTAATTCCTGTCTATTATTGTCTTTATCAACTCACGCTATAGCTAATAATTCTGCTAATACAGACACAATGGTTGTTACCGCTTCAGGTTTTGCTCAACAAATAAAAGAAGCCCCTGCAACCATTTCGGTTATTACCTCAGAAGAAATTAGTAATAAACCTTATCGAGATGTGACAGATGCATTAAAGGATATACCAGGAGTCACGATTACTGGTGGTGGAGATTCCACCGATATTAGTATTCGTGGTATGGATTCAAAATATACAATGATTTTAGTTGATGGAAAAAAGGTGAGTACACGTGAAACAAGGCCAAATAGTGATAATTCTGGTTTTGAACAAGGTTGGCTTCCACCTTTAACCGCAATAGAACGTATTGAAGTGGTCAGAGGACCAATGTCATCATTATATGGTTCTGATGCAATGGGGGGAGTAATCAATGTTATTACTAAAAAAGTATCAGATAATTGGAACTCAAGCCTACGCTTAGAATCTATTATTCCTTATCGTTCTGAGGAAAAAAATACCTTTACCAGTAGTTTTTCAACAATGGGACCACTTATAGAAAATATTCTGGGAATTCAGTTATATGGTCAATATTCTGATCGTCATGAAGATAAGTTCTTAAATGGTCATGCTGCACAAAAATTACGTAGTATAAATGGTAAGATATCAGTCAATGCTTCTGATTCTCAAAAGTTTGATCTGGATTTTGGGCGCGCTTTACAAAACAGTGAGGCTACTGCCGGTAAAACTAGAACGAATAGGCAGGGTAAATTTGCGCGTGACAATCACCATAATTCATTTGCGTTAACTCATAATGGCTTGTTTGGAGATGTTTCAACTACTTCTTTTGTTGCCTTTGAAGGAAACAATAATAAAAATAGAAAAATGAAAATCCGTAACACTGATGTGGATACAAGAGCTACTGTTCCCTTTGGTATTAATATGCTAACCGTTGGTGGTAAATATAGTTATCAGCAGTTACTTGATCATGGTAATAAACTTAAAAATAGTATCACTAAAATTGAACGTTGGAATTATGCTTTATTTAGTGAAGATGAATTGCAACTTTTAGATAATCTAAATTTAACATTCGGGTTACGTTATAACCGAGATGAAAATTATGGCGATAACTGGAATCCAAGAATTTACAGTGTTTGGGATATTGATGATAATTTTACTCTGAAAGGGGGGTATTCAACAGGTTTTGCAACACCAAAATTGCGTCAGGTCGTATCTGATTGGGGACAGGGAACAGGTGGTTACGCAAGAGATGGAATTATAATAGGTAATCCAGATTTAAAACCAGAAAAAAGTCAAAATTTTGAAATTGGCTTAGGCTATAGTAATAGTTATGGATTAGATACCACTGCAACACTATTTTACACAAAATATAAAAATAAAATTCAAAGTTATAACATATGTGATGATAAAACCAACAAGAAAAAATGTTATCTATCTGGTCAAGGATATTATGATTTGATACAGAAATGGGAAAATGTAGATAAAGCTGATATTAAAGGTCTTGAAATATCGTTTAAAACACCTCTATTCAGTGAATTACTTTTATCCGCTAATTACTCTTGGACCAAAACAGAACAGAAGAGTGGAAACAATAAAGGTAAGCCTTTAAATCGAACCCCTAAACAAAAATTTAATACTCAATTAGATTGGAATGTTACTCAACAATGGGATTTATGGGCTAAAGTAGTTTATTCTGGAATAGAAACATCGGTAAATCGTAATGGCAAAAAAACGGAATATCCGAGTTATACTTTCTGGGATTTCGGTGCATCTTATCAAATACACAAACAGGCAAAAATTTATGCGGGTATTTATAATTTATTTGATAAAAAAGTCACCAATGATGATTATGGTAAAACATTAGATGGTAGACGTTATTTCATGGGAACTGAAATTAATTTTTAAACGTTATTTCTCATCAAGTAATAGTATTTTTAAATTGCTTGATGAGAATGTCACATCAAGTAAATAACCTATTATTTTTTATAAAATATATCTCATATTAAATCTTACAAAAGCCTTTTAAAATTGCAAAAAACATCCCTCTAAATTGAATCATATTAATTATATAAGCGGGTGTTTTTCCATCAATCTCTGTTGAATTTAACCACTGATAAGTTGTTGCTAAATTAACCTATAATTTTAATAGGTTAAACTTATTGTTGCCAAAATCTGGTTTTAAACTAAAACCCCAAATAAAAAATAAAAAACATTATTAATCAACTGGTTATTCTAATTCTTGTTGCTAAAAAATAAACTGTCAATGATTAAAAATTTAACCTTGAAAAAATTAGATTTAGTTATTTATACATTGTTTTGATAGTGATTTTAAATTAATCATATATTGATAGATCGATAAATCCGATCGATAATGCGCGCCATGAGCATACCTCTAGATTCATAAGTATGTTCTAACTAGTGAAGGTTTATGAAATCAATCCAAATTGAGTAATGATTGATTTTTTATTTTATTAATTAAGAAAACGATATGAAACAATATAAAAAAACAAAATCGCAATTTTTAAGCGAAGTAAAACTAGATTCTCAACATAATCTGAGTTTAGATTTAATTTCAACTATAAATTGGAATTATTTAAAAAGTTTATCTGTATTAAAAAATAAAAAGAAAATAGCAAGGTTTAGTTTTCTATCTGCTATGTTTATTTTAGGTAGTGTTAACTTTGCTAATGCTGCACTTTCAACAGCAACTATCAATTCGATTCAAGGAGATAAACCTTTATTTTTTGCATCTGAATCTATAGTTGATAAACTCGGTTTTAATTATAAAGGAGTGGATTACAGTGAAAAATTAGGTAATATAAAAAGTGCAGATACAAAATACTTTGATCATACTACAAATCTTAAAGATTTTGTCATAAAAAGTTATTTTACTCCTAGAAACGCAATTGATGATGTGAATGGTGAATATTTTGATAAGAATGGGGATCCTTTTGATGCTAATACACCTGTTACAAATACATTAAATTACGTTTGGCTAGATAGTAATAATAAAAAGGTTGATGATGCAGATCTTAAAGATATTGCATGTAGTCATAATAAATATAAAATGCCATTAAAATTGCAAATTACGGCATCAAATATTAAAGTGCATACGCAATTCGGGAATCCTAAAGAAAGCGATCCGGTTAATTTTATTCAAACTGAGTCTGCTGGCAAAAAAACTATTACTAAAACCTACCAAATAGCTGTTGCTAATACTTGCTTTGCAAAACCAAATGGAATTTTGACAGATCCGACTACTCAATGGCGTTCTGTAAGAAATGATTTGCAGGAAAATGATGCTAGTTGGAACCTAACCGGTATGGGCTTGAATGGAATATCCAAAGACAAACCTAATCCTTATGTAGGAGGAGGACACACTCAAGATTATGTAATAAATCAGGGGTATAAAGTAAAACCAACCGTTTCTAAAGTTCCTTTTCCAACAACAGGTTTTTCTGGTGCACAATTTCAGTTAGTCATGGGTGGTTTACAACAAGATTATAATTATACCAGTAATAACAGTTCTGTAACCGTTGATAGTAATGGTATTGTAACGTTTAACAGTAAATTTAAAACAGCGAAAATCACTGCTACTTTAAAATCAGATAAAAATATCCATTATGACTATACTTTTACCTTGGGACTTTGGGTTGAGCCACAAATAACATCAACGAAAAGTTATGCTGATGCCAAAACACAGTGTAGTGGTGGCATGCAATTATTAAGTCGTCAAGATTTAAACAATGCTTCAGAGTATTCGACTAAAAACTTAGATGGCATGAAGGGACGTTTATATAATATTATGACTCGTGGTATTGGTAAAGGTGTTTTTGGTGAATGGGGAAGATTATTATCACAAAAATATAATAGTATTCCAGTATCTTATCCGAAAACTAAGTGGCTGTTTGGTTGGTATTACACAAACGAAACACATACTATAACTAATGAAAATAAAGAAAAAATTACAGAAGGAATTGTTGTTTCAAGCCATGATGGAATGATTTCATTTCCTAGCGCTTGGGGTAATGATGAACCGAAAAGAGCATTATGCGGCGTTCATTACTAAGAACAACTATTAGTCTATCGTATAAAAAGTTTGTTTTACTTACCTTTTATGCTAGTAAATTCACCTAATCTATAAACATACAAGCGTTATCATTAAGATTAATTTAATAATGATAACGCTTATATTTTAAATTATTTAGCTTTATATAAACATAAACTCTCATTTTGTTATCTAAATTTGCATTCATTAGTTTCATTCTATAACAATAGCGATGATCTATTTCTTCAAACAATTTATTGCATTTTGCATTGTTTAATTCATATTGTTTCAATTTGTAAGTAAGTTATCTAATTATATAGTTGAAATTTTAATCCAATTATATGGATATTATTTAATAATTCAAAATTGTAATATTAATTTTATAACGTTCATAAATTGATAAAGATATTGGTTTTACCTGTGATTTGAAAATGACAGATATCTTGTATTATGGTTTATATTGAAATGTTATTCGAAAGTCCCATTAAAACCGTTATTCATTCTTAACTTTATTAATTTACTCAATATTAATCACTAGGAATAACTTAATTTATTGTAAATATATTGGTGAGCTAACTTTTTATTAGTTGTAATAAAAAATATTAATAATAAAAGTTATAAAAAAACCGCCGTAGCGGTAATAATTACTATTAAATGTGTTAATCTAATATCGATGATTGCCACCAAACTCTTCCTAACACGGTTATTTCATCTTGAGATACAACTTCGTCACTGTATTCGGAATTATAACTACGAATTTTAACATGATTACCCGGTAATTTTTCGAGTATTTTTATTCTTAACAATCCGTCATGATTGATTGCATATATTTTTCCATCTCGGATATTTTTATCTGCTTGATTTATACCTACTGTAGAACCGTCTCTAAAGACAGGTTCCATACTATCTCCATAAACAGTTAAACAGACAGCACAATCTTTATCAATACCATATTTACGCATTGTTGAGCGTGATAATCTTAATTTATATCCATTGTAATCTTCTATATCATCTGCAAATCCATTACCAGCTGCAAGTCGAACATCTTTATAAAAAGGCAATTCAACTTCATCATCATCAAGAGGTGTTTGCTGATCCCATTCATCAATAGCACCGAGCATTGATGCATTTGATTTACTTTTGTTATTTGTAGCTGAACCAATACCTTTAGTTAGCCATAATAAGTCGACATTTAATGCACTAGCTATTTCGACAATTTTTCTAGATGTACTCGATTTCCCTGAAAGAAGTTTTTGAATAGCTGGTTGGCTAATTTTCACTTTTTCAGCTAATTGATGCTGTGACAAACCAGAGTTTTTCAATGCTAAATTTAATCTATCTGTAAATGTAGTCATAATTTTATCTCATCTTGATAGAGCTTATGATTATATAAGTCAAGTTATTACCAATCAACTAATCATAGTTATTGGTTCTTTGATAGCTATTGTTATCATTAATTCTATAGGTTATCGATAATATATAACTTAAGATAATTGTGCAACCATTATTAACGACTAAAAAATAGATTAATTATCGACATAATAATATCGATAACAAAAACAACTAAATAGTGAAAAAGGAACGATAAAATTATTTCAGAAATTCCCGAATTGTGTTGAAATAATTCTTGATAATTATATCTACATAGAAAGAGATAAGCCACTAAAATTACCCAAAACGACGATCAAACCTAAAATTTCTGCTTTAATTACTAATGATAGCGTGTGTAATAACGTACTGTTCGAAACATTAAACATATTGGTGAATGCGAATTTTAGGCGTAGTTATCTGTACATAGTATTTAGGTATGACTAAAAGTTAATTTTCGAAGTAATTAATATTCTTTTATACTGATTTGGAGACTAAGTATTGACAACGTACGCAAACAATTATATAATTATTCCAAAATGCAGAATTGTATGAAAAGCCCGCTTTGCGGGCTTTTTTATTATTCCTAATTTGATATTTCAGATATTAAATGCAAGTGTTTTTAAATAACAATAACAATAACAATAACAATAACAATAACAATAACAATAATGTATTCTATTAACTCAAATTTACTTTTCATTTATCTAATGTATAAGAAAGTAAATATATCTGTGATATGAATCCATCTAGTCAATAAAATACCTTACCTTTTTTGATTGTTTGTTTTAATTGATATGCTAAATTATCATTAATATAAATAGGTCGATTTTGGGTATCTTTTCCGAACTATCAGATATTATGTAAAATAATTAGGCGTAATAAATAATATTATGATAAAAAGATCGGCTTTAGGGTTGACAACGTACGCTAATCAGTATATAATTATCTCAAAATCAAGAATTGTTTAAAAAGCCCGTTAAGCGGGCTTTTTTATTGCCTAAAAATTGAAAGTTTTAATATAACACTATGTTTACTTTTATAAAAAAGTTTATCTTGATAAGTTTCATAAATATAAGTCATTTTTATATAGCCGCTTTAATGCGGTTTTTTTATATCTAAAATTCGACTATAGAGCTATAACGATTTATGGGTTCACAGAGCAATCTCAGAAAATGACTTAACATAAGAGCTGTGTAACCCTTTCTTATTTCAATCGCCTCATTCTGAGGCTCACCTATGAAGATTAAACCTATGCCAATCAGAGAGCCTGACAATATCAATTGGTATGTTGTCGTTTATTTGTTTTTTGTCACCTTACTGGGGTCATTAGCCAGTTATTGCTATCACATTATTAATGGGAATAAGTTTAATCTGATGATTTTAATTGCTCAGATATTTATTTCTACTTTTGCCGGAGCGCTGGTGGTGCTGGCAGCCAGTTATTTTAACTGGCAGTTTGAACTGGCAGGCGGTGTTGCCGGTTTAGCCGGTTGGTCAGGAGCCACCTTAATCAAAGCGCTTGAAGAACAATTAATAAAAAAAACACGTGGACATGATAATTGAGAGGAAATTAAAACAAATGAAATTGACTGAACACTTCAAACTGGAAGAGTTTACTTATTCACTGACCGCCAGTCGACTAAAAATAGATAATTCAGTACCGGCTGAGCTGATGCCTAATGTTCAACTGACTGCGATTAAGCTTGAATTTGTTAGAAAAGCGTTAGGACATCCGGTAATCATAACCTCAGGCTATCGTTGTCCGGCATTAAATACCCGGGTCGGTGGTGCGGCAAATAGTGCTCATACAAAGGGTTTAGCGGTTGACTTTCGTTCTCCATTTGGTACCCCGAAACAAATTTGTCAACGCTTAATTGATGCCGGTGTGGTATTTGATAAGCTTATCCAAGAGCATAATCAATGGGTGCATATCGGATTTAGTCCAACCAAAAACCGTCAAATAGTACTCACTGCAGTTAAAAATGGCGGTAAAACAGTGTATTTAAAAGGTTTGATGTGATGAACAAGTTTACGTTACTCCCTAAAATATTACCGTATTGTTGTATTTTTATCACTTTTTTTGCGCTCTATTTTGCGTATCGCTGTTGGAAGGATGAACAAATAGCTATCACTAAAACCCTTACGTTAGAAGCGCAATTTAAAGCATATCAACAAAATAATAATGCCATTAAACAAATTGAGTCAACTATCATTGAGACAATAAAAGATGAACAGGCTAAAACAGAGAATTTACGTGATAATGTGGATAATGGTCTTGTCGAGTTGCGCGTCAAAGTTGCCGCCATCGAGCGAAATAGTGCCACCACCAGCGATGTTGCTGAGCAAGCCTTACGACTTGCAAAGTCTTCTCAACAAGATTATTACCGTCTCACCAACGCAATCGGCTATAACCGAGCCATAATTGAAGGTTGGCAGCAATATTATTGTCAGGAGATTGCACCCAAGAACAATACGCAATTTATGTGCAAAGAATAAGTTACGTAATATTACTTATTTTATTTCAATAAGTTAACTTTATGTGTAAAAAATTAATATGATCCTGTTTAATTTTTCAAAATATTCCTAATAACTTAAATCAATTTTAATTACTTTTTAGATTAGAAAAATTGCCATTCTAATTTATCTGAATCTAGATAACTTAATTATCGAAAAACCCAACTACAAATTTAACACAATTAAAAAATTGATTGTTAATGCCAAATTACGAAAAGCATGATTTTAAATCATTAAGCAATATCTTCTATTTTTATGGAGCAACTATGCAAATCACGACTGTTTCTAAACTTGAAATGACTGAGATTAAAAATTTGATAGCGGGAATTTTGAACTTACCGGAATCAAACATATTTGATGAAGATAGCGTGCCTGATGTTTCAAGTTTAGATAGATTTGTCACTGTACTTAATATTTCCCAAACTGAAATAGGAAAAGAAATTTTATATTTCGGCAATGAAGAGGAGGAAGTGATATCTACTCTAAAAGAGGCAACTATAACTGTCAAAACCTATGGCAATGATGCCTATGATCTGCTATGCAAGTTAACGGAGTCAATGAAGTTAACGCCTGTATGGCAAAAATTAAAAAAATTAAGAATGGGGTATCTTAGATGCTCTGATATTGAAAACATATCTACAACTTCTGCTGACAAAACAATTCGTCATGCACAAGTAGATCTTATTTTTTCCATCAATCCAATCGTTAAAACCGAAATTAAACGCGGTGATAACGTTAATTTTACATTCGAGGTTACTAAATGAGTTTACCATTAAGTCAAGTCGTAGATGCAACTCTACAACAATCGCCAAGAGGGGCACAAAAACGAGACCTAAGCGTTGTGGCTATTTTTACAAAAGATATGTGTGAAGAGTTTAGCAATAAAGATGCGCGCTATGTTGTTGTTTCTGATGCAACGACAGTCGCAAATTTATTTGGCACTGATTCTGATGCATATAAAGCTGCAGTTGCTTTATTTTCTGCTCAGCCAAAACCAAAAACAGCATTGATTGCTAAATATATGCAAGAAGGCGTTACAACTAAAGCGTTGAGTTCAAAAATTAATGGCTCTGCCTTAGCTGTCAGTTATATTCAATTTAAGAATATTAAAGATGGTTATTTTTCTTTTTATTTTGGTGATGCTAAACATCAAATTACTGATCTGGATTTTAGCAATGTATCAAGTATGAATGATGTTGCAACTGTCATCAATACTAAATTAAAAGATAGTGGAGTTTCAGTTATTTATGATTCTGTTGGTAATAGATTTATTTTAGCTGCTCAAAAAGAAGGTAAGGGCGACAATTTTGGATATGTGTTTGATTCTCAATCAGAAGGCTCTTATATCGGTAATCTTTGTAATTTAATTGATGGTAAAGCATCATTAATTAAAGGAGAGGATGCGACAACTTATAGTAAAGAGTCGCCTGCTGAAGCATTAACTGCATTACAAAATCAATATCAAAATTGGTATGGTGTTTACTTTGCAAATACGATTACTGATAGTGAACTAGTTGAGGCTCATGATTGGATTGTTGCACAAGGCGTTGAAAATGCCAAAGTATTAGCTTATACCGAAACTCGTGTTAAAAATATTGAATACAGTGATGATAATGTTCTTAAAACATTGTCAAAACGTAATAGTGGTCGTTTGATGGTTCAATATAATAACAAAGGAAATAATCATGCTGCTGCTGAACTTATGGGTATTGCGTTAACTACCGTTTGGACTGGTGTTAATACTGCTAAAACAGTTAAGTTTAAACAAGAGGCTAGTGTTACTTCAGATGACAAAATCACTGTCAATGAAGCAATGAAATGCCGTCGCTTAGGTATCAATTTCTATACTGATTATGCTGGTGTCAATATGCTTGCAGAAGGTGTAATGATTGGTGGAACATTTATTGATGAAACAACTGGTTTAGATGCGTTTGTTAATGCTATTCAAGTCCAAGCCTTTAATGCTTTACAAGGTGAACCAACAAAGATACCTCAAACCGATAAAGGTCAACAACGTTTAATTAGTAAGTTAAAAATCATTGGTGAACAATTTGTCAATAACGGATTTCTTGGACTTGGTAAATGGTCGCTTGGTGATATTGGTGAGTTAAAATCTGGAGATACCATGAATGGATATTATTTCTATTCTGATTCTTTTGATACGCAAGACACGGCTGATCGTGAGGCGCGCAAAATGATGCCAATCAACTGCGCATTGAAACTTGCTGGTGCAGGTCACAGCGTTGATATTATTGTTCAATTTAATCGATAAGGATACACGATGTCTAATAAATCTTTTTCTTTAGAAGATGCTGTCTTAACAATTGATGGCTATGAAATTACTGGTTATGAAAATGCTCAAGATTCTATAAGTATTGCTCCAATAGGTGATGATGGAGATATCACTTATGGTATTAATGGTGAAGGCGTATTTGTTAATACATGTAATAGAGGTGCTACTGTTACAATTAAAACATTACAACACACTGAAACTAACGAAGTATTAAATCAATTACGACAAGAGCAAATTAATAATCCAACTAAAGCGACTAGTAAATTAATTGCCTATAAAGATTTACGTAATGGCGATGAGTTTTTATTAACCGGATGTTGGTTTACTACGCCGCCGACAATTGCTCGAGGTACAGCACACAATGGTTTAACATGGACACTTAAAGCAACGAAGGCTGAATTTAACATCAAAGGTGGTCTATAATGGAAAACAAAGATTATACATTAGACGATGTTGTTTATGTCTTTAAACAGGCAGATTTTTACAAAGCCAATAAATATCTCAAAAAATTAACAGCCCTTTTAAAGGGCTGTTTTTCGTTGGGGGATGATAAATCAGGGCTTGATATTGGTCAATTGGCTTCTAACATTGGCACTGAACAGTTTGAGGAAATTGAACGATTCATTCTTGATTATGTTACTGCTACTGATGAAGCAGGTAAGAAGGTACTATTCCAAAATCCTAGAGAGGTTAGTGAATTTTTCAATGCTCACAGAAGCCATTATTATCAAATCATCATTGAGGGATTAAAATTCCATTTTTTGGGTTTTTTACCAAGTGGCCTGTTATCCAATGTAAATACGCTCAGCTTGGAGGAGATAGCCAAGAAAGCGATATAGATTGGTTTATGTGGAGTGTAATTGTAAACAAATACGCAACACTCCACGATTTAAGAACTGTTTATTCACTTGATGATGTTATCGAAATGCACAATGTGATAGCAGAAGTTAGATTGGCTGAAAAGCCAAAGGAGAAATAAAGTGCATCTAGAACAATATTTGATAAAAATTGGTGTTGATATCTCACAAGTAAACAATCTAACTAAAGTCACTACTTTGTTAGAAATCAGTGCAATGAAGTTATCAAACATTGGTAATGTTATAAATGATTCGCTTACTAATGTCATTACTGGTTCTAACAAATCTGTAAAACAAGCCGCTGAGTCATCTGAAGAAGCTAAATCTAAATTTGAAATTTTGAAAGAATCTTTAGATGACATTACAACTGTTGCTAAAAAATATGGTGACAAAATTGTGAGTGCGGTAGAAGACGCTACTAAATCCATAGAGAAGTCCATTAAATCTATAGAAAAAACTATTAAATCTACTAAGGAAGCAGCTGGAAATACAGAAAAACTTGCTGAGTCTACAGATAAGGCTGCTAAATCAGCTGAAAAATCCAAATCTAATTTTGAGTCATTGAAAGAAAAGCTAGTTAAAATTTCATCTGCTGCAAAAAAATATGGTGAAAAAATTGTTGATGCTTTTAATAGCGCTATTGACAAAGCAGAAGAACTTTCTACCAAAAAAAATCTTTTATTTTCAATTTCAAAAAAGGAATTAGCATTAGTAAAAAAATACAAGGCTGAGATTGAGAAATCAGGTCTGGCGATTGACACCATAAAAACGAAAATTGCTTTAGGATTATTACCAAGTGTAACTGATCTTGTTATGACTTTTAATAAATGGCTCGAGACTAACAAGGAATTGGTTGCCAAAGGTATCAATGTCGTTGTTAGTGTTGTTTCGAGTTTTATTCAAGTGATAAAGCATGCTTTTGAATTTATCGACATGATTATTTCTAACACAATCGGTTGGGAAAACGCCATAATAGCCTTAAGTGTTGCTTGGGCAATTTTGAATCGTGCTATGTTATTTAGTCCTTTAGGTTTGATAATAGGTTTGATAACAGGATTATTATTAATCATTGATGATTTCATGGTTTTCTTGAAAGGCGGTAAAAGTTTATTTGGTCCATTTTGGCAAGCCTGTATAGACAGCATAAAGGCAGTAATAGATTGGTGGCAAAATTTAGATAAAAATTGGAAAAGTGTAATTTTTGCTTTATTAGGATATCTACTACTTGTAGGGGGTAAATTAGCCTGGTTATCAGGTAAAGCCAAACTAATTTCTTCACTTACCAAAGCTATTGTTAAAGTCGGTAATGCTTTCAAAGCGCTTGGAGCAGTGGTCAAAGTAATAAGAACAATTGGTGTCGCGATAAAAGCCCTTACTGCAGTTATGATAGCAAATCCAATTCTGGCTATTATTTCAGCAATCGCTTTAGCATGTTATCTCATTTATGATAATTGGGACGGTATAACCTCATTTTTTTCTAACTTATGGGATGATGTAACTACTTCTTGTAGAAATGCAGCTAAAGATATTCTCATGTACTTTGGTATGAGCGAAGAAAATGCGGAAAAGACTGTTGAAACTATAGGAAGAGTATTTGACGCCACATTTGACTTTTTAACTTCACCTTTTGAGGCGGCAGTGAATTATGTTAAAAATCTATTTAGCATTTGGACTGATGTTAGCACTTCTACCACGGAAAAAATTGGAAAATCTTTTGAAGCCGTAATCGATTTTATCTCAACTCCATTTAAAGAAGGTTGGAAATTAGTAAAAGATTTATTCAATATTTGGGGTGTCGATCTTGATTCTTTTATTGATGGCATTAAAGATGCTTTTTCCAAAGTTTTTGACTTCATTAAAAAACCATTTTCTGACGGAAAAAAATGGATCAAAGATAACTATGATGGTTTCCTTAATAAAGCCAAAAATGGTATTAAGGACAAGCTTTCATGGCTAGGTATCAATATGAATAATGATAATGATGAAGAAAAAAAATTAAATGATAATAAAAATTTAGCTAATGTTAATACAAATTTTGCTTACGCTGGTAGTTTATCTTCATCAAATACAAACCTCAATAATAATTCAGTAACAATTCATAATACGATGAATGTTACCCAGGCTCAGGATGGCTTTGATAGCATTTATAATATTGTAGACAACACAGCAAGACGAATCAACGATAATACATGCACAGCAATGGGGTCTAACTGATGTTTCAATCTATATTAAATAAATCATCAACAAACAATGGGTTGATTGTTAGTAATAATTTTATATTCAGTTTAGATATTAATACCTCTGAACAGCATACATCTAAATTAAAACTAACTGAAAATCCAATTGAAAGTGGGGCTAATATTGCAGATCATGCAGTATTAGATCCTAAAGAAATCTCAATAAATGGGCTTATTGTTGGATATGAAATAAATAATGTGTCAGTGTACAGTACTGTGGAATCGAATTTTAATGATTATCCATTGCCCATGCCGCTGAACATATTTAGCGGACAAGCTCAGTGTATGGTCAATCGATTTGCATCCCATTTTGAAAGTGAAGCAAAAATTCAAAATCCAGTTGTGGCTGATTTTCTTCCTGAATATCAGTCCCCACAATTGAATAGTTTATCTTCAGATCGGATTGCGGATGCTTACGAAAAGTTATTGGCGATTCAACGTAGTGGTGAACCTGTTATATTGCAAACAAATGCAAAACTGTACAAAAACATGGTTCTTACTTCTGTAGGGTTGACTCAAAAAAAGGAGACCTATGGTGAATTTGTATTAACATTTCGAGAAATCTTTATTGTCGAAACTAAAATTGCAACTATTATAAATAAACCTGTTGCTAAAAAAAATCTCGGTAAAACACAGCCTCAAAAACCCAAAGAGGAAAAATCAATTTTATATAGGTTTTTTAGATGGTTATTTAGTTAGTTTAACAAAGCCAATGCTAAATGAAGTGATTGAATATTAGGTAATTGGTGGAAATTTGAGAGATTAAGTATGTACGTTATTCAAACAACCAGTGATGATGTTTTAGAACAATCATTTTCGTTATATGATATGAATTTACGTTTAACATTGAGATTTAATGCTGTTTCAATAGGATATCAATTTGATTTGTTTGATATTGATAATGATAAATACATTACCCAAAATAAAGGTTTGTCTGTAAGTAGTCCTGCTCTTATTGAGTTTGATACACCTTTTGTTTTAGTACTTTATGACAAATCAGGATTAGGAATTAATGCAATATCTAAAGGTGACTTAAACAATCGTATGCAATTACTAATCATGACGAAGGAAGAGTATCGTGAAGCAATTTGGTCGAATTCTTGAACTTAAAATAGGCAATCGGAAAGAATGTGTAATTATTAATAACCTTAGAGTGACTTTTTCTATAAAAAAAACGTTATCTTCTGAACCTAATACAGGCGAAATATCAGTCTATAATCTTAATGATTCTAATCGTAATTTAATTACCAGTAAACAATATAATTATCTTGAACTGTCAGTTTGCTACAAAGAGGATATTCTTCGTTTAATCTTTTGTGGTGATATTCTTTCTGTTGAAAATAATCTATCTGGGCAGGATATCATCACCACCATGCGATGTGGTGATGGTCATCGAATATATACCGAAAAAACCATTTTCAAAACAATGGAAAAAGGGCAAAAGGATAAAGATATTGTAGAAGAAGTGCTGAAAAATTTAGGAATCCAAAAAGGTGAAATTGATCTTCCAAATGATAGGATTTTGCCCAGAGGTAAAGTTATGATGTGTGATACACGTGAAGTGATGCACAAAATAGCAATTAATAACAATGCCGATTGGTCTATACAAGATGATCAGTTAGTTGTTATTCCAGATAATAAAGCCTTAGCTAATAACGAGGGATGGGTCATATCAATGAATACCGGCATGATTGGTAGCCCCAAAAAAACCGATAATGGGTTGGAAGTTACCACGTTATGTAATCCTCATTATAAAATTGGGGCTCTTATTCGAGTGGAATCAAGGTTAACTGAATATAACGGTGACTATAAGATAGAATCTATTGAACATAATGGAGACTTATACGGAACTAATTGGCATAGTAAATTAGTTTGCATTAGTGGAAAATTTGAAAAGTCTTCATCTTCAAAATGATGATTATTGATAATAACATTATTACATACATTTCTATGATAGTTATGTAGCAACAGATGATAAAACTGACATCATTGTTTTCATAACAAAAAATACTCATTTCCCGATAAAAATTAAATCAAATCTCATCAAACCGCCTTTTGGCGGTTTTTTTATTGTCAGGAGAATATATGACAAATTCACTATTTCAAGCAATTGAGAATCAAATTAAACGGGCACAATCGAATATATATACTGCTTTACCAGCTAAAGTGATTTCTTTCGATGGTCATACGGTTAAATGTATCCCAATGATAAATAGAGTATTAGCAAATGGTGAAGAAATATCCATTCCCACATTGGTAGACGTACCAGCACAATTTCCTCATGCCGGCGGATATTGTATTACCGTACCAATTAAAGAAGGAGATGAAGGACTTGTAGTCTTTTCAAGCCGTTGCATCGATGGCTGGTTTGTCTCGGGCCAAGCTTCAAAACCACTTGATAATAGAATCAATGATTTGAGTGATGGTTTTTTTATTGTCGGATGCAATAGTATTCCAAATAAAATTCCTGATTTTTACCATAATGGCATATCCATGCAAACGGATGATGGTGAAACTTATATAAGGCTTACCAATGGAAAAATCTATATTAAGGGCGATATTGACCACGAGGGTAATAAACAGCAATTAGGCAACTACAATCAAATTGGTAGTTTTAGTCAGTCCAATGGTAATACATTTAGTTCTGGAATTATTACAGCCGAAGATGTCAAGACAAATAAAGGTATTGATTTAAATACACATACGCATATCGGTGTGAAAAGTGGTAACGAAACAACAGGAGTACCAAATGAAGGTTAGGGAACTCGATAAAAATCATGATTGGTCATTTGGATTAAGTCTGGCTAATTATTTAGATAAGTCTCAAGCAATTGCACAATGTGTTAAAACCAAATTACTTTCACTCAAAAATGATTGGTTTTTAAATCGTAATGATGGCATTGCATGGTTTGATTATCTGACGAAAAATCCAAATACAAGACAGTTAGAAATAGATGTAAAAACTGAGGTTTTTAAAGTTGATGGTGTCATAAGTATTGATAGTTTTGACATTCTATTAGACACAGATACACGTGAATTTCTAATCCAAATCAGTTACACCGATAAATATAACAATTCCAATGAGGCCTCATTTAATGTTACAGATAACAGATAAAGGAATTACTATTGATGATATTGATATCATCCAAAATCGTTTAGTAAAAGCATTTAAATCGATTTATGGTGAAAATGTTAATTTAGATAGTGATACGCCAGACGGACAATTACTGGGGTTATTTTCTCAAGAATTAACGAATATACATCAAGCAGTATCATTTATTGTTCAAATGCTAGATCCTTATCAAGCGACGGGTCAATGGCTAGAACAACGTGCTATGTATGCCGGTATAACTAGAATTAATGCTTCATATTCATATATTGATGAGGTGATATTCAGTGGAACACCAAATACTAGCATACCAAAAAATGCAATATATATTGATAGAAATAAAAACAAATGGCAATTAATGCAATCCATTACCCTCAATGAATTAGGGAGCGCTAGAGCCAAGTTTCAATCATTAGAACTGGGTCATTATAATGTTAATGCCTTTGAAACATTTACACCTAGTACCGTTATTATTGGTGTTGATAATGTCACAGCTAACACTTCAAGTTATGGTGGCGTTGATCAAGAAACTGATAGTCAACTTCTAAAGCGGTTTATGCTTTCTCATTCAATTAATAATTATGATGATCGCCAAGGTATTACAGCTGCCTTGAAAAATATTGTTGGTGTTAAAAAATGTAAGGTATATGAAAACTTTACCAATCAAACCGATGAAAAAGCGGTTCCTCCACACTCATTTAATGCTGTTGTTTTAGGCGGTTCAGATGAAAAAATAGCTGAGGTTATCACTAAGAAGAAAATCGGTGGATGTGGTTTACATGGCGAGATTGAAACTTTTTATAAGTTAGATGGAATTTTACGAAAAGTCTATTTTGATAGACCTAAAAAAATTAACATTAACGTATCAATGACATTAGGACGTTATCAAACGTTTAATGATATAAATGTTAATGAAATTAAAAGAAATTTGAGAGAGTTAGAATTTGATATTGGTGAAAATATTTATGCTTCACGGATTATATCTAACATTAATCTCGTCGACGGATTCTATATAAAAGAACTGACAGTAAACGGATCTAACATTGCTAACATTGGTTATCGTGACTATGCAGAAATAACAAATGTTGAGGTCTTGATCGATGGCTAGAGAAGACTTTTTAATTTGGCAATATCGAACAAAACCCAAAGCATTAGGTACAATTAAAGCCATTTTCAAAGAATCAGAAAATACCTTTCAAAATGTGATTCAAATTGGCGATATTCTAAGTATCAATGATGCAACTGGTTATGCACTAGATCTTGTCGGTCGTCATGTTGGGGTATCTAGAGTATTGCCAACCGCTATTGTCAGAGAATATTTTGGTTTTTTGTCTGATAAAACTGCGTTAGCTTTCGGTGATGGTGAGTTTTACCGATATGGTAACGCATTATTATCTTCAGTTGTGTTAAATGATAATGACTACCGTTTTTTCATAAAAGCTAAAATTACTAAAAATTATCAAACAGGAAAAATATCAAATATTGTCGAATCCATTAAATTTGTGATTGGTAATGATGGTAATGTAGTTGATTTACAAAATATGTCTATGAATATTCTTGTAAACAGTGATTATCTCAACTCCTTAACTTTATATGCAATCAGTAGAATGGACATATTAGTTCGTCCTATTGGTGTCATGTATCGTTATCTTGTGTTATCTAATAACCAACCATTCGGATTTGCTGCTGATGATCAATCATCTGCATTTAATTTTGGAAAATTTGTTCGACTTCAAGACATAGGAACTATTCAATGATTATACAAAAAAAACCAGATTATTTAATTTTTGCTGATTCTGCAAAAAAAGGGGAAAATATAGATTTTCCCGATGTAAGTAGAGGTTGGGGTATTACTATCGATCAAACTGCTTCGAAACCACCAATGGAATGGATGAACGGTGCATTTAATCGAATTGATAAAAACATACTATATTTGTTACAACAAGGCGTGCCAGAATGGAGTGAGTTAGTGACTTATCCAGAAAATGCTATTATAAAATATAATGGTGTTTTATATACAGCCATAGTTGAAAATGACAATGCAAAACCTTCCACGAATACAACAAAATGGAAAAAAACACAGGCTGACATTCCTAATGCTAGCATTACCCAAAATGGCATAGTTAAACTTAGCTCATCAACAAATAGCGAATCAGAAACGGAAGCGGCAACGCCTTTAGCTGTTAAAAAATCTAATGATAATGCGGTGAGGGCAAATAACAACGCTAACAATGCACTTAATAGAATAGGTGAAATTGCTGATAAATTCCAATCTAGTGGATTTGAATCACGAGTATATTCTCATGATAAGAGGTTTTATCTAATCGTTCGTGATGATGGCTTTGTTGGTATGTACAACACGGTTAGGGATGCACTGCCGTGGGGGTTCAATGAAGATGGTGTGCTTGGTGAGGGGTATGTTCCAGCTCACAGGGTGTTAAATCTAGAACAATATATTAGAAATTTTACATTGCCACCGGGCATACCTCTGCCCTGGCCTCAGGTTCATCCGCCAGCAGGCTGGTTTGAATGCAATGGCGCTCCAATTGATAGAAATAGATTTCCTAAATTAGCGTCTGCATACACATCTGGCTATTTACCAGACCTGCGTGGTGAGTTTATTCGGGGCTGGGATAATGGACGACGTGCAGACCCCGACCGAGTTATATTGAGCTGGCAAATAGATGCTATAAGAAATATTTGGGGAAGTATATATGGGACAAATAATCCAGCCCATGGATTTATTGGAGATGTAGTTTCAACCGGAGGAACATTTAGAGTGAATGGTGTAGGAAGAAAAAATGCACTACCCAACGATGGTCGTGTAACATGGGGATGTGAAGAAATTATTTTTGACCCTTCCATAGCTTCACCGATCTCTCATGATAACCATCCACGAAATATTGCATTTATGTATATAGTTAAAGCAGAATAGGAGATTTCAAATGAAGTATCAATTACAACCATCATTAGCAATTTTAGATGAAAATGGTTTTACAACGTTAGCTGGATGGGCAATTGTTTATAATACTGATGCTATAACCAAGGAATATTTGGGGGCAACATATCAATTTTTACCTGTTGGCGTTGGTTTGCCAGCCTTGGCATATTTAGACGCACCAAAAGAAGTAGACGATGATCATGCAATTGTACGTCAAAATGATAAATGGACATACCCTACAGATTATCGCGGTAAAAAAATCTATTCAATTGAAACAGGCGTAGAATTAACAGTAACAACAATCGGTAATATTCCAGATGGTTTTACCTTGTTAAAACCAAATTCCGAATTTGATAGCTGGAACGGCAAAAAATGGGTTTTAGATAAAGAAAAGCAACATCAATACGAGATAGCGATTGCTCAATCACAACTAACCCAATTACTCAATGACATTAATGAAGAAATCGGGTATTTACAAGATGCTGTTGATGCTGAGATAGCTACCGAACAACAAACGGAATTATTAAAAAAATTAAAAGGATATCGTTTTAAGTTAAATCAGATAGATGTCGATAAAGCTCCAAATATTGGATGGCCAGTAAAACCAGAGTAATAATCAATTGTTCTGGATAATTGTATTTGTTTTTTGTTTAAAACAATGCAGTTATCTGGAATATTTTTATTAATAAATAACATTGCTCCAATTTTTACATTGTTATCAATTATTATTTTACCATCAAGTGTCAGTGAATTTGCACCAATATAAATATTATTAACAATGATTCTCCCATCGGACGTGACTTTGTCCTATTGTCACATTTTGATGTATTGTCAGATTTCTCTAATAGTTACATTTTTATTTATTGTGATCGCAATTGGGTGGACTAGTGAAACATTTTTACCAATTCCTGCACCAAACATTATATCTATATCAAATTTACTAATTAATTTTGGTTGATTTTTTTTGCGACACTTCTTTGTTTATCATAAATTATATAAACACATTCCGTTAACTAAACGCACCAAAATAAATAAGCTTTTTGTTGTGATCGCGTTTTTAGATACTATTTTATTTCTCGGTAAATAGAAACGTCCTTACCAGAAGTTAACTCAACTTTCCACCACTCCTTCAAATGTTTCAAATTATGCTTTAATAAAAATTAATTATATGCATATACTCCATAAAACGATCCTAACCAATTAATAATATTAGTTTTGCATATCTAATGGATTAATAGATAAAAACTATCAATCTTCAACTTGCAATACTCTATTGTATCGCTAAGCATAACCAAATCAGCCATATCTTATTGCGATTTCTGTATTTGATAGAACACATAATTGTGATTATTTTGACAGTTGCTGAAACAGCTCTCACCTGATAGTTCGATTTCGTAATCATCAGGCACCATTTTGAGATAAATTGGTATGTGATAGTTTATTGTGATCATGTTATGAAAGTTTAATTAGTTTTATTCATCATAACTAATTTTTTTCTGCAGTGTGAATTGAAGTGAAAAGTTGGGAATTCGGCCGCAAAAATAATTTGCTAAAATTGGTATGAGTTTTACCCCAGCAAAAAAATTGATGTGAAATTGAATCCTTGTGAAGCCTTTTCGTATAAGGCTTTAGAATGGTACGCCCGGGTGGACTCGAACCACTGACCCCCACCATGTCAAGGTGATGCTCTAACCAACTGAGCTACGGGCGTAAATTTTAAACACGCAAATATTAGCTTCCAAATTGATTCCAAGCAAGTAAAAAAATTATTTTTTGGTTGTTTTTTCGGCTGTTGAACGTTTTTGATTATAAAAAATACAGGATTTGTTAGTTTTTATCACTGTAACAAATCTAAATTGAAAACAAATATCAGTTCAAGGTGGTTTGTTGCTTTATTTTTAGCTATACTCGATAAATTAACAGCAGTGATTTATTTTTAGGTTAGCATGTCGATAAAAGATCAGATTGATACAGTTTTGCATAATGTTTTTGGTTATAAATCTTTCCGAAATCAACAAAAAGAGATTATCGAATCAATTATCGATGGGCGTGACACATTAATTATTATTCCCACTGGTGGCGGAAAGTCGTTATGTTACCAAATTCCCGCTGTAATCTTACCTAAAACGGCAATCGTGGTTTCCCCCTTAATTTCGCTAATGAAAGATCAAGTAGATCAATTAGCCGCAAATGGTATTCCTGCTGCTTATCTAAATGGTTCTCAATCGTCATCCGAACAGCAAAATGTCATTGAACAATACCTTAATCATTCTATTAAGCTTTTATATATCTCACCAGAAAGATTGGCATTAGCGTATTTCCAAAGTTTAATCGAACAAAATCCCCCTTCTTTAATTGCAATTGATGAAGCTCATTGTATTTCACAATGGGGGCATGATTTTAGACCTGATTATCGGCAATTGGGACAACTTTCAGCACGTTTTCCTGGTGTACCGATTGTTGCTTTAACCGCAACTGCCGATAAAATGACTCAAGCGGATATTATTACCCAGTTAAATTTAGTGGATCCTTTAGTTGTCGTTCGTAGCTTTGATCGTCCAAATATCCGTTATACTGTTGTCGAAAAATATAATTTAACCGACCAAATTGTCTCTTTCATTGAAACCCAAAAAGGGAATAGCGGCATTATTTATTGTGCTAGTCGTTCAAAAGTAGAAGATATGACTACTAAACTTGCTGCACGGGGATTTTCCGTGGCTGCTTATCATGCAGGACTGACTAATCAACAACGCCAACAAGCACAAGAAGCTTTTTTGAAAGATGATATTCAAATTATTGTTGCAACCGTTGCTTTTGGGATGGGGATCAATAAACCGAATGTCCGTTTTGTTGTTCATGCCGATTGTCCACGCAGTATCGAGGCTTACTATCAAGAAACCGGGCGAGCAGGGCGTGACGGTGTACCTGCTGAAGTAATGCTACTGTTTAATGCCAATGATCTGGGCTGGTACCGACAACAGATTAGTGAAAAAATGGAAGGACAACATAAAGATGTTGAATTCCATAAAATCGATGCAATGCAATCATTTGCCCAAAGTTTAACTTGCCGTCGTATCGTTTTACTCAACTATTTTGGTGAACAACGACAAGAACCTTGTAATAACTGCGATATATGTCTTTATCCTCCTGAACATTATGATGGTTTAGTGGATGCGCAAAAAGTATTATCTTGTATATATCGTGTTGAGCAGCGCTATGGCGCGCAATATATTGCTGAAGTTTTACGAGGATCAAACCGATCGAAAATAAAAGAAAACGGACATGATCGTTTGTCTGTTTATGGTATTGGGAAAGAGCACTCTATCGACTATTGGCTTCATGTAATAAGGCAATTAATTTATCATGGCTATCTGATACAAAATATTGCTGCATATAATACCCTTCAATTGACAGAGCGTGCACGCAAAATATTGAAAGGAGAGATTGCATTATCCTTGGCTAAACCACGACTTGAAATTGTGAAGAAAAGCCGTTTAAATCGTTATGCAAGAGCAATAAATTTAACTACTATCTTATCTTATGAAGAGCGGATTTTATTTGGGTATCTTAAAAAATTACGTAAAGACATTGCCGATAGTGAAGATGTTCCACCCTATATTATTTTTAGTGATGCAACATTACTCGAAATGGTGCAAACGATGCCTGAAAGTAAACAACAATTACTCAATATTACCGGCGTTGGTAAAATTAAATTAGAAAAATATGGCAATCTTTTTCTGGATAAAATTAAAGAATATATGATTAACAATATATAATATAGAAACAATTTAAAAATAAACTTAGCATGATAATTATTTGTATGATCCAACAGGAAAAGTTAAATAATTAACAACCAATAAAATGGAGCTTTTTATGTCAACAATGAATGATATGTCTCAAATGCTTGCATTAGTATTATTGCTACTAATTCTTTATTTAGGCGATATCGTATCTACACGAACCAAAGCATGGGTGCCTTCAGTTTTTGTTTGTGCCGTGCTTTTCTTAGCAGGTTACTTCACTTTCTTCCCAAAAGATATTGTCGCTCGAGCAGGAATCCCCAAAGTCGTTGCTGTCATGTTTATGTATCTGTTAGTCGTTAACATGGGAACTTTACTTTCAGTTAGAGAATTACTGCGCCAATGGAAAACTATCGTTATTTCACTGTCAGGTATTGTCGGAATCATCATTGTGGTTGTGATCGTAGGATACTTATTTTTTGACTACAACACAGTTATTATTGCAATTCCGCCTTTAGTCGGGGGGATTGTTTCATCTATTATAATGGCAGGCGGTGCAACGAAAGCCGGTTTGCAAGATCTTGCCGTGTTCGCCATTATTATTTATGTCATGCAAGGCTTTATTGGTTATCCACTAACTTCAATCATGCTTAAACGTGAAGGACGAAGAGTGCTTAAAAAGTATCATGACGGTACATGGAATGCTTTAAATGATCCTAAGTCTACATCGAATAAGGAAGAAACCGAATCTAATGATGAACATCCAATGCCAAAAATGTTTGCGATGTTTTCAGCACGGTATAACACAACCTATTTTATTTTTTTACGAATTGCGATTATTGGCTTTTTTGCTTATTACGTGGCGAAAGTCTTGGATCCTATTATCAGTATAAGTCCATTTGTACTTTGTCTATTATTCGGTGTAATTGCCGCATCGTGTGGTTTTCTTGAACGTCATCCTTTAAAAAAGGCAGGTGGTTTTGGTTTAGCTGTCATGGGACTTATGCTGTTTATTTTTGACACATTAAGTCAAGCTACACCTGACATGCTAGTAAGATTAATTACGCCTCTGGTTGTCTTTATATTATCAGCTGTACTTGGTATGTTTATCTTTTCGCTTATTGCCGGAAAAATGCTAAACGTTAGTCGAGAAATGGCGTTTTCGATTGCACTAACAGCACTCTATGGGTTTCCTGCTGATTATATTATTACCAATGAAGTGATTAATAATTTAACCAAAAATGAAAAAGAAAAAGAGGTACTCACTCGTCATATGTTACCGCCTATGTTGATTGGTGGATTTATTTCAGTCACTATAGTGTCGGTTGTTTTAGCAGGCTTTATGGTCAATATGATAGTCGCACCTGCAACACAGTAAATGATAAATGTCTACAAGTTTGATGACAATTAATCGGATAACAAGATTTAAGAACAGTTTTTTGTAACTATCTTCTTAATATGTTTTCAATATCAAACGCATTAATTTTGATGGACTAAATAACAAGAACAAAGGTAGTAAAATGATAAATCAAGATATTAAAAAGATAGTACAACAAAATATAAAAGAAATGGTTGCTTTTCGCCGTGATTTGCATCGTCACCCAGAATTACCGTGGGAAGAATTCAGAACGACAGATAAAATTGCAGAGCAGCTCGATAAAATTGGCATTCCTTATCGCCGTACAGAGCCAACCGGTATTATTGCCGATATTCAAGGTGGAAAACCGGGTAATAGGATTTTATTAAGAGCCGATATCGATGCGTTACCAGTGCAAGAGTTAAGCGACAATATTGATTACAAATCAACCATAAACGGGAAGATGCATGCTTGTGGACATGACACGCATGCAGCCATGCTACTGACTGCGGCAAAAGCGCTTTATGCAATACGTGATCAACTAAAGGGTAATGTGAGACTAGTTTTTCAGCCTGCTGAAGAGATCGCACAAGGTGCAAAAGGCATGATTAAACAAGGTGTATTAGATGATGTGGATACCGCTTTTGGTATGCATATCTGGTCACAAACACCTGTCGGAAAAGTATCCTGTGTGGTAGGTTCAAGTTTTGCTTCTGCCGATTTGCTCACAGTCCGTTTCAAAGGAAAGGGCGGGCATGGCTCGATGCCTCACGACACGGTTGATGCTGTCATGGTGGCATCTTCATTTGTGATGAACATACAATCTATTGTCTCTCGCGAAGTGTCTCCGCTTACCCCGGCGGTGGTCACTATAGGAAAAATGGATGTCGGTACTCGTTTTAATGTCATTGCGGAAAATGCGGTTTTAGAAGGTACGGTTCGCTGTTTTAGTGTTGAAGTGCGAAATAAAATCGAAGATGCTATTCGCCGTTACGCCAATCAAGTCGCTGCAATGTATCGTGCAACCGCTGAAGTAGAATACATTTATGGTACGTTACCCGTCATTAATGATGAACAATCTGCGCTTTTAGCACAGAAAGTCATCGTTGAATCGTTTGGTGAAGAAGCCCTTTATTTTGAGCCACCAACAACTGGCGGTGAAGACTTCAGTTTTTATACTGAAAACATTCCCGGTGCATTTGCATTAGTGGGTTCGGGGAATCCTGAAAAAGATACACAGTGGCCACATCACCATGGTTGTTTTAATGTTGATGAGGACGGCATGACAATGGGCGCAGAATTTTACGCACAATATGCTTGGTCATATTTGAATCAACAATAATTATGAATAATCCAACCATTATGTGATCGAAATAATGGTTGGGATTTATCTAGACAATATTCAAATTTTCCACTCCCCACCATTTAATTTGTATTTGTATTAATGCAAATATTACTCTATATCCAAACAAGCTAAATTCAGTTTATTCTTATCGTTAATTTCTTATTGAAAACTAGTCACATAAACAAGATTAATAATACATATCACGTAGACCAACACTAAATAAAGCAATTGTAAATAGTTTATTGTCATCTTAAAGACTAATTTTACGCTTTATGATATTATTGATGCCAAATTGATTAGTTATACGCAATGGTGAATATGAGTTATCAAGTTCTGGCACGCAAATGGCGACCAAAATCATTTACTGAAGTAGTAGGGCAACAGCATGTCCTCAAAATTCTATCAAATGCACTTTCGCTAGGTCGGGTTCATCATGCTTATCTATTTTCAGGCACGCGCGGTGTTGGGAAAACCTCTATTGCTCGTTTACTTGCTAAAGGCTTAAACTGCGAAAGTGGGATTACAGCCACTCCTTGTGGAGAGTGTGATAATTGCCGTGATATTGAGCAAGGCAGATTTGTCGATCTTTTAGAAATTGATGCCGCTTCACGAACTAAAGTTGAAGATACACGTGAAATATTAGATAACATCCAATACTTACCAACCAAAGGGCGCTTTAAAGTCTATTTAATTGATGAAGTGCACATGTTATCTCGTAGCAGTTTTAATGCCTTGCTAAAAACATTAGAAGAACCACCTGAACATGTCAAATTTTTGTTGGCAACAACCGATCCGCAAAAGTTACCGATTACCATATTATCACGCTGTCTACATTTGCATTTAAATGTGCTAGATACTTCGCTTATATCTGAACAGCTTTCTCACATTTTGCAGCTAGAAAAAATTGAATTTGAGCCGAAGGCGATTCAATTATTAGCTAAAGCGGCTAATGGTAGTATGCGAGATGCCTTAAGTTTAACCGATCAAGCTATCGCTCTAGGTAATGGCGTTGTTGATGCGCAATCAGTCAGCGTTATGTTAGGGACACTGGATAAAACAATTCCTTTTTTATTGGTTGAGGCACTTTATCAAAATGATGGTAATGCTTTGATGCAACAAATTGAAGCGGCAGCAACACAAGGGGTAGATTGGGATAGTCTACTTGCAGAAACTATTACGCTTTTGCATCAAATCGCTTTATTACAAATTGTTCCAACTGCATTGGGTGATTATACCGATAATGAAGAACGAATTCGTTTTCTAGCACAATATATTGCACCGAATGATATACAATTATTTTATCAAATATTATTGATGGGTCGTAAGGAGTTGGCTTATTCACCTGACAAAAAAATAGGTGTTGAGATGAGCTTTCTAAGAGCGTTAGCATTTCAACCCAAGACTAATGGTAACAGTACCTTAGTATCAAATACAAATTCAACGGTTCAGGCGCCGCAGCCATCAAAGCCTTTACCTATTCAAGCATCAGCTAGTAAGAGTGACATATCAAACGCTACATCTGATTCGATGAGTAATGTACCGCCCGTGACTGATATTCATCAAAAATCAGCATTCGGTTCACCACAATCAGTGCCTAATCTTCATCAAGCAGGGCCAGAAAAAACATCACGTATTGAGAGTAACTCGCAATCAGAAATAAAACATTCTCAAAATAGTCCTCAACAATCGGCTAAACAAGATATGCCGATTCCTGATGACGTTTCTTCAGTGACCAAAAGCATTTTAGAAATGCGGATGCAATTAATACAAGAGGAAAAGAATAAAAAAAAGTCTGAATTGGTTGAGAAAAATCAACCAAACGAAGCAAGTATTAATGCACCATTAAGGCATGTCACTGATAATAATCTACCATTGAAGCAAAATGAAAAGAGCTTAGCTAAATCTGATGAAGAGCAAATTACTGCTGAAAATTATCAATGGCAGTCATGTGGACTAATTGAAACTAAAGATGAATTAGTCATTGATACGAAAAGCTTTCGCGAATCATTAAATGGTGATAAAACGCCCGAAATGATAAAAAAATTAATTGATGAAATGGTGCAAAAAGACGCATGGTGTGCGGAGATTGAGAAACTGGATATTGCGCCTTTAATTAACCAAATTGCGATAAATAGCTATATCGAACAAATTGATGATGAAAATATTGTTTTACATTTGCGATCGGCAGTAAAACATCTCGTAAATTCATCAGCAAATATTTCAAAATTAGAAAAAGCGATGTCAAGTTATCGACAAAAACCATTAAAAATTAACGTTATCATTGATGATAACCAAAATATTAAAACACCTTCAGAAATGCGTGAAGACCTTTATCAACAAAAACTTGCGCAGGCTAAAATAACGATTAATCAAGATCCAAAAGTCGCGATGATTTGTCAATATTTTGAAGCCAAGATTGATGAAACAAGTATTCGTCCTGTATAATCAAGGACTAAATTTTTTAAAGAGGAATAATTATGTTTTCAGGTGGAAAAGGCGGTTTGGGTAATTTAATGAAACAAGCCCAGCAGATGCAAGCAAAAATGCAACAGGCTCAAGAAGAAATCGCCAAATTAGAAGTAACAGGTGAATCTGGTGCTGGCATTGTCAAAGTTACAATTAATGGCGCACATAGCTGTAAACGCATTGAAATCGATCCTTCATTATTGAATGAAGATGATAAAGAAATGTTAGAAGATCTCATTGCAGCTGCTTTTAATGATGCTACTCGCCGGTTAGATGAAGCTCAAAAAGAGAGAATGTCACAAGTTACGGGCGGAATGCAATTACCACCAGGTTTTAAAATGCCTTTTTAATACAGCTAATTTTAATACAGTTAACTTATTATTCGTGCTTCATATTTTGCCGAACTTATCGGCAAAATTTCTTACTCATTGCCTGTCTATTTATACAGTTTTTTCTTTATTATTTTCATTCCATCAGGTAAACTAATCGACAATAATTAATATATTCAATATCAATGGCGACATTCAATGTTTTCAATAAGTTGAATTTACTTGAGAATTCATTAATTTCTGTTGTTTTTATGTCATTGATAATGCTAATAACACTCAATATTAAGGATAAATTGTGATAGGTCGTTTACGTGGGATCATTATAGAAAAACAGCCACCTAAAGTGCTCATTGATGTGGGTGGTGTCGGTTACAATGTTTTTATGCCAATGACCTGTTTTTATGAATTGCCGAATAATGGTCAAGAAGTTATCGTTCTCACGCATTTGATTGTTCGTGAAGATGCGCAATTATTATATGGGTTTAATCATGAACAAGAACGAGAATTGTTTCGTGAATTAATTAAAGTTAATGGTGTTGGACCGAAATTAGCATTAGCAATATTGTCAGGAATGTCAGCTAAACAGTTTATTGTGGCTGTTGAACAAAGTGAAATTAAAACATTGGTTAAATTACCCGGTGTAGGCACTAAAACAGCTGAGCGATTAATAGTGGAGATGAAAGACCGTGTTAAACGCTTCGGTGAAGAATTATCTGATTCAATGACCATAATAGAAACTGGTAATATCAAAAAATCCTCAAATCAAATTGAAAGTGAAGCTGTTTCAGCTCTTATTGCTTTAGGCTATAAACCACAAGAAGCAAGCCGTATCATCAGTAAAGTTATTAAACCTGAAATGGATTGTGAAACGCTTATACGTGAAGCATTAAAATCTGCGTTATAAAATAGGTAAGCATTATGATTGAAGCGGATCGTCTAATAGCACCACAAGCTCAAAAAGAAGAAGAGTCTTTAGATCGTGCAATTCGCCCAAAGTATTTAGATGAATATATTGGTCAACCCCATGTACGTGAGCAAATGAAAATTTTTATTCAAGCTGCAAAACAGCGATGTGATGCTCTCGATCATGTTCTTATTTTTGGTCCTCCAGGATTGGGCAAAACTACCTTAGCAAATATTGTTGCTAATGAGATGAATGTCAATTTGCGTACTACCTCAGGCCCAGTTTTAGAAAAAGCGGGGGATCTCGCTGCCATGTTAACCAATTTAGAGCCTAATGATGTCCTTTTTATCGATGAAATTCATCGATTATCACCTGTCGTTGAAGAAATTTTATATCCAGCAATGGAAGATTATCAATTAGACATTATGATTGGCGAAGGACCAGCTGCGCGTTCAATTAAAATCGATCTCCCACCTTTTACCCTTATTGGTGCAACAACAAGAGCAGGTTCATTAACATCACCTTTGCGTGATCGATTTGGAATCGTACAACGCCTTGAATTTTATCGTGTCGAAGATCTGGAATATATTGTTAGTCGAAGTGCAAAATTTTTGGGTATGGATTTATCCTGTGAAGGGGCTCATTTAATCGCTAAACGTTCACGTGGTACCCCTCGAATAGCTAACCGTTTATTACGCCGGGTTAGAGATTATGCTGATGTTAAATCAAAAGGTATTATTGATGAAAAAATAGCAACCCAAGCACTCGATATGCTCGATGTCGATAATGAAGGCTTTGATTATATGGATCGTAAATTACTGCTAGCTATTATTGAAAAATTTATGGGTGGTCCAGTTGGTTTAGATAATATTGCTGCTGCAATTGGTGAAGAGCGAGAAACGATTGAAGATGTGCTTGAGCCTTTTTTAATTCAACAAGGTTATATTCAAAGAACACCACGTGGCAGAATTGCAACACCGCATGCATATCGACACTTTGGTATTATTCAAGAATCATAATGTGTTAATCAATTTAAATTGTTATAAAATCTTCAAATCAAGTTGATTAAATACCGTCATTTGACGGTATTTTTATTCTAAATCATCCCAATTCTTTTTCGGTAAAAATCCCGCTAAATAGATCAGTACTTAAATAGCGTTCACCCGATGAAGGTAAAATTACCACAATGGTTTTATTGGTATTTTCTGGTAATTTAGCCAACCGGTCAGCGGCAAAAACTGCTGCCCCTGAAGAGATTCCTGCCAAAATTCCTTCCTTTTCCATCAGTATGCGCGCAGTTTCGATGGCTTCTTCATTCGATACTTTTTCAACTAAATCGATTAAACTCAAATCGAGGTTTGCTGGAATAAAACCAGCCCCGATACCTTGAATTTTATGTGGACCTGGTTTAAGTGGTTCACCAGCAAGTGCTTGAGTAATTACAGGTGACTGGCTTGGTTCGACGGCAACCGCTGTAATATTTCGACCTTGGGTATTTTTGATATATCGTGTTACCCCCGTGAATGTACCGCCTGTTCCCACTCCTGCTACAAAAATATCCACTTTTCCATCGGTATCCAGCCAAATTTCAGGCCCGGTTGTTTTTTCATGAATTTCTGGATTTGCTGGATTACTGAATTGTTGTAACATGATATTGCGTTTGGGATTACTCGCAACAATTTCCTCTGCCTTTTCAATAGCACCCTTCATCCCTTTGCTTGCTTCAGTTAAAACTAAATTAGCACCTAATGCTTTTAATAATTTTCGTCGCTCAATGCTCATGCTTTCAGGCATGGTTAAAGTTAACTTATAACCTCGTGCAGCTGCAACAGCTGCTAATGCTATCCCTGTGTTCCCACTGGTTGGTTCAATTAATTCAACATTAGAAGTTAATAAACCACGCTTTTCTGCATCCCAAATCATATTTGATGCAATACGACATTTTACACTAAAACTGGGATTACGAGATTCCACCTTGGCTAAAATATTACCATGACCAAAATGTTTTAAGCGAACAAGTGGCGTATAGCCAATAGTTTGAGAATTATCATCAAAGATTTTACTCATAAATGAATCCTTTTAAGTGACTTTGGATAAGGGGTAGCGTTTATTATCTATTGCTAAGCTTTTTAGTATTATAAAGATTACTGAAAAAGATGATACTAATTATTAATTATAACAATATTCATTTTAGCTATAAGTTTTCTAGAATAAATATTGTAATCAAATAAAAACTTTAAAAAGTGAGTTTGCATAATGTCGGTCTGACTTTGGTGGTTTTGATCATAGGATAAAAAAAATGTGTACAGTTTTAATGAATATTTCATAACGAGACGGATGAGATTTTGTAATCTACTATTAATATTGAATTATAAAAGCATGTTTTTTTAATATAGAAAATAGAAAGCTTATGATTGATAGACAACCTTATCATTTTAGGCATCTATTTGATAAGGTTGTTAAAATACCATTTTTATTTAAAAAAGGCTGTTATGGTTAACAGATTTAATTTTTTCAACATGAGATTCTATAACATCCCAATGTTCAACTATCTTATTGCTTTCAACACGATAAATATCGCAAACTTTATTTATGGTTCCGTCTGGCAATGAGCATTTATAAAAAACGTAAACCATATTACCTTCACAGCTAACATTTATAATTTCAATCTTAGGTTCTGTTTTAATGAAGTTTTTAAAAAATTTAATAAAACCAGCTTGACCATCTTCAACCTGGGGATTGTGTTGAATATAATTTTCTGCAATATAAACTGGGATTTTATCTACATTACCATTGATAAACACATCTTTATAATAGTTCTCAACTAACTCTTTGTTTTTCATGTTATAGACCTCTTTTAGGAAGACACAAATTACAGTAAAGTTAATAATTCATAGGAACAGAAGATATTTGGTCTGTAAGTGATTAAAAATGACGATTAGATTATAAGATAAGGTTGCATTTAATTAATACTTCTTTTGTTATATCATCTCTGATTAAAAATGTCACGTATAACAATCAAATTAGTAATTTTCTCTGCCTTAAAAATAAAATAATAAAACTCTATCATCTACCATTAATGATATAAAACCAATTGCTCTTTTTTGATATATATAATTGGTGTATTAATTATTTGCTAATTTCCGGATGGTAAAATTGTCGTGTGGTTAGTGAGTAAGCATTAGACACTATTATGGGAAATGTTGGATATGGTATTTATAAAGATTCTAATGATAATCCTTCAGTCGTCATAAATACCATTTTATAATTTTCTTTTTATTTTCTATATTGAATTAAAATCATTTGGTATAAACCGTAAAAAACTTCTATTTGTTCTAATTAATATTCAAATAAAATTAGTACTAAACTATTACAAGTACTATTTTTGTTAATTAACAAAAATTCCCTTGTTTATTTTAGTGATAACTTTTATTGTATCAGGGTTATTACAATAAAAGGTATAAGGCTAATTTGGTGGTTCTGGAAAGTAATAAAATTTCATTGTTTTTTTCCTTATATTCTGATAACTAATATTAAATTATCTATTGTTTTTATAGTTTTAACATATTTGTTCTGGTGATTGATATTTATCAATTATAGACTATAACTTATTGAAAAATCAGTTAATTCTTGTAAAGAATATTTTAAAATTATTTTTTAAAATAATTTTATTTGTGGTTTGGTAATTAATTGAAAAGTTGTATTTAATCGGCATGTTTTCTCACTCAATCAGTATTCTTAATCTGTTCTCAAATAAATAGTCTTTTTTCTGCCTCTTTTTAACTTCTCATCATATTTTAATTTTGCATCGTATTTATCCACTTTTTTATAGTATTAATATTGGATAAAGTGCTCTTTAGTGAAGATTAAATATTAGATATTTTTAACAATTTTCACAAATTTAAAAATGGTAAATCCTCTTTCTTTTTTTATTTTAAACATGTATTTTATATACCTGTTTTAGTAAGAGGAAAGAAAACAGGAGTAATAATGTTTTGTATTCAATGTGAGCAAACTATAATAAAATCAAATGAAAAAGGGTGTAGTTATTCTAAAGGAATGTGTGGTAAAACAGCGGAAGTCTCTGATCTTCAAGATGTTTTAGTGGCCAGTTTACAAAAGGTTTCGTTTTGGGCTGCAATTTGTCGTAGACATGAAATCGTAGATAGACAAATCGATAGATGGTCTGCACAAACATTTTTTTCAACGTTAACTAATGTGAATTTTGATGCAGATAGAATGTTGGCGTATCTGGAAGAAGCTGATATCTATTCTCAAAAATTAGAACAGCTTGCTAAAGCTGCTGTACTTCAATTTAACGAGCATTTGCCAGCATTAACCTATGTAGCCCAGCTTGATTTTCCCAAATCCAAACAAGAATTATTGGATTTTTCGCATTTAGTTATGTTAAAGCGGGAACAAGACAAAGTGGGTGAGGATGTCATTGGACTGCGCTTATTAGCATTATATGGATTAAAAGGGGCGGCTGCATATATGGAACACGCAGCAGTTTTAGGGCAATTTAACCAAGATATTTACACCGAATATCACCAAATTATGAGTTATCTTGGTGATAACCCATCGGATATTAATAAATTATTTCAATTGTCTATGCAGATAGGACGATTGAATTATAAAGTAATGGGGATGCTTGATGCTGGAGCCACAAATTCATTTGGTGATCCAATCCCGACCAAAGTCAATACAAAACCTGTTGCAGGAAAATGTATTCTTGTGTCTGGTCATGATTTTCATGATTTGCGTTTGATATTAGAGCAGACTCAAGATAAAGGCATAAATGTTTATACGCATGGTGAAATGTTACCAGCTCATGCTTATCCTGAATTAAAAAAATATTCTCATTTAGTTGGAAATTACGGTACAGCTTGGCAAAATCAACAATCAGAATTTGCTAATTTTCCCGGCGCTATTGTCATGACATCTAACTGTATCATTAATCCATTTACTCAAGGCTATGGGCAGCGTATCTTTACCCGAAGCATGGTGGGGTGGCCGGGCGTCACTCATATTGAAACAGATGATTTTAGTCCTGTTATTGAGTGTGCATTGAATCAATCCGGATTTGATTACACTGAATTAGAACATTTTATAACAGTAGGATTTGCACGTAACACTTTGTTAAATGTGGCACCAACGGTTGTCGGACAAGTAAAAGCAGGCAATATTAAGCATTTCTTTTTAATTGGTGGATGTGACGGTAGTAAAAGTGAACGGCATTATTATACTGAAATGGCAAATCAAGTCCCTAAAGATAGCATTATTTTGACGTTAGGTTGTGGTAAATATCGATTTAATATGCAAAATTTTGGCAGCATTAATGGTATTCCACGATTAATTGATATTGGACAATGTAACGATGCTTATTCAGCAGTACAATTAGCGTTGGCGTTGGTTGAAGCTTTTGGATGTGGGGTGAATGAATTACCATTGACATTGGTACTATCATGGTTTGAACAGAAAGCCATCGTTATATTATTGACATTATTATCGCTTGGAATCAAGGGAATTTATGCTGGCCCTTCGATGCCAGAATTTTTAACAGACAATATATTGAATATTTTAAAAGATAAATTTGATTTACGTTTGACAACTCAAGCAAGTAAAGATTTGAATCAAATTCTAAATTATTGCGCAGCTTGAAAAATTAAATTTAACATATCCTCATCTTGTTGATGAGGATAAAACAATGATAATTAGAGAATCTAATTAAATAATAAATTTCAATTAGTCATTAAAAGATAGTTAATATAATCATTGAGATTGCCTATAATGTGAGATGATAAGTTTTTTAAGTTGATAGGAAAAATCTGTGCAATTATCAAGTTTTACCGATTATAGTATACGAGTTCTTCTTTATTTATCCTCTGTAAAAGATGAGCAGTTAGTCAGTATCGCAGATATTAGTAACTATTTTAAAATTTCTAAAAACCATTTAGTTAAAGTAGTTTATAATTTAAGCAAATTAGGTTATGTCGAGACTAAACAAGGAAAAAACGGGGGCATTAAATTAAAAATAGAAAAAAAACAGATCAATATTGGTACTGTGGTTAGGCAAATAGAACCTCTTAATATTCTTAATTGCAGTTTGTCATTTTGTCATATTAGTCCTGCTTGTCGTTTAAAACATTATCTTTCAGATGCTAAGGAAGCATTTTTGAAAGAGCTTGAAAAGTATACGATTGAAGATCTCGTGGATAAAAATGTGCAATTAAATAACTTTAACTAACAGGTTAAATTAGTTAAAGTTAATTAAATTGTTATTTTTTAAAGTAAGTGCTAAGCTGACTTTTCTTCTTTTTTATCATATGGATAAATGATTAATTTGTTATCAAACCACTCTGCACAAAAAATGTCTTCGACTTTTTCATATCCTTGTTTATGAATTTCTTGCATAAGCCAATCTTCATCTTTTTTTAGTTGTTCAAGATTATCTTGACTGATACAGCCATTTTCAATAATCAATTCAGCAATATCTTTTTCACCTTTCTTAATGATGGTTAATGAACCATTTAATTCGTACCAAACTTGTTTTAATTGACTAAATGAGGATATTCCTTGTATGTTCACTAAAGTTTCAAAATCACGTACCGGTAAGTTTGCTTTAGCAAAATTATCGGTTAATAATTTTCCATTTTTAACTAATTGAATTGCTTCACCATCAATGGCATCCCTTAAACGAGAGTTCTTTGATTTTATAAACCGAATTAAAATTAATAACGCTGCCCAAATTGCGACAAGACCTGCTGCTTCCCAGGCTGAAACAGTTGGACTGAGTAAAGCTCCCCCAACCAACGCACCGATTACCATACTACCAACCTGATCTAACTGAGACATCGGGGCAATTTGGCTTTTACCCGATAATTTCACGTAAATAAGTAAAATGATTAACGCAAGTAAAAATTTCGGCGCCATTTGTAGTAAATACATTTCCAACCTCCAAATTATTAAGTTATTTTAACTGGCATTGATCCATGCCTTTTTAGAGAAATAAAAATCTACTTATTTTCATTATTAATTAAAAAATGACGTGATTAAATTTAGTAAGTTTTAATTTAAATAGAATATGGTTAAAAACGTGTTTTTACTTGAAAAGCAGTTTTTATTATATCTGATTTTTGATAAATTTGATGATAAAATTATCAGTCCGATTGTAAATTAATCAAATCTGAACTTGATTTTTTATTGATAGACGTTTATATATAATAGAGATAAGTAATGTGCTTATCACTAACAAACAATTATACGAGGAGCTAATAATGGTACAGAAATTTGCTTCATACGGTAGTGATGTTTCAGCGGGCACCTACAAGTGTGCTGATTGTGGTTATACTTTTTCAAATCAAAGTAAAAAATCCTTGCCTCCATGTCCGGATCATAACAAAAAACCCCATATTAAAAATGGTTGGTATATTGTTTCAGGGCAGGGCGACTCAGTAAAAGATCCTCATCCAGATAAAAAAAAGTAGAAAATCATTGCTAAAATACATTCACATTCTATGTGTTTTGGTTATCAAAAGTATTAAAAAGGAGCGTTGCTTGTTTTTTTACTTTTAAAACTAGCAAAGAACAATTAGTAACGCTCCAAAAATGTATAAATCATTATCTAGGCATTTGTATTGAATCCAACATGTTTTTAATTAAAAGAGTGATTTCAGTTATATATAACAATGAATATAATAATTAAGCAATTAACTGTATCACTAACGAAGTTGGCTATCTTTACTGCCTCGGCGATTATATAAAATTGCCGCTTTAGCAGATTGCTTATCCAGTTCCTGTTGGCAGTTTAAACAATATTGTACGCCAGGTAATGCAAGCTTTCGTGCTTGTGGAATAGGATCTCCGCATTCAACGCAGAAATCAGCACTTTGAGCACCTTGTTTAAGTTGGCGTCTAGCATTTTCGATAGCATCAGCAATGGTGCTTTCAATTTGTTGATTAACGGCATCATCAGATGCCCAACCACTAGCCATATTCGATCCTCCTAAAACTGAGATGGTTAGCTTGTGAAATGGTGATTTTTTAAGCTTTTTCAAGGGGTGTCTTTTAAAATCATTTTATTGGAGATTATTATGCAACAATATGAGCAAGCAACATTTGCCGGCGGTTGTTTTTGGTGTATGGTCAAGCCGTTTGATCAATACGAGGGTGTTATTAGTGTGGTATCGGGTTATACCGGTGGACATGTATCAAATCCAACCTATGAACAAGTTTGTCAAGGTGATACTGGGCATACTGAAGCTGTTCAAATCACTTTTGATCCTAAAAAAATCAGTTATAAAAAGTTATTGGATATTTTTTGGCAGCAAATTGATCCTACGGATCAAAATGGTCAATTTGCAGACCGAGGGGATTCATATCGCCCAGTTATTTTTTATCATAATGAATTTCAGCACAATTTAGCATTAGAATCGAAAAAAGAATTAGAGGCAAGTAGTCGTTTTACTCACCCTATTCGGGTCGCTATCGAACCGGCTGTCGCTTTTTATCCGGCTGAAGAGTATCATCAAGATTTTTATAAAAAACAATCACAACACTATAATCGTTATTATCAATTATCTGGTCGTTCTGCTTTTTTGTCTCAGCATTGGCAAGATAAATCTAAACTTAAAAGTGAGTAAGTTATGCAAGATTACCCTCAGTATCGTAGTCAACAAAAAATAATACATTGGCTATCAGCAGTAGTCGTTATATTAGCGTTTTTAATAATTATGTTTAAAATCATCTTATCCCAATTTTTGGGAGGGATGCCGAATATATATCTGTTACATAAATCAATCGGCGTTTTGGTTTTTATTTTAACGATATGGCGTATTAAAGTGATTATACAATATGGCATCCCAGATGTTTTAGATAAACATCAAAGATTGCAACGGATTTTATCAAAATCTACTCAAGGGTTTATCTATATTTTTCTTTTAATTGTTCCACTTTCTGGTTATTTGATGAGTAGCCGTCCGCTCAATTTTTTTGGTATGATTTCCATTCCTGCTATAAACGTACCAAATGAGTTTTATCAGTTTTTTCATACAACACATTTAGTCAGTTCATATTTGTTAGCTATATTAATTATGCTTCATGTCATTGGGGCTCTATATCATTACTTTTGGGTTAAAGATAAAGTCCTTCAATCGATGCTAATAAAATAACACTTTATTAATTTTAAAAAGACTAGGTGAATTATGAATAAATTAATCAAAGAAAAAGCAATATCAGCATTAACACCAATGCAATATCATGTAACTCAGCAAAATGGGACAGAACCTCCTTTTGAAAATGAATTTAATGATAATCATGAAGAAGGTTTATATGTTGATATCGTGTCAGGGGAACCGCTGTTTAGTTCGTTAGATAAATTTGATTCCGGATGTGGTTGGCCTAGTTTTGCTAAACCCATTGACGCTAAAAACATTTTAGAAAAAAACGATAATAGTCATGGTATGCAACGTACTGAAGTTCGTTCTATCAAAGCAGACTCACATTTAGGTCATGTCTTTAATGATGGGCCAAAAGTATTAGGAGGATTACGTTATTGCATAAATTCTGCAGCTTTACGTTTTATTCCTACTAACAAACTTGAAGCAGCTGGGTATGGGCAATATTTGAAGTTGTTTAAGAAAAATAGATAAAATAGATCCTATTATCGATAATTGATAATAGGATTTATTCTTTATTCATTATGAATGGTATATGTTAGTTCTGTCTTCTAAATAATACGTAACTAATCATCAAAAAGACAAAGCTTGTTAATAGTGAACCTATGATAGGATAAATACCAATAACAATACTGATTTGAGCAAATAGATTGTCAGCTATATAGAACAGGAAACCAAAACTAATTCCAATGATAACTCTTACTCCCATTGACACACTTCGAAGCGGACCAAAAATAAAAGAAAGTGCCAGTAACATCATTACAGCTACCGAAATTGGTTTAATGATTTTTTTCCAAAAAAGTAAATCATAATATTTGGTATCTTGCCCCGAACTTTTAAGGTATTGTGAATATTTATAAAGCCCTGTAGCAGAGAGAGAATCAGGATCAAAGGCAACAATACTTAGTTTATCTGGTGCGATATTAGTTTTCCAGTCCATTGTTAACATATTTGACCCTGTCACTTTTATAGGATCTGTTAAATCATTCTTCTCTACTTGAGATAATGTCCATTTGTTATTATTAAAAGAACCATACTCAGCATGAGTAATTGATAATAATTTGTTATTATCTGTTTCATAGATAGTGATATTTGAAATCGAATTATCATCATTTATGTGACCGATGAAGATATAATTGTTGCCATCTTTAGCCCATAAACCACCTTGCTCAGCCATTAGTGAATTACCATATAGTTTTTCTGAACGCATATTACGTGCGGTTTGTTCACTTTTAGGTGCGACCCATTCTCCTATTGCCATAGTAACAATAACTAGCGGAATTGCTGTTTTCATTACTGCTTTTGCAATTTTAAAACGGCTAAACCCAGATGTTTCCATTACAATAAGTTCACTTCTTGATGCTAATAAACCAAGCCCAATTAGCGCTCCCAATAGCACAGCCATCGGTAAAAAGGTTTCAAGATCTTTGGGGGTCATTAATGCAGTATAAAGACCTATTGAGAAAGCATCATAATCACCTTTTATTTTACGTAATTGATCTATAAACCGTATAATCCCTGAAAGACTAATTAATAAAAATAAGCTGATACCAATGGTGCTTAAAATTGTTTTACCAATATAGCGGTCTAAAATCGAAAACACGTTTTTCTCCTTTATGATGCCACATATTTTAATCGAAGTTTACGCATAAATAGGCTATCCCAAAAATTCAAAATAATTGCAACTATAAAATAAACTATATTGATTAAATAAAACCATATTTCTGCATCTAAACGCTCTTTTCCTGCGTTAGCTTTTACAGAACTTGCTAATAAAAAATAAGCTAAATAAAGAAGTAATGCAGGTAATATTTGCGCAAGTCTACCTTGTCTTGGGTTAGATACACTTAACGGAATCACTAAAAAAGCCATTAATGGAACTGAAATTATTAATGTTAACCGCCAATAAAATTCAGCTTTAGTTTTGGCTGTATTGTGATGATATAACTCCAATATACCTAGTTGCTGAACATCAATTTTATCATCATCATTGTTCATTTCTAATTCTTTAGGTTTAATAATTCCTAAATAATTATGAAAATTTGAAATGCGAAAATCTTTTAGATTAGCCGTTCCTTCATAACGATTTGCATTTTCCAACGTAATAATTTGATTACCTTCTTTATCGTGTCCTGTTTTCCCTTTGTTAGCAATAATTATAGATGGTCGCTCATTATTTCTAGTATTCACTTTGGCAATAAAGACATTGTCTAAGTTATTATTATTAACATTACCAATATAAATAACTGAATTTCCATCCGGTGTTTGTTGAAATTGACCAGATAATAAACCAGCTAAACTGGGATTTAATTTTGCATTTTCAATTAATTGATCTTGCTTGATACTTGACCAGGGACCAAACCAAATAGTGTTAAATAAGCTTAATGAACACGTAAAAATACAAAGTAAAAAAACAACTTGGTAGGTGACATTTTTTTTCACCCCACAGGCATGCATAGCAACCATTTCACTGTCAGAATATAAGCGACCAAATGTAACAAGCACACCTAAAAAAAGGCTTAGTGGTAAAATCAGATCGGCCATATTTGAAATGCCCAAGACTAACAGGGGCATGATTAAGTCACGAGGAATATTTCCTTCAATCGCACTCGACAAAATTTTAATTAATTTTTGAGAAAAGAAAATAAGGAGCAGAATAAATAAAATTGCACCTTGTGTTTTCAATGTCTCTTTAACTAAATATCGACGAATTATCACATTTTACCTATATAAAATTAAACGTTTTTAAGATCTAAGTATTATAAACTGAAATAACGATAATTAGTTATCTTTTTGTTGCTATCCCATGATGAATCGATAGAATAATACTATTCACATTATCTTTTACAAGAGAAACATTATGGAATTCTTAATTAAAAATAGTCATACCTTAGCTAATCAAAAAACAGAATGTTTAATTATTTCAATAGATTCTGGCAAAAAACAATCTGAATTTGTTAATGAAATCGATCAATTGACCAATGGCATGATTAGTCAACTCATTAAAAGTGGTGATGTGAGTGGTGAACTTGGAAAAACGACATTATTGTATCCTTGTATAAATGGTTTAAAACAAAAGTTATTATTGGTTGGCTGTGGCAAATGTAAAGATTTTGATTTTTCTAAAGCCAAAAAAATGATTCAAAATGTGGTAAAAGAGTTAGTTGCTAAAAATATTAAGAGTATCACTTGGGATTTACTAACAGTCAATAATACCTATAGTTTAATGATTGCGAAACAATTACCTCAAATTGTGAACGATACAACTTATCACTTTGATCTATTCAAAACTGAGAAAGCACCTAAACCAAATCTAACGAAAATTAATTTGATTTATTGTGATAAAAAACAAACTCAATCAATGAGTTGTAATCTTCAGCAAGGTAAAATTATTGCCGATGCTATCTTGGCTACTAAGACACTGGCTAACATGCCTTCAAATATCTGTAATGCACAATATTTAGCAGAAAAAGGTAAATTGCTCGATAAAACGTATGGATCATTAAAAACGACATGTTTAGGTGAAAAAGAGCTCGCTAAATTAAATATGAATGCTTACTTAGCAGTAGGAAGAGGTTCACAGAATGAATCGATTATGACTGTTATTGAATATAAAGGCGCGAAAGATAAAAAAGCTCAACCTATTGTTTTAGTCGGTAAAGGATTAACTTTTGATTCTGGTGGTTTGTCAATTAAACCAGCTGCAAGTATGGATGAAATGAAGTATGACATGTGTGGCGCAGCTACCGTTTATGGCGTAATGCAAGCTGTAGCAGAATTAAATTTACCAATTAATGTGGTTGGTGTTATGGCTGGATGTGAAAATATGCCCGATGGTAATGCTTATCGTCCTGGTGATATTTTAACGACAATGTCAGGAACAACAGTTGAAGTGATTAATACTGATGCGGAAGGTCGTTTAGTTTTGTGTGATACACTAACTTATGTGGAGCGTTTTAATCCAAAAGCGGTGATTGATATTGCAACGCTAACTGGCGCATGTATTGTGGCTTTAGGACATCATTATACGGGCGTTATGGGAAATGATGAAAAGTTAGTATCACAATTAGTGCATGCATCTAATAAAGCGGATGATAAAGCTTGGGCTTTACCAATGGATAATGATTTCCAAGATCAGATTAAATCAACCTGTGCCGATATTGTCAATGCTGGTGGGCGTGATGGTGGTACGATTACAGCGGCATGTTTCTTGTCTCGCTTTACTCAAAAATACCATTGGGCACATTTAGATATTGCGGGTACAGCATGGAAATCAGGTGCAAACAAAGGTGCGACAGGGCGACCAGTTGCTATGTTGATTCAATATTTATTAGATCAATAAGACGGCATTACTATTTTTATGAAAAAAGTGATTTTCTATCTGTTAGAAAACCAAACAGAAGCAAGCGAAACAGGCATATTGTTTTATGAAAAACTCGCTTGCCAAAAAATTGTCGAGGCATGGCAAGCAAAACAAAGAGTGCTGGTTGCTTGCCAAGATCAAGTTCAAGCTGAACGTATCGATGAATACCTTTGGCAACTGGATACCGATAATTTTGTTCCTCATAATTTAGTCGGCGAAGGAATGAAAGGGGGATCGCCTGTTGAAATCTGCTGGCCTCAAAAACGCAGTAGTGGTAATCGCCAATTATTGATTAATTTGCAGGAACAATTCCCTGAATTTTCGGGTGTATATCGAGATATTATTGATTTTGTACCCGTTGATGAGCGATTAAAAACCCTTGCAAGAATGAGATATAAATCCTACAAAGATGCTGGCTTTAATTTAAAAACTATTCCAGTTATGTGTGAATAAATTATCTTTATACAAAAAGGCAAGAAGTAATAAGCCAAATGGAATTTTTTAATTTTTCAACAATAAACATTTACTGCGCTTATTGCCTTTTGCCATTTTGTTTCAATAAATACATGAAAATTGATCTGACTATTTTAATCAATTACTTGCTCCCTAAATTTTCCTGATGATAGCTTGATTGTCAAGCTATAACGTTAATATTGCATGAATAATAACCTTAATGGCAAATAAAGATATTTAATTGAATATTAGACAAGTTAAGATATAATACCTTAATTTTTAAATATTTATGTATGTAATGATTATTGGTTTTATTGGAGCTGGTAAAGTAGGTTGTACATTAGCTAAATACTTTTCCTTATGTGGTATGACGATCGCTGGTTTTTATAGTCGAACATATGAGCATGCCAAAATCGCAAGTGAATTTACCCAAACTCAAGCTTTTCGGACGTTATCTGAATTAGTTAGTCATTGTGAGTGTATTTTTATTACGACAGCTGAACAACAAGTCTTAATGTTATGGGATGAATTATGTCAGTTGCCAATTCAAAATAAATGGATAGGACATTGTAGTGGGCTCTTAACCTCGCATATTTTCAATAAAAATAAAATTGTTCATCCCTATGCATTTTCGTTGCATCCATTATACGCCATCTATGATAGATTCGATTGCTATACAGCAATGTCTGGTGTTTCTTTTACACTTGAAACGCATAAGAATAATTTAAGTAAATTACACTCTTTTTTCACACCGTTAAAAAATCCTATTGCTTTTTTACCAGCACAAAAAAAACCGCTTTATCATGCAGCTTGCGTGATGTTAAGTAATCAAATTATTGCTTTGGTCGAAATAGGTGTTGAATTACTTTATCAGTGTGGACTTGATGAAAAATTCAGTGAGCAAGCTTGGCACCCATTGTTTTTGAGCAATGCAAAAAATATCTATCGAAAAGGAATTATTGATGCATTAACAGGCCCTGTTGAACGTGGAGATATCAAAACTATCAATCAATATTTGACGATAATGCCAGATGAACTAAAACCAATTTATCAACAATTATCCACAATTTTAATAAATATAAGCCGTAAAAAACATTCAAATAGAGATTGTAAACAATTAGAACTAGAGCTGTAGTAATCTTAAAATATTGTTTTGACTCAGCATAAGTTCTGCTAAAAACTATCCTAATAATATTTCCAATATGAAGTCATTTTATCTGTTTTTTGAATAAAATAGTTTAAATTTAATATTGTGTTTTGATAAAAAATCTAATTGTGGATTAAATCCACCTGACAACATGTCATGACAATTTATTGTTTATCTATTTTATAGTAGAATAATTCCATTTTTATGCCTTGAATTAGGATTAATGCATTTATATGAAAAATTCGACTTATAATCCACAAGAAATCGAACAACCCATTTACCAACATTGGGAACAGAGCGGTTATTTTAAACCCAACGGTGACAAATCCCAGCCTAGCTATTGCATAGCGATTCCACCACCTAATGTGACAGGTAGTTTACATATGGGACATGCGTTCCAACAAACGATTATGGATGCGTTGATTCGGTATCATCGTATGCAAGGTCATAACACATTATGGCAATCTGGTACTGACCATGCCGGTATTGCAACGCAAATGGTGGTAGAGCGTAAAATCGCAGCCGAAGAAAGTAAAACCCGTCATGATTATGGTCGTGAAGCTTTTATTGAAAAAATTTGGCAATGGAAAGCCGAATCTGGGGGAAGCATTACTAAGCAAATGCGTCGTTTGGGTGATTCGGTTGATTGGGATCGTGAGCGTTTTACCATGGATGAAGGTTTATCTAATGCCGTTAAAGAGGTATTTGTAAGGCTTTATCAAGAGGATTTAATTTATCGTGGTAAACGTTTAGTAAACTGGGATCCGAAGTTACGTACAGCTATTTCTGATTTAGAAGTTGAAAATCGTGAAGTAAAAGGGTCTATGTGGCATTTGCGTTATCCCTTAGCTGACGGCGCAAAAACTGCTGATGGCAAAGACTATTTAGTGGTTGCAACTACTCGCCCCGAAACGCTATTTGGGGATACCGGTGTGGCTGTTAATCCTGAAGATCCGCGTTACAAAGATTTAATTGGTCACTATGTGATATTGCCTTTTGTTAACCGTCGTATTCCGATTGTTGGCGATGGACATGCTGATATGACCAAAGGTACCGGTTGTGTAAAAATTACACCTGCGCATGATTTCAATGACTACGAAGTCGGTCGTCGACATCAATTACCGATGATCAACATTTTTACATTTGACGGTGATATTCGTGCACAAGCTGAAGTTTTTGATACCAATGGTGAAGCAAGTGATATCTATTCAACTGATATTCCGTCTGAGTTCCAAAATTTAGAGCGTTTTGCAGCACGCAAAGCGGTCATTGCTGCATGTGAAGCTCAAGCTATTTTAGAAAAAATCGAACCGCATGATTTAACCATTCCTTATGGTGATCGTGGTGGAGTTGTGATCGAACCAATGTTAACTGACCAATGGTATGTTCGAGCTAAAGTGTTAGCTGAGCCAGCTATTGATGCGGTGAAAAATGGCGATATTCAATTTGTACCAAAACAGTACGAAAACATGTACTTTTCTTGGATGAATGATATTCAAGATTGGTGTATTTCACGTCAATTATGGTGGGGACATCGTATTCCTGCTTGGTATGATGAGCAAGGTCGTGTTTATGTTGGACGAGATGAAGCTGAAGTTCGACGTGAAAATAATTTATCTGACGATATTATTTTATCTCAAGATGAAGATGTACTTGATACGTGGTTTTCATCTGCGCTTTGGACATTCTCAACGTTAGGTTGGCCAGAAAATACGGATGATTTAGCAACTTTTCATCCAACGAATGTTTTAGTTACAGGCTTTGATATCATCTTCTTCTGGGTAGCTAGAATGATCATGATGACCATGCACTTTATTAAAGATAAAGATGGCAAACCTCAAGTTCCGTTTAAAACAGTCTATGTGACTGGCTTGATTCGTGATGAAGAAGGGCAAAAAATGTCTAAATCTAAAGGAAATGTTATCGATCCTTTAGATATGATTGATGGGATATCACTTGCTGATTTACTCGAAAAACGTACTGGTAATATGATGCAACCTCAATTGGCTGAAAAAATAGCCAAACGTACGGAAAAACAGTTTCCAAACGGGATAGAAGCACATGGTACTGATGCATTACGCTTTACTTTAGCGGCGCTTGCATCAACTGGGCGAGATATCAATTGGGATTTAAAACGTTTAGAAGGTTATCGTAACTTCTGTAATAAACTTTGGAATGCTAGCCGTTATGTGCTAATGAACACCGAAGCACATGATTGTGGTTTCAAAGGTGGCGATCTGGCTTATTCTTTAGCGGATAAATGGATACTAGCTGAATTTAACCAAACCGTAAAATCTTATCGTGAAGCTTTTGATACTTATCGATTTGATTTAGCTGCTAATATTTTATATGAATTTACGTGGAATCAGTTCTGTGACTGGTATTTAGAATTGACTAAATCAGTATTAGCCAATGGTGGACAATCCGAACAACGTGCTGCCCGTCATACCTTAGTCACCGTTCTTGAGGCATTATTACGACTTGCACATCCAATTATTCCTTTTATTACAGAAGAGATTTGGCAAAGTGTCAAACCGTTAATGGCGATTAAAGCCGATACCATTATGTTACAGCCGATGCCTGCATTTGACAGCAAGCTTACTGATGACCAAGCCGTTGCGGATATTAACTGGATTAAAGATGTGGTTATTGCTGTTCGAAATATTCGTGCTGAGATGAATATTGCACCAAGTAAACCATTGCAACTATTGATTCGTAAAGCTTCGCCTACAGTTCATCGAATCATCAGTGATAATATCAATTTCATTGAATCGTTAGCCAGATTATCCGAAATTGTCTTATTAGATGAGGGTGAAACGGGGCCATTGTCAGTAACTAAATTGGTGGATGGTGCTGAGCTATTAATGCCAATGGCTGGCTTAATTAATAAAGACGATGAATTAGCGCGTCTTGAAAAAGAGATAGCCCGTATTGACGGTGAAATAGCCCGTATTACCGGTAAATTATCGAATGCCAGTTTTGTAGATAAAGCACCGGCAGCAGTCGTTGCCAAAGAGAAAGAAAAACAACAAGGCTATATTGATGATAAAACCAAGTTGCAAGAACAATATCTTGCGATTAAAAATTTATAGTCTTGCCAATAAAATCTCTCGCTAAATTAGCGAGAGATTTTTTACCTTGCTACATAACTGCTTATCGATGATATCTGAAATTGTATGTTAACTGATAGCTATCAAGGTTAATAAAGTACTACCACTATAAAATGATACATCGTGTATGTGCAATTAGACCATGAGCCGTTAAGGTAAGAAATGATATATTAAGATTAATATCAATGTTTTACAAAAAAAATTTGTATAGCTAATTTGCTTTTGAATTAAGTTTACTATATACTTCGAAAATACTTTTATGGGTTGTTAGCTCAGTCGGTAGAGCAGTTGACTCTTAATCAATTGGTCGCGGGTTCGATCCCCTCACAACCCACCATTCCTTAATTCATCCAAATTCAAAAACGTTCAAAAAACCTTTATATAACAAGCTTTCTAGCTAATTTACTGTTTAACTAAGTTCAAGAAGATTTAGCGAAATTCAAACTTTTATGTTATATATTATGTTATACGCTCAAATATAACTTAAATTCGTATAACATGGTCAAGATTATAAAACCTCTAAACGATACTCAAATCAAGTCAGCCAAGCCAAAGGAAAAGGATTTTACTTTATCAGATGGCAATGGTTTATATTTATTAGTTAAGTCTAATGGCTCTAAAATTTGGCGATTTAATTATATGAGTCCTGATTCAAAAAAACGTACATTAGTTAGTTTTGGAAGTTATCCAGAAATCACATTACTTAACGCAAGACAAAAAAGAGATGAATATCGTTCTTTGGTATCTCAAGGAGTAGATCCACAACAGCATAAACAATCTATACAAATCCAAACAAAAAAAGAGAAAGATAATACATTTTATAAAGTGGCTGAAAGATGGCTTGAACAACAGAACTCAAGAGATATCACTAGTGGAACAATTAGGCGAATAAAAAATTCATTTGTTAATTATATTTATCCTATCCTTGGCGATATACCCGTCTCACAGCTAAAGGCAAAAGATTTTATTGAAGCTTTAAAGCCTCTTGAATGTGCCGGTAAACTAGATACAGTTAAGAGGATATCACAGCGAATTAATAGAGTAATGACTTATGCTGTTAACAATGATCTGATTGAATATAATCCAACGGGTAAAATAGGGGCTGTGTTTAAAGTTGCCCATAAGCAAAATATGCCCTCGTTACCACCGTCAGAGTTACCAAGAATTATGAAAGCTATTTCGTTGGCTAGTATTGAATTACAAACAAGATGCTTGATTGAGTGGCAACTACTTACCATAACAAGACCAATTGAGGCAGTATCTGCATTATGGAGCGAAATAGACCTAAAAAATGAATTATGGACGATACCTGCAGAGAAAATGAAAATGAGAAGAGATCATACTATTCCACTAAATAAACAGGCAATAAAGATAATTGAGATAATGAAGCCTATTAGCGGTCATGGTGAATATGTCTTTCCAACATTAAAAGCACCTTTCAATAAACATATGAATAAAGAAACAGTCAATACAGCATTAAAACGAATGGGCTTTAAAGGTGAGTTAGTTGCTCATGGCTTTAGGTCATTAGCATCTACAGCATTAAATGAACATGGCTTTGATTATGATTTGATTGAAGTCTCACTTGCCCACGTCGATAGGAATGCAGTAAGAGCAATTTACAATAGAGCAACCTACCTAGATAAACGTAGAGATATGATGCAATGGTGGGGTGATTTCGTAGAGCAAGCTAGCCAAGGAAATATATCCTTGTCAGGTAGTTAATATTAAAACTATAAATTTAATTTTGTCATATTCACATATTTAAGCCAGTCAATTAGACTGGTTTTTTAGTGTCTCTTATATAAGAATTACTTTATATATATTTTTAATAACACTAACAACACTAATAACATAATATAATTGATTTATATATATTTTTTTAAGTGTTATGAAAAGATAATAATAACATATATAACATAAAATTATGTCATTAAATTGATTCCAAATTCGTGCAGTTTCCTAAATGAGATCCTTTCCTTTGGCTAGCTAAATTTCAGTAAATAGTGGTATTTAAATAAGTGTTTTTTTATACAGTATTGGTATAATATAAATATTACGCCTAGGCTGATCACCGAATATCCGTAACCCTAACGGACTGGCGTAATCATTTCATAGGGGATTGTTTGGGGGAACAATGGCTAATTTATTTGATCTTCGGGATAAGCTAACATTTGATGAATCATTAAGATATTTCAGTGATGCTGGATTTACTCTTAATGCTCAAGAACTTTTTCATTTTGTTTTAGAGAAAAAAATACAATTAAAGATATTTTCCTATACTAGAAACACTCAATTTACTATTAGCTCCATTCAACTCTTGCTAAGAAAACAACCGTACTGGTGTATGCCAGAGGATGGGTCTTTTGGGTTTATTATTTATGTAGACACCGAGAGGTTAAGGCTAACTAAGTATATAGTAAATAGGAATGAATATGGAGATCGCCCTATATCACAGTGTATGTGGGATGCAACAGATTATTATGTTGGTTTTTTAACTGAAGATATTAGAAGTCTTTTAGAACAAGCCCTAAAAATTAGTGAAAAGGCACAATCAATACCAGATCTAACTGGTTCTATAAAAAATAATTATGGTGATATTAATAAGTTTTTATGTCAAACCAAAGAAAATAGCGAAGAAATAAGCAAAAAAGCAGGTAGGCCTGCAAATAAATATAAGTCTGAGGTAATTAGGATTGCACAATTAAATAGAAAGCAAACACCTGAGATAGGACTATTTCAATTAAGGGACGAAATATTAAACTATTTATATAAAGAATATTCAAACGACACCAGCAACATACCTTCATTAGATACGGTATACGGCTATTTATCAAAGGCTGGACTAAAAGGAAACCGCCCAGATCAAAATGGAACTATTCCAGATTTCAAATTATTAACTTAGAATATAGGTTTAATAGCTGTCCTAAAAACATTAAAAACCATTTTTTAAAAAACAATAAAATCAAGTAATTAGCTGTAATAAAAATAATTTTAACTATGGTTAAAATATTTTCATACACTTACACTGCAGAAAAAACAGATAGATAATCACCTCGTTAGTTAAACACAAACGAACTTTATGAGGTAAGAAATGCAGTTAAATACTCCAAAATACTATTCCCTTGATGAACTAGCATTAATCTTAGGCTGTGCTAAGAATACATTACGTTATGATCCAAATTTTCCCAAAGGTATTAAAGTTGGCAAACGTCGAGTAGTTTACGACATGGCCGAAGTTAAAACCTACTTAGAAAGCAACCGAGTACAGTAAGGGGCTTTCAATGACTTATTCAATCACTCTAGAACAACACAAAGCAATCAGAGATAAATACGGCATCCAATATGATCGCCTGGTTCGTGAAAATGAAAGATACAAAATTACTAGTATTGCCCGATCTACAGCTTGGCAACTTGAGAAAGAGGGTAAATATCCATTAAGAAAATCGTTAGGCGCTAATTCTTGCGGTTGGTCATTAGTGGAATTACTTCACTGGATAGATAATCCACCACCAGTAGAAAAGATAAATCAACCGACTAAACGACGAGGATTTGCCAATGGAAGCTATTAAGATGATTGTTAAACAAGATGAATTAAGCGTAATTAAATTTGATGGCATTGAAGTAAGAATCATTACTCATTTAGGCGAACCTTGGTTTATTGCTGTTGATGTATGTAATGCGTTAGAAATCAAAAATGTTACCAATGCAATAAAGTCATTAAATGAAAATGAAAAAGCCCTTTATTCAATAAAGGGCATAACTAGAGGGAATGAATTTGTTAATGCAATTTCAGAATCAGGATTTTACAAGTTGATTGCTAGAAGTAGAAAAGCAATTCAACAAGGAACATTTGCTTATCGATTTAGTAACTGGGTATTTGGTGAAGTTATTCCAACAATTCGTAAAACTGGGGATTATGGTGTGCCTTGGGCTTTCTTGAATGATCATGCAAAACGTGAAAAAGAATATCGCATTGAATCAAGCAGAAGAGGACGTAATTTAGAAGCTTGTAAAAAATGGAAAGCTAATTTAATCGCAGAGGAAAGGGCATTATGGGCAAAATACCAACCCGAATTGGTTTTGATATAAATAAAAAAGGCAATTTGTCACAGTTGCCTCTATTCAATCACTCAAATCATTTAATAAGGAATTTTCAATGACAGTAAAACTAACCAGATGCATTGAAATTGTGCCAAAGCGTCACGCATTTAAAGCACGTTTTTATAATAGCGTAGAGTTAATAAATTTGGTAGATTTCGGAAGCGTTCGAGGGAATTTTAGCTATTCTTTATTTTTACATAGTAAGTCATTTGTTGCACAAGGTGCATTAAATTTATCATATGCTAAATATCCCGCAATGGCGATTACTATAATAATAAATATTACTTTTTTCATAAATTATTTCCCTAATCTCATTTTACAAGCAGTTTTGACCCAGCCTGAAAAAGATTCACCATTTTTCTTGGCTTGTCGGTTAATTTGTTCAAGTAAATCATCTTCAAAACGAATATGCTTCATTGTACTGTTTGAGCGGTCGAAATCTTTTTTTTCTTTTTTATCTTGCATTGGTAGTTACCATTATATAAGTAATTATCTTATAAAAGCAATCCCTAGAAGTGCGGGAACACTATCGAGGGATCTAACCCAACCATTAAATGAGGTAATGATTATGGCTAACCGCTATGATAACGCACACCTATGTGCAAGACAATCCAAACTATACAAATTCTATGACCTATCAACGGCTCAAGTGGTCCAAACAACGGCAACAACCGAAAGCCAAGCACGCAAGAGCCTAGGCAAATCATCCCTTATCTTTATTGCCAGAATTCGCTTATATCCAGTTATTGAAGACATTAGAAGCTTTGGAGGGATCTAGCTATGAATAGTATTGATTTTTTAAACATAAGAATAGCTCAAGCTAAGTCCCTATTAGAAATGTTGTCCCGTATGGTTGATGGAAAGGGGATTGAATCCCAAGATGTGGAACACCTTAGTAACTCTTTGAGTGCAACAGGAGATTTTTTACAGGAAACAGCAGAAGGATTCATGAATAGGCACATCTTGGAGGAAAACGACAAATGAAAATACCTTCTAGTGTTAACAAATTAAATCAAAACAGATCAGTAGGAATATATTTTATGAAGTACGATAATCAAAAGCAAGCGGGGCATATGCATGCTATCCCCCTAGCTTATAGGAACGATAAGATGAAACAAAAACTCCTTTTTATTGAACAAAAAGAATTAGATAATTTCCAAGTTTCGGTTATCGACGGTATTAAAGATGCTTTTAATCATCAGCCAACAAAAAAGATACTTTCGATATTGCGTAGTTTTGTTGCATGGGGGGTTATTAACCATTGCAATAAACAATTTAAAGGTAATTGTTATCCACACGGCAATACAACTATAAACTTCGATCTAAAATTTGTGAAAACTGTTCTCAAAAAAAGAATAGAAAGTCAATTTTTGAAAGTATATGGAAAAAAAGCAAATGATTTTACTATCTTCTTTTACTATCAAATGTTTTCTAAAGACACGATTCAAAATCGACGGGATATCACTTTATACCCTCATTGTGCAATATTCTTATCTGAAATGTTTAATCATGTTTTGGTAAGCCATAATCACATTGTATTTCATAAATATATTACGCATTAAGGACATTTAACACGATGAATATTGAACAGATCGTAAAAACAGCAAAAGGGAAATGGCCGCTTATTTTTGAAGGTCTAGGGATTAATGTTGGTACAGGTAAGCATATGCCTTGCCCTGTATGTGGTGGTAAAGATAGATTCAGGTTCGATAATTTAGAAGAGCGAGGCACGTGGATATGTAACGTATGTGGTGCTGGTGATGGATTAGAATTAGTTAAAAATAGTTATGATTGTTCTAAAATGGAAGCCGCTAGCAAAGTATCTGGGTACCTAATGCTTACGAATTTAACTAGTCATGAAACAAAAGATACCAAAAGAAAAGACTACAAGCAAGAAAGCGGTTCCGTATGCAAAAAAGTTGAGTATTTACTCTCACAAGCAACATTGGGGCAATCGGATTATCTGACCAATAAAGGGTTGTCATTTAATCTTCCTTTAATAAACGGTGATAAGATTATAGTTCCGTTAATTAATATCAACGCTGAATATACAGGTGCACATTTTGTTGAATTAGACGGAAAAAAACTATTAATGAAAGGTACACGTAAAAAAGGGGCATTTGTTGCGATATGTACAACATTACTTACGCCTAAAGAGGTGTGCTCAAAATTGAGCGTTTCAGATAAAATTATTATTTGCGAAGGCTTGGCTACTGGCATTACTTTGTTACAGATTAAACCTGACTTGCTAATTATCTCAGCCATTGACGCAGGTAATCTTATCCATGTGGCTAAGTCTATTTGTGAACTGAATCCAACCGCTAAAATTATTATTGCTGGTGATAACGATATTGGTAATGATAAAAATACAGGTAAAGAAAAAGCAATAGAAGCAGCACAAGCCGTAAATGGCTTTTATTCGATACCCGATACATATTATAAATGTGATTGGGATGATTACAGGCAACAATTTGGACTTGAAAAAGCCAAGCAGGATTTTAACAAGAATATTAAAAAATCAATTAAAGAGAGTAAGGAGCGTTTTACCGAAGTTAAACAAAAAGCTGTTCCTGACTTATCACAAATGCAAGCTAGCCAGAAAGCTGATGTACTGATAGAGCATTATGATAATAATCTCGCCTTGGATATGCTTACAAATGAAGTCTATCTATATAAGGATAATGTTTGGCAAATGATTTCTGAAATGGATCTAAAACGTGAATTAGTTCAATTGTTCAGACAATCAAATGCTTACTATTCTGAAAAAGGCATTAAATCGACCATTGACACCATGAAATTACAAATACCGTTGAAAGGAGAGCAAGCCAGAAATTTAATAGGATTTAGAAATGGTATTTTTGATTTAAATGATCGTGCATTTAAACCCCATGCCAAAAGCCATTGGTTACAGTCAATTAATAGTGTTGATTATGTTGATAGTGTAACTAATGAAAACTTGGAACTTCATGCACCTAATTTTTATCAATGGCTATCTCGTTCAGCTAAAAAAGATAAGATTAAAATGGATGCGATAAAGGCAGCATTATACATGATTTTAGCCAATCGTTATGACTGGCAATTATTCTTAGAGGTTACTGGCGCAGGCGGTAGCGGTAAAAGTGTTTTTGCTGAGATTGCTACCATGCTAGCAGGCAAGAATAATACGGTATCGGCAAATATGGACGCATTAGAAAAACCAAGAGAAAGGTCAATTATTGTTGGGCAATCATTAATCATTTTACCCGACCAAGCCAAATATATCGGTGAGGGTAACGGTATCAAGGCGATTACTGGCGGTGATGATGTGGCAATAGATGAAAAATACAAGAAACCTTATTCAACTAAGATACAGGCTGTTGTATTAGCGATTAATAACAACCCTATGACATTTAGTAATGATGATGGCGGTATCTCACGGCGTAGGGTTATTTTTCACTTTGGCGAGCCTGTCCCTGCTAATGAAAGAGATCCTAATCTTAAAGATAAAATTAGTGCAGAGTTATCCGTTATTATTCGACACCTCTTTAACTATTTTGAGGATGATAGCAAGGCTAAATCATTACTGATTAAGCAACAAAAATCATCAGAAGCTATCGAAGTTAAAAGATTGACTAATCCATTAATTGATTTTTGTAGTTATCTCTTTGCAACCGATAAACCTGATGGAATGATGATAGGTAAATACTCAACGCCAGTACAGTTTAAGCGATTTTTATATCATGCTTATATTACTTTCATCGAAAATAATAACTTAAAAAATCCGTTATCACTTCGTAACTTTGTTAATGCGCTACCTTCAGCAATGAAAGAGTATGATGTAGAAGTCATTATACGAGCTAGACAAAGTGAAGGGCGCAGAACTAACTTACATCTTGATTATGATAAATGTAATGACTGGTTTCCTGATGCTGCTTTAGATGTTGATAACGAACTTCATAACAGATTTACCCATAAATACAACAAACAATAAATAGGAGGCAATTATGCCAATTACACAACAAGACATTAAAGACCATAACGACTATTACGATATTACAAAATTTGTAGGAGATATGACAAACTCAGAATACAAAGAATTTCTAAATAAAGAAGCTTTTTTTTATGCAGATGCTCATGGCTTTGTTCGACATGTTTTTTCGGATGAGCCAGTGGCAACAAATAAAGATCAGCTTGATTTATTGATTGAGCATTTAAAAAGCTATAGGGCTGCACTGGATGAAGCTCATCCAAAATATCATAAATGTTAAATAGTTTTGTTCTGATGCTTTCAGGTGAATTTTACCTAACCAATTGAATTAACAATAGTATTTTGTTTTGTTAGACTGCTTTTTGGGTTAATAGAAAAACCAATAATTAGCGCAGATATGGCAGTCTAAAACCAAAGCGCAGCACCTTTTATAGTTTAATCGCTATCACCTTTCAAAGCCTTTCATATCTCGCTGTAAATAACAAAAATACAGGTAAATAAAGATATGAAAAAACTTATTGAATTACGTCAATTAAAAGCAACCAAAGTAGCTGAAATGCGATCAATGCTTGATAAAGCCGAGCAAGAAAATCGCAGTATGACCCCAGAAGAAAAAACACAATTCGACACCATTAAGGCAAAAGTAGAAGAGTTAAACACCGAAATTACAAACTATGAAACCTTAGCCAACGAAGAGCGTAGCCTTGCGGATAAAGCTAAACCAATTGATAAAAAACTCACTAACGAAGAATTACGCAACTATATCCGTACTGGTGAGGCTAGTTCGCTTTCTACTGGCGTTCCTGCTGATGGTGGTTATACGGTTATTCCTGAGTTAGATAAGGAAATCATGCGCCAGTTATCGGATGAATCCGAAATGCGTGCTATCTGTACCGTCAAAAAAATTGACTCAAATGAGTATAAAAAACTGGTATCGGTAGGTGGTGCAGTAGTTAATCATGGCGAAGAGGGAACAGCTCGAACAGAGACAGCTACCCCTAAACTTGAAGAAGTATCAATCAAATTAAACCCAATTTATGCTTATCCTAAAACGACTCAAGAAATCTTAGACTTTAGCGATCTAGATGTTTTAAGTTGGTTAACTGATGAAATCAAGGATACTTTTGTCGAAACTGAGGAATTAGACCTTATCAGTGGTAACGGCACGAAAAAAGCTAAAGGTTTCCTTGCTTATCCGCAAGTAGTAAAAGCAGATAAAGATCGTCCATTCGGTACACTTGAAAAAATGACAATTACCGCAATCACGGCCGATAGTTTGATTGATTTACTTTTCAAACTTAAAAAGAAATACCGTAAAAATGCTGTATGGGTAATGAACTCAAATACTGCAGCAACATTGCAAAAACTTAAAAATGGTAATGGTGATTATATTTGGCGTGACGGATTAAAAGCGGGCGATCCTGACATGCTTTTAGGTAAACCTGTTCATTATTTGGAAAATATGAATGATACAGGCGCAGTCGTTGCAGTAGGTGATTTTAAAAGAGGTTACTACATTGTAGACCACGAAACAGGTGTAAGAACTCGTCCAGATAATATTACAGAACCAGGATTTTATAAAGTTCACACTGATAAGTATTTAGGCGGTGGTTTGGTTGATTCTAATGCTATCAAAATCTTAGAACTATCAGCAAATAAATAATAACAGGGGCTATATGCCCCTTTGAGGTTGATATGGATAAGAAACAATATGAAATAAGAAGCATTGAGATATCACGAGATGATACTAAGCTTGTGGGTTATGTGGTTAAGTGGAATAGCCGATCACAGCTAATATGGGGTGAATTTTATGAGCAATTTTCGCCAAAAGCCTTTAGCCAATCATTAAGCACAAATCCTGATATCAGAGCTTTATTTGAACATGACCACAAAGCGCTATTAGGTCGGACAACATCTAACACATTAATTCTTAATGAGGATGATATCGGGCTAAGATTTGAGCTTACCCCTCCCGACACACAATTAGGACGTGATTTACTCGTTAGTGTTGATCGTGGTGATATTCGCGGTATGTCGTTTGGTTTTATGGCCACAACTGAATCATGGGATTTTAATCAAGAGCCTTGTATCAGAACTGTAAATACTGCTGAACTATTCGAAGTAACCGTCACAAGTATGCCAGCTTACCAAGAAAGTGATATCCAAATCGCTAAACGCTCAATGCTTGAAGCTAAAGCTAAATTACAGCCAGATTTAAGCAAAGCATGGCTTGAACTTATGGAGTTATAAGCATGAGATTATTTAGCCGGAAGAATAAAGAAGAGCGAAGTATGACTTTAGACGAGTTAATCTCTTATCTTGGCTTGCCTAATACCAATTCGGGAGAATATGTCTCACCCAGTTCTGCTGAGGCATTACCCGCTGTGATGAATGCGGTCACAGTAATTAGTGAAGCGGTTGCTTCTATGCCGTGTTATCTCTATAAGCTTAATAAAAAGGGCGAACGTGAACGAGTATCAAATCATCCGGTTGAGTATTTGCTTAATGAGATGCCAAATACTAAGCAAACACCGTATCAATTTAAGCGGACTATGATGCGACATTGTTTATTAGGGGGTAATGCTTATGCGGTTATTCATTGGGGTAAAGACGGACGACCTAATGGACTTGAAAGCTTTCCACCTTATGCAGTTACCCCAAAACGATTAGGTAATGGACGTTATGCTTACTCGATTGTTGATGAGGACGGCAATGTCACAAATTACTTACAAGATGAAGTATTACATTTACGTTATGCAAGTGATGACGGTTTTATCGGGCGTTCACCTGTGACAATATGCCGTGAAGCTATAGGATTAGGGCTTGCGCAACAACGACATGGATCATCTGTCATGAAAAATGGCTTAATGGCAAGTGGTTATGTTTCAATGGCTGAATGGATGGACGATGCAAAAGGCAAAAAAGCCCTAAACGCATTAGAACGCTACAAAGGTGCAAAGAACGCAGGTAAAACCCCAATTCTTGAGGGTGGCATGAAGTACGAGCAATTAGGTATGAGTAATCAAGATGCTGAGTGGTTGCAGAGCCGACGATTTACAATTGAGGATATCGCTCGAATATTTAATATTAGCCCAATGTTTATACAAGAATATTCGCATAGTTCATACAGTAACTTTTCAGAAGCCACACGCTCATTTTTAACATTAACGCTAAGACCATGGCTAACTAACTTTGAACAACAATTAAAAGATGCCTTGATGATAGATGTTAGCGAAGATAAAAGCCGATATTTAATTGAGTTTGATACATCCGATCTGATGCGCACCAGTCCGATAGATCGCTTTAACAGTTATAACATTGCGATTAAATCAGGGGTAATGAATCCCAATGAGGCAAGGTTAAAAGAGGGATTACAACCTTATGAGGGCGGTGAAGAGTTTAGTCAGGCATGGAAGCAAACCGTAGAAGTTAAAAAGGAAATCGATAATGAGTAACTTAATCACCTTGCGTGAAGTAAAAGAACATTGTCGTATTGATTATGATGATGAAGATACGCTATTACAATTATATATTGACGCTGCAATAGAAACTTGTCAAAAGCATATAGGGAAAAGATTTGATAATGGCTTGGAATTTACACCAGCGATTAAAGTAGGATGTTTACTTTATATTGGATCGTTATATGCCAATAGAGAAACGATTGCCGACTTAACAATTAAGGAAGTGCCCCATACTGTTGATATGCTTTGGAGTGTTTACCGTGATCCTGCTATCTATTAGGTGAGCAATGCCAGTACAGCCATTAAGACGTTGCTCATATCCTAACTGTCGTAATCGTGTTAAATCGGGACGCTGTAACGAGCATAGAGTAGGTAAAGAACAGGATAAGGCACGAGGAACAGCAGCACAGAGAGGTTATAACCACCGATGGCAAATATATCGAGCTGAGTATCTCAAGCATAACCCATTATGCAAGATGTGTAAGGATAAAGGATTACTAACTCCTGCTACTGTAATAGACCATATTAAACCTGTTGAGCATGGGCAAAGAGATCCTTTCTTTTGGCAAGCAAGTAATCATCAACCATTATGCCGTGATTGTCATAGCTATAAGACAAGAGTAATCGATAAACGAGGATTTGGGTCATCTTCATAATAAAGACAACTGATAGCCGTCCTCAGATATGATGAGTGGGTAGGGGGGAATGTTCAAAGAAATTCAAAAAGCTAAAAGACCACCCCCCTCCTCAAATTTTTACGCACGGTGATTTTTTAGAAAGTAGAGGAAAAATAATAAGATGAAAGTACCCAAATATTTAGATAAATTAGCTAAAGAGCAATGGAAACTAAGAGCCGAGCACCTAGCACAGCGTGATGATATTCAACCGGCCGATTGGACTAACTTAGAATTGTATTGTGTTAATTATTCAATGTATCGCAAAGCTATGGAAGACATTGCAAAGCGTGGGTTTTCAATCGTTAATTCACAAGGCACAGAAAGCCGTAATCCTGCATTAAGTGCTAAGTCAGAAGCTGAAAAAATTATGATTAAAATGGCTTCATTACTTGGATTTGACCCAGTAAGCCGTCGTAAAAATCCTGTAGAAGCCGAAGAGGAAGACGAGCTTGACCGCTTGGCATAATTACGCATTATCCGTTAAAAATGGTGATATTCCTGCATGTAAACGCTTAAAACAAGCGATTAACCGCTATTTTATTGATTTAGATAATCCTATTTATTACTTTGATAGTGAAGTTGTCAGCAAGTTGATTTCTTTTTCTAAAGTCTGCCCACATGTCAAAGGTCATCTAAGAGCTAAACCTATTGAGCTTGAGCCTTGGCAACAATTTTTATTCGCCAATCTGCTAGGATTTAAGCACGTTAAAACTGGACTTAGAAAGTATCGTAGTGCCTATGTACAAGTACCGAGAAAGAACGCTAAATCAACAACAGCGGCAATACTGGCTAACTGGTTTTTAGTTATGGAGAAAGGGCAACAAGATATCTATACTGCAGCCGTTAGCCGTGACCAAGCCCGAATCGTATTTGATGATGCTAGGCAAATGGCAATACTTAGCAAGCCAATAAAGAAAAGGGTCACCATTCAACAGCATAAAGTGATCAACCCTAAGCAAAATAGCCTATTACGACCTTTAGCATCAAAAGCAGCGACTATTGAGGGGACTAACCCTAGTTTATCCATTGTAGATGAATACCATTTACACCCCGATAACAGCGTATATTCAGCCCTTGAGCTAGGTATGGGAGCTAGACCTGAGGGCATTTTATTTGCTATCACTACCGCAGGTAGTAACACAATATCAGCGTGTAAACAGCATTATGATTATTGTTGCCAGATTTTAGAGGGTAGCGAAGTTAATGAATCGCAATTAGTGCTTATTTACGAACTGGACGACGAGAACGAGATTGATAACCCTGATTTATGGGTTAAAGCCAATCCTAATCTTGATATTTCGGTCGATAGGGTAGCCTTAGAGGACACAGTCAAGAAAGCCAGAGGAATACCCTCGCAGTGGGTCGAAATGCTCACTAAACGCTTTAATATTTGGTGTAATGGAGCCACACCTTGGGTAAATATTGGAAGTTGGGCAGAATGTAAGGTTGATTATTCGGAAGATGATTTAAAAGGCTTAGATTGTTATGCCGGATTAGATTTATCATCCACCAGTGATATTACTAGCGTCTGTTATTCATTTCCGTTTGAAACTGAGGTTAGATTATTAACCAGGCATTATATTCCTGAATTTCAGCTTAATAATGTGGCTAACAAAAATAGGGAAATGTACCGTAAATGGGTTAATCAGGGTTGGATTCGAGTAACCAAAGGCGATTGTATCGATTATGACCAAATTCGAGATGATATTTTAAAAGACAGTGAGCAGTTTAATATTAAGTTAATAGGCTTTGACGTGTGGAACGCCACGCAATTAAGAACCCAATTACAAAATATTGGCTTAGACGTTGAGCCATTTCCTCAAACTTATGCACGCTATAGCCCAACAGCAAAAACTGCCGAGGTATTTATCAGTTGTAAACGCATTAATCACAATGGCGATCCTGTTCTCTCTTGGGCGGTTGGTAATGTAGTGATGGAAACCGATGCGAATGCCAATATTAAGCCCAACAAAAAGAAAGCAGCCAACAAGATAGATCCTGCCGTTGCTTTCCTGATGTCATTTGGCACTTACTTGCTTGAGTATGGCGAAGTCGATATCAATCTAAGCGATGCACAAATACAAGCATTAAATGAGTTTAAAGGGATTGAGTTATAATTACACCCCTTTTTTTACTCGCTCCCATTCAGTTTTCAATACTTTCTGTGTATTTTTTGTTAGCTCTTCAATTTTATGTAATATTTCTTTATTAAATTCTTGAAGTATTGTTTCAGAAAGTTCTTGCTTATCTTTATTATTTAGATCGTTAATGATAGACATTATATTTTGAATACTAGTGTTTATGTTTTGACTATCTTTTTCATCAGGATTCAATAATAAAATTAAGTAGTCGCGAATAATTGCAAGCCTACTTATTTTTTCAATAATCTCATTTTTATCATTTATGTTGTATGTTGTAGTTATTTTTTTATAGATAATATCTACAGGCATTTTTGTTGATATGCTTGTAAACTCCGATACTTGTTTTCTTAAGTCATTAATCCATTCTTGTCTATTTTTCGATAAAACTTCAATACCTATTCTTTTTCTACCTGCCCACCAGCCGCCAAAAGCTGCACATAGTAGAGTTGCAAAAGGAACAAACCAGTCTTTATTTTCAATTAACCATTCTTCCATAATAAAAATACCTTAATTTATGCTCAGCTATATAAAATGAAATAATATAATATCATGTTATTAACAACATACAACACTATAACAACACCACCTTAATGCGTTGAATATTAATAATAAATTTTGTTAGTGTTGTTAGTGTCATAAAATCACAAAAAAGAAGTTTTCTTTTAACTTTTTACTTTATTGCTAATGGATGATATATTACATGCCGGTGATAAGTTGAGTGGGTCATCAATATTTAATGTTATACATTATGTTATATGTTTAACATATTGTTTTTATAATATCATTATATATCAATGTGTTATTATTATAATTCGATTTCCTCACAACCCACCATTTTAATATTCCTTTTTCATAATTTTCTAGCTTTGATAGCTTTCAAATTTACCTGTTTGTTCAAATTAGCATGATGAAATGAAACCATAATTAAGCTTTAATATTATTGATTAAGGTATGATAGGTTAAAAAACATCAAAACGTTAAGGTTAAACTTAACCAATAAATTTGTTTTTCAAATGACTATAGGTATTATTATGAATGCATATCTTTATCTTTTTTTCGCTATTATTTGTGAAGTTATCGCTACATCTTCATTAAAATTATCGAATGGGTTTACCCATCTTATTTATTCTATTATTACAATTGTTGGTTATAGCGCATCATTTTATATTCTTTCCTTAGCATTAAAAACCATTCCCGTAGGTATTGCTTATGCGATTTGGTCAGGAATTGGTATTGTGCTTATTAGTTTGATTGCTTGGATCTTTCTGAAACAAACTTTGGACTTAGCGGCTGTAATCGGTATGGGATTTATCATGTTTGGGGTAATTATTATAAACTTATTTTCTAAAGTGTCAGGGCACTAATATTATTGATATCGATTTTGAGATGAATAATTAATCAGTATAACAGTTTGTTTTAATAAGTTAATCAATGAACAAGGTTAGATGATTGAATAAACTTCAGGTTTAATGACTATTGAGTAAAAGCACGCTATTGACGTCATAATTAGATTATCAAAAAGTTTTAGTTATTACCTTTATTTCAGTATAAAAAATTACATGCTAAGCTTGAATGGTTGCGTTTATCGCTATATCATAGCGCAGCTTAAAAAGACTTTAATCATCAAAATTATAAACGAGTCATCATGTTAATTAATGCTAAAAATATACTGGAAAAATTAAATCCTCATAACAAAATCAATTACGATTCTGTTTTACAAGAAGTCATTGCGGATTGGCAGCACGAAGCAGTTCGCCCTAAATTATTGATTCATAGTTGCTGTGCACCATGTAGTACCTATGTTTTAGAGTATTTAGCGCAGTATGCTGATATTACTATCTATTTTGCCAATTCGAATATTCATCCAAGAGTTGAATATGAACACCGTAGTCTGGTTCAACAAAAATTCATCAACGATTTTAACCTGAAAACAGGGCATAATGTCCAGTTTTTAGAAGCACCTTACCAACCAGCAGCGTTTGTTAAACAAGTTGGGCATTTGCGTGATGAACCCGAAGGAGGAGAGCGTTGTCATCTCTGCTATAAAATGCGGTTAGATTTGGCAGCGATTAAAGCGCAAGAATTGGGATTTGATTATTTTGCGAGTGCATTGACGTTAAGTCCTAAAAAAAATAGCCAGAAAATCAATCAACTGGGTTTTGAAATACAAGAAATTTTTTCGGTGAATTATCTCCCTTCCGATTTTAAAAAAAATAATGGTTATAAACGTTCTATCGAGCTTTGCAAAGAATATGATGTCTATCGACAATGTTATTGTGGTTGTATTTTTGCTGCTAAAGCGCAAGGCGTCGATTTAAAAAATGTTATTGCGATCGCTAAGCAGGGATTAGAAAAAATGAGTTAATACATATTATTATCCTCATAAAAGATGCAAAAAAATAGTTAGTTCACCCTATTAAAAATGGTTTTAGCTAACTATTTTCTCTGATAGAAATTAATTTAATAGGATTTTAAAAACGCAACTTTAAAACAAGATATTTTTTAACCAAATTGATTAAAAAAAAGTAAGATTCGGCTATAATTATTACACATAAAAAATAAAGCGATATTGATTATATCGATTAAAAAGTAATGGATGCTTTGGGGATTATGTGCTGCTTATGTCAAAATTATTTAAATTTGGTTTAGATGTGGGTTCCACAACAGCGAAATGTGTTGTACTTGATGAGTTTGACAATTTTGTTTATACCAATTACGTTCGTCATAATACACATATTGTGGCGACAGTCCTCAATTTACTTAATGAAATTAAACAAAAGTTTGGTAATGATATTTGTCTATCCGTCAAGGTAACGGGTTCGGCTGGTATGGGAATATCTGAAAAAGCCGATATTCCTTTTATCCAAGAAGTGGTGGCGGCATCTGAAGTTGTGCAGCGCAACTATCCCGAAGTCAGAACCTTAATTGATATTGGCGGTGAAGATAGTAAGATGATTTTCTTCTTTCCCGATCGCCCGCCCGATATTCGAATGAACGGAAGCTGTGCAGGTGGGACAGGGGCATTTATCGATCAAATGGCAACCTTATTAAACACGCCTGTTCAACAATTTGATCAACTCGCTCAACATCATGACAAAATCTTTCCTATTGCTTCTCGTTGTGGCGTTTTTGCCAAAACCGACGTCCAAAATCTTATTAGTCGTAACGTCTCAAAAGAAAATATCGCCTATTCTGTTTTACATGCCGTTTGTATTCAACTTGTTAATACCTTAGCTCGTGGTTATGATATCGTTCCTAAAGTGATGTTAATTGGTGGACCATTTTCCTTTATTCCAACCTTAGGTAAAGCAGCGCTTAATACGTTGAAATTAGGTGAAGATCAGCTAGTTGAAACGCCTTATCCAACATTGTTGTCTGCTTGGGGGGCGGCAATTCATCCGATTGAACGTGCTGAACTTTCAATTAATAGTTTTATCGAGAAATTAAATGCTTCAACAAAAATTGCAGTGAATCAATCTTTTCGATTATCTCCTCTTTTTAATGAAGCCTTATCATTTGATGACTGGAAAAAAAGACGGAAATATATCGATATTCCTCGATTAAATATCGCAGATTATAAAAAGCAAAATGCTTTTTTGGGCATAGATAGTGGTTCAACGACAACCAAAATTACGTTAATTAGTGAAGATGATGAACTACTGTTTACTTATTATGCCCCCAATAACGGTCATTCAATAAGTGCACTGATTAAAGGATTATCTCAATTAAAAAAAGAAATTGAGACATCCAATAAAGATATTGTGATTTTGCGTACGGGTGTCACCGGTTATGGCGAAGAGTTATTAAAAGCCGCATTTGGTATTGATGATGGTTTAGTTGAAACGATGGCGCATTTTGCCGCAGCAAAGCATATTGATCCAGATGTCAGTTTTATCATGGATATCGGTGGTCAAGATATGAAAGCCATTTTTATTGCCAATGGTGTGGTTAATCATATCGAACTTAATGAAGCTTGTTCATCAGGGTGTGGTTCCTTCATTGAAACTTTTGCTAAATCATTAAACTCAAATACCATTGATTTTGCCGATGCGGCCTGTCAATCAACTCATCCCTGTGATTTAGGTACACGCTGTACTGTTTTTATGAACTCTAAAGTTAAACAAGCCCTACGCGAAAATGCCACCATGGGGGATATTTCGGCTGGACTTGCGTTTTCAGTGATTAAAAATGCAATTCATAAAGTGCTTAAACTGCACGATATGCGTAAATTAGGTAATAATATCGTCGTGCAAGGTGGAACTTTTAAGAATCCTGCTGTTTTTCGAGCCTTAGAACAATTAACCGGTGCGCAAATCACCAGCTCAAATATCCCTGAATTAATGGGCGCCTATGGCTCTGCTTTAGTGGCAAAAAATCATTTTGTTGAAAATAATACACCTTCACAATTTATTGGGCTGGATAACTTAGCAAAAGCTGAAGATAACAAAGCGAAACCTTCTCGTTGTAAGGGGTGCGAAAATAATTGTGATATTATGATCTACCGTTTTGCCAATGGGCAAAAATATTATTCCGGTAATAAATGTGAACGTTTCTTAAGTAATAATCAATATAAAGATAATCATGCCTTTAACATGTTTGATTATAAAAACGCGCTCTTGTTTGATCGAATCACTGTCGAAAATCCTCAAGCAAAAATTAATATAGGCATACCTCGTGTTCTTGGACAATATGAAAATTTTCCTTTTTGGCATACGTTATTGACTCAAAGTGGTATCAACGTAATACTTTCACCTTATTCGACCCATAAAATTTATGAACAAGGAGCAGGTACAGTGATGTCTGATAGTATCTGTTTTCCTGCTAAATTAGTACATGGGCATATTATGGAATTAGTTGGTCAAAAAGTGGATCGTATTTTTATGCCTATGGTCGTATTTGAATCATCCCAGTTTGATAATGCAGTAAATAGTTATAATTGTCCTATTGTGAGTAGTTATGCAGAAGTCATACATAGTGCTATCAATCCAGAATTAAAATATGGTATTCCGATTGATTATCCTGTGATGAATTTCACGGATGTGAAGTTACTCAAAAAAAGTTGTGTTCAATATTTACGGTCATTAGGTATAGCGAAAAAAGTCATTGATAACGCCTTTTCGGCAGCATTAATGGCTCAGTTCCAGTTTAAACAAAATCTTTACAACAAAGCGATTGAAGTATTAGATAATGCCAAACAAACAGGGCGATATGTATTTATTTTAGCAGGACGGCCTTATCATAGTGATAGTTTAATAAACCATAAAACACCTGAAATCTTAAATGCGCTTGGTTGTGATGTGATTACTGAAGATTCTGTATTAGGTGGCATTAGCCAGTTATCGCCAGAACTTCAAATTTGTTCACAATGGAGCTACCCGAATCGTTTATATGCTGCCGCTTCATTCGTTGCAGAGCAACCCAATAATATCCAATTTGTTCAACTTAATTCATTTGGTTGCGGGCCTGATGCTCTTGTTACCGATGAGTGTAAAGCAATTTTAGAATCAAAAGGTAAAACCGGTACGATAATTCGTATTGACGAAATTACTGCAACGGGTTCTGTCAGATTACGTTTACGATCCATTATTGAATCAATACGAATGAATCATCAGCAACCGCTAAAAACAGTTGAACGTAAAAAAACGGCTATTTTTAGCAAGCAAGATAAGCAGCGTCGAACCATTTTAGCGCCGTTTATCTCCGATTTTTATTCTCCGCTCTTAACGCCAATTTTTGCGTTATCGGGTTATAAACTGGAAACATTACCTAAACCAGATAAGCGTTCAGTCGAATGGGGATTAAAATACTGCAATAACGAAATCTGTTATCCAGCAACAATTATTGTTGGGGATATTATTAAAGCATTGCGTTCAGGTAAATATGACCGTAATGATGTGGCAATAGGGATAACTCAAACGGGTGGACAATGTCGAGCGAGTAGTTATTTATCGTTGATCAAAAAAGCGATGATCAGTAATGGTTTTGAAGATATTCCCATAATTTCACTTAGTACTGGAAATATTCATGAAATAGAACAACCTGGCTTTAAGCTAAATTGGTTTAAAACATTACCGATAACTTTTTTTGCGATGCTTTTTGCTGATTCACTATCAAAAATGTATTACGCCATTGCGCCAAGAGCGAAAGTTAAACAACAAGCTGATCAGCTTAAAGCGCTTTATATGCATAAATTGCAACAACTTATTCAACAAAAGCAAGGTAGAAAGGCCATCTTCGAACTATTAACGCAAGCCGTTCTACACTTTAATCAAATTGAAACACACCATAAAGATTGTCCACAAATCGGTATAGTGGGCGAAATTTACGTTAAATATAATAGTTTTGGTAATCAACACAGTGTTGAATGGTTAGTCGAGCAGGGTATTGAACCGGTTATTCCACCAATGATTGAGTTTTTTGCGCAATGTTTTGTTAATTATGATAGTAATGTCAATAATTATCTCTCATCAAAGAGTTATATCTCTTATCTAATGTCCTTTTTTGAAAAGATTGCACATCGATATATTGATAAAACAAATAAAATTTTGTCCCAATTTAAGTATTATCAACCTTTCCATAATATACGCGATATGTCTAAAAAGGCTGAAGAAATCTTAAATCTGGCGAATCAATATGGTGAAGGTTGGTTGATTCCTGCTGGCATCATGACATTTGCTGAACAGGGAATTAACAATGTTATTAGCCTGCAACCGTTTGGATGTATTGCAAATCATGTTGTATCTAAAGGTGTTGAAAAACGAATGCGAGATCTTAATCCAAAACTTAACTTACTCTATTTAGACTTTGATGATGGTGCAGGTGAAGTAAATGTGCTTAATCGTTTGCATTTTATGGTAAGTTCATTAAAGTATACCCAGTTACAACGGATTGTTTAAATGTTAAAGTACATGACGATTCAGTGTAAGTAATAGTAAAAAGATAATTTATAAAAGGATTGTTTGTGTTATCAATTTATCAATTAAAATCCCGATTTCAATCGTTACTTCGTCCCTGCGTTGAGAAATTCTATAGTGTGAACATTACCGCTAATCAGGTCACCTTATTCGCTTGTATGGGCTCTATTTTTATCGCCTTGATTGTGAGTTATTTTATTGAATATCTTTGGCTATTTTTCTTAATTCCAGTATGGATGTTTATTCGAATGGCGCTCAATGCCATTGATGGCATGTTAGCACGAGAGTATCATCAAAAATCTAATTTAGGCGCATATTTAAATGAAATAACGGATGTTATTTCCGATTGTGCGCTATTATTAGTATTTATTCAGGTGCCAAGTGTCAATACTGGTTTAGTGATATTGATTGTGTTACTGTCTTTTTTAACTGAATATAGTGGTGTTTTAGGGTTACTAATTGGTGCATCCAGACGGTATGACGGTCCAATGGGAAAAAGCGATAGAGCTTTTATTTTTAGCTTAATCAGTTTAGGTATTGCTACCGGTTTGTTACCATTGAATTGGATAAATGCGTTATTAGGGATAATTATTTTTTTACTCATATGGACGACTGTGAATCGAATTCGAAAAGGTTTGCAAGAAGCTAAAATTTAACAAGGAGTTGTCGATGCGTCAACAGCAACAAAAAACATTCACAAGCCATGATGGTTGCCAAATATTTTATCGCTACTGGCCTGCAATAGATGCCGATATTCAACCTAATCAAGCGATTGTGCTTTTTCATCGTGGACATGAACATTCTGGTCGAATAGCGCATCTTGCCGACGAACTTGAATTACCTAATTTTCACATTTTTGCATGGGATGCCCGAGGTAATGGACAATCAGAAGGTGAACGAGGCGATGCCCCCAATTTTGCTACGCTGATCAAGGATGCGAATGCTTTTATTGAACACATTACCCAAGAATTCAGTTTAAGACAACAAGATATTGCAATTATTGCACAAAGTGTGGGTGCCGTCATTGCGAGTGCTTGGGTGCATGATTATAACCCCAATATTCGGGCATTAGTATTAGGTGCGCCTGCTTTTCGTGTAAAACTTTATGTTCCTTTGGCCGTACCTGGTTTAAAATTATTATATAACCTGAAAGGTAATTTTTTTGTTAATAGTTACGTTAAATCTGGATTATTGACTCATGACAAACAACGAGCAGAATCATTTAATCAAGATCCATTAATCACTCGACCAATTTCAGTTAGATTGCTACTTGATTTATATTCTGTAGCTGATCGTATTGTTCAAGATGCTAATGCAATAACAGTGCCGACTCAAATACTTGTTTCTGGTTCTGATTTTGTTGTCAGACGCAAACCTCAGAAACAGTTTTATGAAAATTTAGGTACCACTCAAAAAGAATTTCATATTTTGCCTAATTTTTATCATGACACGTTTGGTGAACAAGAACGCCATATCGCTATTGAAAGAGCAAGGCGTTTTATTATAGGGTGCTTTGCAAATCAACCGAATATTCCTTCTTTGGTTAACGCAGACCTTGTTGGTTATACTAAGCAAGAAGCCGATAATTTATCATTGCCTGTTAAGGGAATAGTTAAACCTCTTTACTGGAAATTCATCAAAGCTAATTTGAAATATGCCAGTAAAATTTCTGATGGTATCAAACTTGGAGTTGAAACTGGGTTCGACTCAGGTAGCACATTGGATTATGTTTATCGTAATCAACCTTCAGGAAGTTCAAAATTAGGTCAGTTTTTTGACTATATTTATTTGCAATCAATGGGTTGGCGAGGAATTCGGCAACGTAAAATACATCTTGAAGAATTATTAAAACTAGCCATATCGCAATTACAAAAACACGATAATATCGTCAATATTGTTGATATAGCAGCAGGTCATGGACGTTATATTCTTGAGACTATTAATCAATTAGCCAAGAAACCTGATTCAGTACTCCTTAGAGATTATAGCGATATTAATATTCGTGATGGTCAAAATTTGATTACTGAATTAGGCTTGAGTCACCTTGTACAGTTTGAAAAGGGCGATGCTTTTAACAGACAGCAGTTAGCTGACCTATCGCCTAAACCAACATTAGCTGTCGTTTCTGGTTTGTATGAATTGTTTAGTGATAATTCATTATTACGTGAATCTTTATCGGGTTTAGCGGATGCTATCCCCAAAGGTGGATATTTAATTTATACCAATCAACCTTGGCATCCTCAACTTGAGTTTATTGCTCGAGCATTAACTTCACATCGTGACGGGCAACCATGGATAATGCGCAGACGGACACAACTTGAAATGGATCAACTTGTCATGGCAGCAGGCTTTCGAAAAGTCACAATGCGTATTGATCAGTGGGGGATTTTTACGGTGTCATTAGCTCAGCGCATTGATTAATTGATTAACGTTATGATGAAGCAGGGTTCTATTCAATTAAACATTAACAAATGTTTATGGCTTATCGGGTTAACGGTATTTTTCTTTGTTAGTTACAATTTTAGCAATGCATTCACAGCTGAACGTAATGATGTCAGTAGCATTGTTTTTGATTGGGAAACGATCATACCACTTTGGTCATGGACGATTGTGCCCTATTGGTCGATAGATTTAATGTATGGACTTGCTATATTACTAGCAAAATCGAATCAGTCATTAAAAACACTTTGTTTTAGATTATTAACCGCACAAATTATTTGTGTCTGTTGTTTTCTTGTTTTCCCACTTAAATTCAGTTTTGATCGTCCAGCTATGGACGGATTTTTTGGTTTACTTTTTGATATTCTTATGGGATTTGATAAACCTTTTAATCAAGCCCCATCATTACATATCACATTACTTATTATTTTATGGCAGTTCTATGCTAATTATTTTCAGACTTTTTTCCGTTATATTTTGCATATTTGGTGTTTGTTAATTGCGCTATCGGTATTAACAACCTGGCAACATCATTTTTTTGATATCCCAACTGGTGTATGGGTGGGGTGTTTATGCATATGGTTATGGCCTAATGATGGTATATTTACCCTAAAATTAGCGTTTTTATCAAAACAGTACCGTTGGGCTTTTATTTATTGTTGTTTAACTCTGTTAACCATGAGTTTGGCCATTTATATGAAGGGGTGGGGACTTTGGCTATTTTGGCTTTCTGGGGCATTTTTGTTGGTCGCCCTTAATTATTTATTGATAGGTGCAAAAGGATATCAAAAACAATCTAATGGGCATTTTTCACTCGTCGTTATTTTATTATATTTACCTTATTTTATCATTATGTGGATCAATTCACGTTTATGGACGATTCGGTACCATCCAAACAATTTCATTGAGGATAACGTTTATTTAGGTAGAATTCCTTCAACGTACTATCTGAAACACAATCAATTTACAACTATTGTTGATTTATGTGCAGAACTGCCGATAGGTCAATTTAAAGGTAATTATATGCTAATGCCCATTTTGGATATGACACCGCTCACGCAAGCGCAATGTCAAATGACGGCTGAAATCATTGAACAATATCGACTGCAAGGTCGATTGTTAGTCTGCTGTGCATTAGGTTATTCAAGAAGTGCGACAGCAGTTATCGCGTGGTTGTTGTGGACTCATCGAGCCAAGGATGTTGATGATGCGATAGCTAAGGTAAGAACATGTCGGCGTAATATTATTATTTCAACTAGACAACGGTTAATATTAATAGAATGGAGCAGAAATCTACATGCTGAAATCTGATCATAATAGAAAACAGTTTCACACCAATCAAACTCAAATTGTGACATTGTGTAGTTTGCTTTCTTTAAGTAAGCAAATTAATATTTTTTCTGGGTTTTTAACAATTTCTGCGCTGGTCATTGGTTTTATTTATCTGGCAATTAATGATTCGAATCTGATAAGTTTAATCTGTTTTTTTGTTTTTATTTTAGGCTTAATAAGTCAATATTATGCACTTAGGACTAATTTCGATATCAAACTTTTTGAATATTTGACGCCATATATTCATGAACCCTCAATAGTGTTGAAAGAGTTAGATCATGCGCTTGTAAAATTAGGTTTAATTAAATCTGATTTTTCTAAATCTCGAACAATGTATGAGCGCGAAAAAGGGACATTACGACTTTTCAAAATTCAAATAGTGACAGTGATGATCCAACTTTTACTCTTTATAGGCGGATTTGCCAGTCGTATTATTTATAATTTATTGTAAAATGATTTCAACATTCATTTTTAAAGTATTAAAAAATCAGCAATTTGAGGAAATAGATGTCTAACTATCAATACCATACTTTATTGCTATTTTTGGGCGTTACTCTATTTTTAATCGTTGCTTCGTTAATTGGACTCATGTTAAAACATCGAATTCGATCACCTAATCGGGTTATTGATAATTTAAATACTCGCATTAATGCGTGGTGGGTCATGGTGGCGATTTTAGGTACTGCTTTTTTGATCGGAAAATTAGCCGTCATTTTTTTATTTTTCGTGGTATCGGGTTTAGCATTACGCGAGTTTCTTAATCTGACCAGTATTAGCCGAGATGATTATTACGTTTTAATATTTGCTTTCGGAATAGCGTTGCCGGCGCAATATATTTTAGTCGCTGTTTCATGGTATGGTCTATTTAGCATATTCATTCCAGTATACGGTTTTTTAATTTTATCGATTTTAGCCACAGTTACTGGATCCTCATTTAAATTCTTAGACAGAACGGCCGAAGTACAATGGGGATTAGTCATCACCGTATATAATATCTCTTGTGTACCTGCCTTATTGTCACTCCAAATTGATAGCTATCACGACCGAAATTTATTACTTATTGCTTTTTTGGTGTTAGTTGTTCAAATGTCAGATGTTTTGCAGTATGTCTTTGGTAAATTATTTGGTAAACATAAAATTAGCCCAAATCTATCACCATCAAAAACAGTGGAAGGATTTATTGGTGGCATAATTACAGCCAGTTTTATTGGTAGTTGTCTGTTTTGGATTACGCCATTTAGTTTTATTCAAGCTGGTTTAATTTCACTCATGATCACCTTGCTAGGATTTTTTGGCGGATTAGTTATGTCTGCCATAAAGCGTGATAGGGGGGTAAAAGATTGGGGTAACCTAATTGGCGGACATGGTGGTGTACTTGATCGTTTCGATTCAATCTGTTTTGCTGCGCCTGTTTTTTTTCATGTAGTCAGATATTATTGGGCATAAAATAGTATTAAGTTTAAATTAATAAAAAGCTTTGTATAAATTATAAAAATTTATATCTAAAAATGAGCAAAACAGATTATTTTATGATATAAATACTAGGTATTGTATTAACTTAAGATAGAAAGAAGGACTTAGTATGTTAAAAGAGCAAATGGTAGTAAAAAATTCAACCGGTCTTCATGCGCGCCCAGTAACGGCATTAGTTAAATTAGCCGGTCGCTATAAATCATCAATTGAGCTTGTTTATAACGACAAAGCAATTAAACTAAAAAGTATGATGGGGCTGCTAGGAGCAGGTGTAAAAGGTGGTTCAACTGTTGAAATCATCTGTGATGGAGAAGACGAGCAAGCTGCAATGGATGAAATCCGCGAATTATTTGCTACTGGTTTTGGTGAATAATTGATAAATCTTTATCAAAACAGAATGTTATAAACATATCTATTCCGTCGACTTAGGTCGACGGAATGGTTTTAAAAGGGCGAGAACTGAATACTTTTAAGTAGAACTATTTAAAAGAATTAAGCTAATCTTTGATGATTGAATTTAATTCGTGTGGATCAATAGATGGCAATAATTTTGTAAAACCCTTAGTTAAATATATCAGATAGAAAAATCCAATAGCGAGCCAAATTAAACCAACTATCATGGCTGTCGCATCTAAACTAGTCCACAACCATAAAGAAAGTAAAACACCAATTGCCGGTAAAAGGCCATATTTGATGATTAACGCTAATGTTTTGGTTTGACCTTCACCTAAATAGCTTTTAATTACACATAAATTGACAAAAGTAAATGCGACTAACGCCCCAAAGCTAATCATTGAAACAACCAATGTTAAACTTAACACCAACGATAATAATGAAAAACATGCCACAAATATTATAGATAAATAAGGTGTTCTAAAACGAGGGTGAATACGATAAAAGATCTGCTTTGGTAATACACCTTCACGACCCATTGCATAGAAGATTCGTGAAACACTGGTTTGTGCAGTCATTGCAGAGGCAAATACACCAGTTAAATAAGCCGCTTGGAAGAAGTTATACATAAACTCTCCACCTAACCGGCTAATATCGCCCACACGACGAACAACATCTAAACTTGCGGTATCTTTATTCTCTGCAAAATCAGTCCAATTTGGATAGGCTAAATGAGCACAATAAGAAACGATTAAGAAGATACATCCAGCAATAAGGACAGTCCAGATAATTGCTCTTGGTAACGATTTTTGGGCATCATTCGATTCTTCTGCTAATGTCGCAATAGCATCAAACCCTAAAAAAGCCAGACATAATATTGCTGCACCAGAAAGTAATCCGCTAAAATCGCCAGCATTAACTAATAATGGTTTCATCATAGCATCAGGCGTTAAATTAACGTTTGTAAATGTCAAAAAGATAAATAAACCGATAAAAATCATTTGAATGATGATCAAAGTGAAATTAACCGAGTTAATTAATTTGATTCCCAAATAATTGAGTAAACTTACGCCAATTAAAGATCCTAAAACAAATACGGGTGCAGGAATCGCTGGAAACGCTTCGTTTAAATAAATACCTAAAACCAAATAATTTAAAATTGGTAAAAAAAGGTAATCTAAAATTTGAGCCCAACCAACCAAAAAACCGACTTTTCCACCAAAAGTACGTTGAACATACGAATAGGCTGAACCAGCAATTGGTAGCTTATTGGCCATGCGGCAATAGCTCAATGCTGTGAAAAAGATCATTGCTAGAGTGATAATATAGGCTATAGGTAAGTGTCCATTACTTGTAACAGTGACTTCCCCATAAGTGGTAAAGATCCCCAAAGGAACCATATAAGCTAAACCAAATGCAATCAATGCAGGTGTGGTTAAAACTCGTTTCATTTTTATTGCGGACATGACTAACTTTGCTCCTCTGTCCCAAAAAACAATAAAAAACTACTAAGTATAGTTTTGCCTTTTTACCCGCTAAAAGCGGCAGGGAATTCTCCCACATTATTCTAATTATGCAAGTTAATTTTTATTATATTGACATTAAATTATGCAAATTTTGAATTAGATCATTTAATATGAATTATTTCTAAACAAATCTTAATAAAAATAGATTGTTTAAACTCATAGAAAATGACATTTTTAATATTAAGCAATTTATAATTTAATAAAATAAAGAAGATTGAAATTAGATAAGCAAGGTTAATTTGATAAGGAATTTTCTGATAATAGGAACTGATAAAAGAAGGTGTAATTACGAATTTAATAGGTTATTCGAATAAATCATTTATAAACAAAAATCCATAAAATAATGAATTTTTAAACAGGTAAAGTGATTGTATTGAGATTTTATTTAGACTTCTGAAAAGTCAGTGATTAATAATTTAGTGCTACGGAATATACTTGGCATCATGTCGAAAAAGAAAGATAATATCGATCGTAACTAAAGAAATATATTAAAACAATCTTCAATAAATTAGCATGTTAGGATTAAAAAACGGAATGTTAAAACATAATATATAATTATGAGCAATTAAAATAGTTTTAGAAGAATAAATAGATTTAAAAATAAAAAAACTATTATTTTGACGAGGAACCTTATACTTTTAACCCCATATTTAAATTTCGAGGCGAGCAATGATTAATTTGAAACTCAGAGAAATTAAAAATGATTTATCTCCAAAAGAATCTGTGGTTGCACAATATATAATGGATCATTCACAATCATTAAAAAACATGAGTATTCAAGCTTTAGCCAAACTCAATCATGTTAGTACCAGTACTATTTTACGTTTATGTAATAAGCTAGGTTATAGTGGATTTAGTGATTTCAAAGTTGATCTCATTTCATCTCCCCTTCAAAAACATAATGCTGAAATTTTACAGGATGATATAAATCTAAATGATACCTTACAGGATGTTAATCGAAAAGTACAAGCTATGGAAAAATCTTCTATTGATGAAACTCATTCAATTGTGAATCTTCATGCATTAGATCAAGCAGTTGATCTAATTATCACTAGTCATAAAATTGTAATTTTTGGTGTTGGCAGTAGTGGTTTAGTTGGAAAAGAGTTGGAATACCAACTTATAAAAATAAAAAAAGATATAAACTGCCATTTTGATGCTCATATAAGCCGAAACATTGTTAGCACATTAAGTAAAAATGATCTAATTATCATCATTTCACATTCTGGTGAAACCCCTGAGTGTGTTGAATTATTAAAACTAGCCGAAAGTTTGAAAGTTCCTTCAATTGCAATCACCAAAATGGGGCAGAGCCAATTATCTTTATTGGCAAATATTGTGTTACATACGACATCAATGGAACATGCATCACGGCTTATTCCTATTCGATCTAAAATTTCTCAAATATCTGTTATAAATATGCTATTAACAAATTTGTTTATTAGAAAGTATGATAAACATTTATTTCAGCAAACCCAAAGTCGAGAAAAGCGTAAGTATCCTAACCATAAATAAAATCATTCAAACTCAAATTTTCTAATTAGTTAACATTTATAAATGTACTATTGGTTATAATAAATCGTTTCTTATTGTTAATCTCACCTCTATCCAATTCCTTACTATATTTTTTTTATAAATATATGTTATTTAATAACATTTCAAAATAAACATGATCAAGTTCACAAATTTTTCAAAATATTAAAAAAAATGATGACTTCAATCAAACTTAGATGTAATTTTATTACTAAAATATATTATGAAAAAAGTAATATTATTACATTTAATCAATTTGTATGGAGAAAATTAAGATGGAACAACAATTACCCATTATTCTCGCCAGTCATGGTCCTTTTGCTCAAGGAGCAATGGAATGTGCTCAAATGCTCATGGGGCAACAAGAAAATATTCAAATAATATCAGTCTTGATTGATAGCAATATAGATGAATTACGTCAGCAGATGATTGATAGTTACCAGAATCTTAATAAAGGTAATGGTGTGATTATTTTGGTTGATATTATGGGGGGAACTCCTTGCAATTTAGCGAGTGAATTACTAATAAAATACAAGGATGTCTTGCTATTTTGTGGGTTTAATATTCCAGTGCTACTTGAAGTTTTAAATAATCGAGAAGGTACTCTTAACGACGTTAAATCAGCTATTGAAGATGCATATCCGCAGAGCTGTATTGACGTTGCCAAAGTAATCAATTTTCAACGAGAAAACACTACTGATTTATAAGGAGAATTAAATGCCAATTAATGTTGCTAGAATTGACGATCGTCTTATTCATGGACAAGTCATTACCACATGGGTAAAAAATTATGATATTGAACAAGTTTTAGTCATTAACGATAAAGTTGCTAACGATAAAGTTCAACAATCGGTACTCACAATGTCTGCACCAGCAGGATTAAAAGTACTTGTCTTTGGCGTTCAGCAATTTATTGAAATTCTGAAAAAAACACCTATCAAAAAACGCACAATGTTGCTATTCACAAACAGTATAGATGTGGATGTGATGGTTTCAGCTGGATTAGAATTAGAAAAACTTAATGTAGGAGGAATGCGAATGCAAAATGGACGTCATCAGTTATCACGTGCAGTATCCGTTACGCCTGAAGAAGAGCAAGCATTCAAAAATCTTATTAACAAAAATGTGATAGTTGAAGTTCAAATGGTTCCTAAAGATCCGATTGTTTTACTAAAATCACTGATTAGTAATTCATAACATACTATTTCTTAATAATATTGGAGGTTAACTTATGTTAACACAGGCTATTCTTGTCGCCATATGGGCGGGAATATGTTCATTAGATGATGTTGGTCCACAAATGCTTCGCAGACCATTATTAACAGGAACTATAGCTGGCATTATTATGGGTGATGTAGTTCAAGGACTGGCAATAAGTGCAACATTAGAATTGATGTGGATGGGTATAGGAAATGTTGGGGCTTATTCTGCTCCTGATATTGTAGCTGGCTCAATAATTGGTGTGTCTCTTGGCATTGCGACTGAAGGGGGAATTGCTGCTGGCGTGGCATTAGCTCTTCCTGTTTCAATACTTTGTCAACAATTATTGATTATTTGGCGATCTTTTGCTTGTTTTTTAAATCCATGGGCAGAAAAAAGCATTCAAAATGGTAGCTACAAAGAGTTAGCTAGAATTCATTATTTTTCGACACCAATATGGTTCTTGATACGTGCAGTTCCCTGTTTCTTAGCGATTTATTTTGGGAGTGATTTAGTTAAAGCAATTTTAGATGCAATTCCAAAAGAGATTATCAACGGAATGGGGGTTGCTTCAAAATTGATCCCTGCAGTTGGTATATGTATTTTATTACTTATGTTATTGAAAGGTGCTATGTGGTTTTTCTTCTTACTTGGTTTTATTTTAACCAGCTATCTTAAATTACCTATTATCCCAATTACCTTTATCGCTCTTGCTTTCGCCGTACTTTACGATATGGCCTATATGGCAGGGAAAAAGAACGAAAAATTTACCAACAACAATGAGGACAAAACTACATTGACGAATAATATGGCAATTGAAGAGGAATATGATTTATGAATAATGAAAAAAAAATCACGAAAAAAGATCTTAACAGTGTTTTTTGGCGTATACAAACTATACCGTTTTCATTTAATTATGAAAAATTACAGACAATTGGCTTTGCTCATTGCATGATACCAATTTTAGATAGGCTTTATAAGAATGCGGATAAAGAAACACGAGTTCGCGCTATGAGACGTCATTTTGAATTTTTCAATACTCAAGTAAATGCTGGTGCCTTAATTTTAGGTGTAACAGCAGCGATGGAAGAAAAAACGTCAGAAGATGAAAAAGAAGCTGTTATTTCTTTGAAAGCAGGATTGATGGGACCTTTTGCAGGTCTTGGCGATAGCCTATTAAAATTTACTTGGATGCCAATTTGTGGCAGTATCGGTGCAGCTTTTGCTTTGCAAGGAAATATTATTGGACCGATCTTGATGTTCCTCATTTATAACTTAGTTAATGTTTTCACAAAATACTTCTTTGTACATTATGGTTATAATAAAGGTGTTGATCTAATTGAACAATCGAAAAACTCAAACATTATTCAGAGAATCAGTAATTTAGCTAACGTAGTTGGCGTAATGGTACTAGGTTCATTGATTGCCTCAACTGTCAAAGTTTCTACTCCTTTAATGATTGAAGTGGGTGAACAATCAATCAAAGTGCAAGAAATGTTTGATAAAGTTATGCCTAATTTGTTGACTATTCTATTTGCTTTAGGGGTGTTTTACCTAGTTAGAAAGTTTCAAGGTAAATATACTGTTACATTAATCATAGTTGTAATGGTATTAGGGGTAATTCTTTCAATGTTAGGTATATTACATTAATTGGGTAAAAATGATGGAAAAACAATATAATAAGCAAGTAACAGCTGTACGTAATAAGCAGGGACAAATAGTAATATCATTCGATGAATTAAATCAACAATTCGTTAATCTATATTGGACTGAAGAAAATAATGCATACGCCCAAAATAAAACGCTCATTGGGCAAAACATGCATAGTCCAGTAATCATTGATGATCCGTTACAAAGTAAAAAACGTATTTACTTTATTCTGGAGACAAAAGAAAAAAAACCGCTCATTTTTGGTGAAAGAACTTTACCAATAACTGGTCTAAATAATTTTCGAGATTATGGTGGTTATGTTGGCCAAGATGGGAGACGAATCAAATGGGGAGTGTTTTATCGTTCAAATCATTTGTATGGATTAACCCTAGATGCACAAGCTTATATAAAAGCGCTCGATATAAAAACTATTATTGATTATCGTAGTGAAAATGAAATTAAAAATAGTCCAAATACCAATGTAGGAGAAAGACAAACATTCAATCTAAATGCTTCTGCTCAAACCGCTGAGCTTGCTGCACAATTTGCTGCCGATCCAAGTGATGAAGATCGTGCTTTAGTGGAAAGTGTAATACGGGATATTCCTAAAGAGTTAGTGAATGGAGAAGGGATACAAGTTTTTGAACAATATCGTAATTTTGTTCTAAGTGACAAATCCAAAAATGCTTACAGTCAGATGATTCGCATCTTGTTGAAGCCAAATTCAAGCCCAAGCATTCAGCATTGTCGTGGGGGAAAAGATCGAACTGGTTATGGAGTATTGCTATTGCAAGTAATGTTAGGAGTATCCGAAGAAGATATTATATATGATTACATGCTAACGCAAAAAAATCGCCTAGAGCGCAATAAAATTAAAATGGATGCTTATCGCAAAATTACCGATAATGAAGATGTCTTAGGTTATCTATTAAGTCTTATTGATACTCGAGAAAGTTTTATTATGGAAATTCTCAATACCATGAAAGAAGTTGCTGGAACCCCAGCTAACTATATTAAACAAGAATTAGGTTTCACCGATCAAGATTTTAAAACAATGCAAGATCTCTATTTAGAATAGATATTATTTATGTTTGAATAAAGGCGCAAAATATTGCGCTTTTATTTCCTTGATTACTTTCTCAACCTGATCATTTTTTTAATTCTTCCAAAATTCTATAATTATTAGATGTCTAATTGTTTACTTTAACTGATATATAAAACATAAGTATTGTTAATAATATAAATGTAAAAGTAGTTATTTAAAAGAACCCATCTTTTTTATAGAAAAACCAAGAAGTAAGTGCAAATAGAGTCATGATAATTATTGAAATCTATGAAATAATTGTAGTAATAAATTTATATCTAATTTTATACTTTAAAATAAATTTTTTCTTTAATTCCTTTTCATTTCTTGCTATTTCGGCTTCTTTTTTAAAATAATTCCATTAACCAATCACTATATACTTTGGAATATAAAAATGGACAGTAGCTCATTTATTACTAACTTTTTAGATTTGTCTTAAATAATTAAGACAAATTTATACGCATTCTTTCATACTTAGAAATTTTTAATTAACTCTTTGACATTACAAAATTTCATCAAATCTATCAATATCAGTGTACTAAAATCGTCATATCATTCTCCTATCATTGAAACATTTATTGTTGGATAAATTGGGATTTAATATTCAAAAAGTATTAATATTCTTAAGTTACCTGCGAATGCTAATATCGACCTAAACAAGAATAGTCTATGACGAAAAACACAATCTGGCGTATGATAATTAATAGGCTAAAGACTCGATTCCATTTAACCTTATATGTGCCAATGACATAAAGCGAATATATTTAAATGATGTAATCCATTATTACCGGGGATGATTTTATGAAAGGATATATTATAAATACTACCAAGAATACATATGGTTGGGTTATTTATGAAAATGATATTTCGACAGATTATCAAGAGTTTTTGAAAGGAAGATTTTTCCCTGAAAAAGAATTACCATTGTTTTTTAGTATCTCTAAAAAATCTAATTTAAATAAAGTTAAATCTGCCTTAATATTAGAATCATCAGGTCCTAAACTTGTAAATAAACTTTTAAAAGAAGTCTTAGAAGCCAATACAAATACTCTTCAGTTTTTTGATGTGGAGCTATATTGTGAAAATGAAAAGATAGAAGGTTTTTTTGCATTAAATGTCCCGAAT